>WIAM01000068.1 GCA_015519965.1 Thermaceae bacterium
AAGCGGCTTGGGGTCTCCCGGCTGACGGTCCGCCGGGCCCTCGATGAGCTGGTCTCCGGTGGCATGCTCGTGCGCCGGCACGGCTCGGGCACCTTCGTGGCCAGCCGGGTGCAGCGGCCGCTCTCGGTGCTCACCGGATTTTCCGAGGATATGCGTCAACGGGGGATGACGCCGGCCTCGAGGTGGTTGCGCCGCGAGCGGGGCACGGCCACCCCGGAAGAGGCGATCGCGCTTTCGCTGGAGCCGGGGGAGGCGGTGGTGCGACTCTTGCGGGTTCGCACGGCCGACCGGTTGCCGATGGCGATCGAGCACGCCGTGATTCCGGTTCGCTTTTTCCCCGATCCCGAAGGGATCGAGGAGTCGCTCTACGCCGCGCTCAAGGCCCGGGGGTATGGCCCCGAGTGGGCGCTTGAGCGGCTCAGGGCCGTATCCGCCGGGGAGCGGGAGGCCTCGCTCCTCGGGGTTCCGATCGGCAGCGCCCTCCTCTACATCGAGCGCGTGAGCTACCTCCCCGGGGGAACGCCGCTGGAGTTTACCCGGGCCCACTACCGGGGCGACCGCTACGACTTCATCGCCGAGCTGCGGGCGACCTGAGGCGGGGCGTTGGCGCCGTGAAGTGTCTTGGCGGCCAGGTGTTCACCCCCCGGGGCTTTTTGCCGGGGCGGCTTTGTTTTACGCGGCGGGTGGCCGGATTTGTGCCCGGCCCCGCGCCGGAGCGCTACATCCTTCCCGGCTTCATCGACCTCCACGTCCATGGAGGCGGCGGCGCCGACGCCATGCAGGGGGAGGCCGCCATCCGGCGCCTGGCGCGATTTCACGCCGCCCACGGCACCACCGCGATGCTTCCGACCACCGTGTGCGCGCCGGAGGCCGAGTTGCGATCGGCCCTTTCCGGCATCGAGGCGGTGCGCACCCGGCCGGGACCGGGCGAGGCCCGGGTTTTGGGGGCGCACCTCGAGGGCCCCTACCTGAACCCCAAAAAACTCGGGGCCCAGCCGCCGCACGCCCGCCATCCCGACCCCGGCGAGATGGCCTCACTGCTGGCGCTGGCCCGCATCCGGGTGGTGACCTTGGCCCCGGAGCTTCCCGGGGCCCTGGCGCTCATCCGTCACCTGGCGGGGGCGGGGATCCGGGTGCAGATCGGCCACACCGACGCCACCTATGAGGAGGCCGTGGCGGCGCTCGAGGCCGGGGCCGCCGGGTTTACCCACCTCTACAACGCCATGTCAGGCCTTTCCCACCGCGCCCCCGGGGCGGCGATGGCGGCGCTGCTTCGCAGCGGCTTCGCCGAGATCGTCGCCGACGGGCTGCACGTGGCCCCCGAGGCGATCCGGCTGGCCAGGAGGCAAATCCCCGGCCTCTACGTGGTCACCGACGCGGTGGCCGCCGCCGGGATGCCCGACGGGTGGTACGCGCTGGGGCGGCAGCGGGGACAAAAGCGCGGCGACGCGGTCCGGCGCGCTGATGGGACGCTAGCGGGGAGCACCCTGACCATGGACCGGGCCCTGTGCAACCTGGTGGCCTGGGGGGTGGCGCTCAAAGACGCCGTCGCCATGCTCTCCCGGGTGCCCGCTTTGTACCTTGGACTTACGGACCGGGGCAGCCTCGCCCCCGGCCAGCGCGCCGACGTGGTGGTGATGGACGCGTCGCTCACGGTGGAGGAGGTCTATGTCGAAGGAAGAAGGGTCTTCCCGCATGAAGACGCTTGATGCGCCCGAGGTGGCGGCGAAGCTCGAGCGCCTGCTGAGGGAGAATCGCGAAGAAGCCCGTTCGCTCGGGCGTTTCCTGGCCAGGCGCCGGCCCGGGTTCGCCTTCGGGGTTGCGGGCGGGGTCGCCGATCCCGGTCTGGTTTACGCCCGTCATCTTTTCGCCATCGCCCTCGGAGTGCCGCTCGCCCCATTCGAGCCCGCCTGGACCCAGCTTTACGGGGCGCAGCTTGCTCTGGCGGGATCGTTCGGTCTCTTCTTTGGACGGGCCCCCGCCTCGCTGGCGCTCGCCGATTCGGCCCGGCGCCAGGGGGCGCTCACCGTCGCCCTGGCCCAAGGCGAGGCCACGCCGCTTTCCCGGGCGGTCGACGCGCTCTTCGTGCTTTTTCTCGAGGACGGCGACGGCCTTTTGACCCGTTTTCTGGCCGAGTCGGCCGCGATCTTTCAGCTTTTGGCCTACTGGCGCGAGGCGCCTGATATGCGGCGGGCGATCGAAGCCCTGCCGGAGGTGATCGATCGGGCCGGGAACCTCGAGTGGCCGGCGTTCCTCGAGTTTTTCGCAGAAGCGGATCGGGTCGGCGTGGTTTCGCTCGGCCCCGGCATGGCCGCCGCCGAAGCCGTGGCCCGGGGTATGACGTGGGGGCTTGGGCGTTTGGCCGAGGCGCGCTCGATTGCCGAGGAACCTCCCTCGCCCGGGCGGGGCCCGGTCTTGGTCCTCGCGCCGGAGGACGAGGGGTATCCGCTGGTGTTCGATTGGGCGGAAGCGGCGGCAGGAAAGGGGGTAACCCTCGTCTTCGCTTCGGCCGAGCCCGGCCCCGGCCATGGCGTTTGGCTGCCCAAGGCGCCGCATCCCTGGGCCGCGCCGCTGCTGCTGGCCCGGGCCTCGTTCCGGCAGCTCTCGCGCCTCGCAGTGACGGGGCGCGGTGGCGCGGGGTGAGCGCCCACGAACTTTTCAGTATGTTGATGTGAGATTGGCGGTTGCTTGTGTTTTCCCGGGGCCCCCGCCGTGGCGAGAGCCACGGCGGGGTATTTAGAACACCAGGACGCGATCGGCCCACTGGACCCAGTCGGTGAGCTCGGAGAGCGTGCTCCGGCGGGCGCCTTCGACCAGTTCGTCTTCCGTAAGGCCGCGCGCGTCCATGCAGGTGCCGCACACGGCGACCTCGCCACCCCTGCGCGTGAGCGCCCCGAGCATCCGTTCCAGGTGGTAATAGCCTTCTGGAAGCTTCTGACCGCGCTTGGCCGCGGATGCCGCGTCGCTCATGAGGAAGACGCGAACCGTTTCCCCCTCGCGTCGGGCGAGCGAGACCGCGAGGCGCAGGGCGTTGTAGCTCCGCTCGCTGCCGTAGGGGGGATCGTTCAAAATGAAGAGGGTCTTGGCCATGACCTTACTCTATTCACGTTCCTGGAGAGTTGCGCCTTGGGGAGAGGGGTGCTAAGCTGGAAGTACCCACCCCCCGAGGGGGGGGTAAGCCGAAGGAGGTGAGTGAAATTGATTAAGCTCAAAGTAGACGGCATGAGCTGCGACCACTGCGTGATGGCGGTGACCAAGGCCCTCAAAGGTGTTCCTGGCGTCGAGCGCGTGGTGGAGGTGTCCCTCGAGCGCGGAGAGGCGCTCGTCGAGGGCAATCCCAACCTGGATGCCCTGATCGAGGCCATCCGCGAGGAAGGCTACGAGGCCAAGCCGGCAGATGCCTGAGGTTGCTGATCGTAACCATCTGCACCTGGATCCAAAGACCCGCGAGGAAGCGCGGCGGCGCTTGCTCTCCACCAAGGGCCACATCGAGGGCATCCTGCGCATGCTCTACGAGGACCAAAGCTACTGCGTCGACGTTCTGAAGCAGATCAAGGCGGTCCAGGGGGCCCTGAATAAGGTGGGCGAGTTGGTGCTGAAAAGCCACCTCCGGGACCACGTGGCCACGGCCAAAGACCGGGGCGACGTGGACCGGGTGGTCGAGGAGCTCATGGAGGTCCTCAAATACCGCTAGCCCGTCGGGTTTTGGAGACGACCTGAATTTCCGGTCGCGTGCCAGGGGCACGGGCACGTCAGGCTGTGCTTGACCTCAATCACCCCTTTCCTTCCTTTCGCGCCGCACCCAAACGGGTGCGGCGGCCATTTGGTGCAGTATGGGTCTTGGGGGTATACCGGGAAGGGGATTGCATGGGTGGTAGAGGTGTGCTAAGCTTCAGATAACCCACCCCCCCAGGGGGGGGTAGGAAGGAGGCGAGAAGAGAATGACGCAGCAAATCACCGTAGGCGTTCAGGGAATGACCTGCGCCAGCTGTGTGACCAGGGTGGAAAAAGCCCTGAAAAAACAGAGTGGGGTGGTGGAAGCCACCGTCAACCTGGCCACGGAAAAGGCCACCGTGACCTACGACCCGGAAAAGGCCAGCCTCGACGACATCCTCGGAGCCATTAAGGAAGCTGGTTACGAGCCGGTGCTCCAGACCGCCGAGATTCCCATCGCGGGCATGACCTGCGCTTCCTGCGTGACCCGGGTGGAAAAGGCTCTCAAAAAGCTCCCGGGCGTGGTGGAGGCGACGGTCAACCTGGCGACCGAGCGGGCGACCGTGCGCTACCTCCCCGAAGTGGTGAGCCTGGCCCGCATGAAGGCGGCGATCAAGGAAGCCGGGTATGAGCCCCTCGAGGTCGACGAAGCGGGTGGGGGCGACCCGGAGGCCGAGGCCAGGGAGAAAGAGCTCCAGGCCTACCGCAAGGACCTCACCCTGGCGGCGGTGCTGACCGTACCCCTGGTCATCATCGCCATGACCCCTTACGCGCCCGATTCGTTCTTCCTTAAACAGTGGATGCAGGCGCTCCTTCCCGAGACCATCTGGCGCTGGATCGAGTTCGCCTTGGTGACCCCGGTGATGTTCAAGGCCGGCTGGCGCTTTTTCCGCGTGGGCTGGGCCGAGCTCAAGCACCGCGCCCCGGGCATGAACTCGCTGGTCATGATCGGTACCAGCGCCGCCTACCTCTACTCGCTGCTCGCCATCTTGGTGCCCGAGATCTTCCCCGAGGGCACGGCCAACACCTACTTCGAGGCCGCGGGCGTGATCGTCACCCTGATCCTGCTCGGCAAATACCTCGAGCACGTGGCCAAGGGGCGGACCTCGGAGGCCATCAAGAAGCTCATGCAGCTCCAGGCCAAGACCGCCCGGGTCCTGCGCGATGGGAAAGAAGTTGAACTCCCCATCGAGGCGGTGGTGCCCGGCGATCTGGTGGTGGTGCGCCCTGGCGAGCGGATCCCGGTGGACGGTGAGGTCACCGAGGGTGAGTCCTACGTCGACGAGTCGATGATCACCGGTGAGCCGGTGCCGGTGGCCAAAAAGCCCGGCGACGAGGTGGTCGGCGGCACGGTCAACAAAACCGGCTCCTTCGTCTTCAAGGCCACCCGCGTCGGCGCCGACACCGTGCTCAGCCAGATCATCCGCATGGTCGAGGAGGCCCAGAGCCAAAAGCCGCCCATCCAGCAGCTCGCCGACAAGATCGCCGCGGTCTTCGTTCCGGTGGTGCTCACCATCGCCGCCATTACCTTCGCCGTTTGGTACATCTACGGTCCGAGCCCGCAGCTCACCTTCGCTTTCGTGACCGCGGTGAGCGTGCTGCTCATCGCCTGCCCCTGCGCCATGGGTCTGGCGACGCCCACGGCCATCATGGTGGGAACCGGCAAGGGCGCCGAGATGGGCATCCTCTTCCGAAAAGGCACCGCCCTGGAGATGCTCGGCAAGATCAAGACCGTGGTACTCGACAAGACCGGTACCCTGACCAAGGGGCGTCCCGAGCTCACCGATTTGCGCCCGCAAAACGGATTTGGCGAGGAGGAAGCGCTCAGGCTGGTCGCCGCCGCCGAGCAAAAGAGCGAGCACCCCATCGCCGAGGCCATCCGCCATGCCGCCGAGGCCCGCGGGATCGAGCTGCCCGAGGTGAGCTCGTTCGAGGCGATTCCCGGGTTTGGCCTCAAGGCCGAGGTCGAGGGTCGGACCGTCTACGTCGGCGCCGACCGCTATATGGAGCAGCTCGGCATCGACATCGCCGGCACCGAGACCCTGGTGGGCGAGCTCTCCGACCAGGCCAAGACCCCGATCTACGCCGCGGTGGACGGCAAGCTGCTCGCGGTGATCGCGGTCGCCGACCCCTTGAAGGATGGGAGCGCCGAGGCGGTGGCGGCGCTCAAGTCGATGGGCATCGAGGTCGCCATGCTGACCGGCGACAACCGCCGCACCGCCGAGGCGATCGCCCGCCAGGTGGGTATCGAGCGGGTGCTGGCCGAGGTGCTTCCCGATCAGAAGGCCGAGGAAGTCAAGCGCCTGCAGGCCGAGGGTAAGAAGGTGGCCTTCGTCGGTGACGGGATCAACGACGCGCCGGCGCTGGCCCAGGCCGACGTGGGGATCGCCATCGGCACCGGTACCGACATCGCCATCGAGGCCGGCGACGTCATCCTGATGGCCGGCGACCTGCGCGGGATCGTGAACGCGGTGGCGCTCTCCAAGGCGACCTTCCGGACCATCGTCATGAACTTCTTCTGGGCCTACGCCTACAACACGGCGCTGATCCCGGTGGCCGCTGGCGTGCTCTACCCCTTCTTCGGTATCCTGCTCAACCCGGTCTTCGCCGCGGCGGCGATGAGCTTCTCCAGCATCTTCGTGCTCACCAACTCGCTGCGTCTGCGCCGTTTCCGCCCGCTGCTCGACCATGAGCGCGGGAAGGCCGACGAGCTGCGGCCGGCGGTGGCGTGAGGAGGTCGGGAGCGATGCTGAAAGGGCTTTTGAACCGCAAAACGACCAGCAAGGTGGTGCTCTACACCACCCCCACCTGCAGCGACTGCCGCGCCCTCAAAGCCTGGCTCGAGGCCAAGGGCATCGCCTACGAGGAGCGCGACCTCACCGACCCCAAGGTGATGGAGGAGGCCAAGCAAAAGTACGGCGTTCGCGTCGCCCCCATCACCGTCATCGGCAAGGAATTCTTCTACGGCACCTTCCCCGAGCAGCGACCGAAGATCGCGAAAGCCTTAAAGCTCGAGGGTTAAGCGAGACTGCCCCCACCGTGGCAAAGGCCACGGTGGGGGCACTTTTGCGCCGCGTTCGCGCCCCCTGGCCAGGCCAGGGGGCGCATTTTGGGGTACTGGTATGGCGAAGGTGCGCTTTGGCGGTTAGTGGTGGCCGTGGTGGTGACCACCGTGGCCGTGGTGATGGCCGCCGTGGCCGCCGTGGCCGCCGTGGCCGCCGCCGATGTAGTCCTCGGGCGCCTTATCGAAGCTCTTTTTGCACCCAGCGCAGCAGAAGTAGTAGGTCTTGCCCTCGTACTCGGAAACGAAGCTGGTCTCCTTGGGGTTGACCTCCATACCACAAACGGGATCCTTGACCATTTCCATGCTCGTGCCTCCTTCCGGGGTGATGCGAACCCCCAGGTGGTCATTATAACCCACCCCGGGGGGGGTGGGT
>WIAM01000001.1 GCA_015519965.1 Thermaceae bacterium
CCGCCGCCGCCACCAGCTTAGGAGCAAGAGCGAGGTCGTCGCCCTCGCCCTCAGAAAACTGCGCGAGGAAGAGCTAAAGGAGGGGCTTTTGGCCATGAGCGAGGAATACGCGCGGGAACGGGATGCCTGGATCGACTCGGACCTGGAGGAAACCCTTGAAGAGGGCGCCGCTTCGCGGTGAGGTGGTCCTCGTCGACTTCAGCCCTGCCAGACCAGGGGAAGCCGCCAAGCGGCGCCCCGCGGTCGTGGTTTCCAGCGATCTCTTCAACGCCTACGCCCCGGTGGTCGTGGTGGTGCCGTTGACGTCAAGGGTCGAGCGCGTTTACCCAACAGAAGTACTCATCGAGCCGAAGGACTCCGGGCTCGACCATCTCAGCAAAGCCCAGGTTCACCTTGTACGGCACGTCAGCAAGGGCAGAATCAAGAAGCTGCTCGGCAAGCTTAGCGACGGCGTGCTCGAGGTACTCGACGACCTCCTTCGCGAGCTGCTTGGACTTTAGCGCCCAGCGTCCCCGTTACGGCCTTGGAACTGGCTTCGGCGGCTTCAACCTCTCCGGCACCGGTGCCAAGACCGGGAGCCACGACTACTTAAGGCTCTTCTTGCAGATGAAAACCATCGCCGAGCGGTTTTAAGCCCATGACCCGTCCCGCCCGCGCCCCGGGGCGCGGGCGTACACAATTGTGACCTATACCATTGAGCATGACGCACTCAGTGGTATAGCATCGCCCCATGCGGACGGACCAGAATCAGATCCGATTTAACCAGATTCTCCTGGGGGTGGGCCTCCCCCTCAGCCTGGCCTTTTCCTGGAGCGCCGGGGTCTATCTGCTCACTCTTCTCATGGTCTCGCAACACCTCGGCCTCGACCTGATGGTCCTCCTCAAGAGGCTGCTCGGCATCCCCAAAAAGCCGGTCGATGAAGACCCGAGGCCGCATCGCTTTGCCAGGACCCTGGGCGCCGTCTTCCTCATCGCAGCCTCTTTGGCCTTCTCCTTCGGCCACCCCTACCTCGGCTGGACGCTGGCCCTGGTCGTGGCCGCGCTCGCCTGGATCAATTTGCTCTTCCGCTTCTGCCTGGGTTGCTTCCTCTACTATCAGTTCCGCTTGCTCCGCTACCGGCTCGGCCTCGGCTAAATCACACCCCGCCGTGGCAAAAGCCACGGCGGGAGCCCAAAGAAAATGCCCCCGGCTTTTCGCCAGGGGCGCTTCGCATTTCCTGGCTACTTCGGTTCGTTCGGCCAGGGCCCGACCACGCCCTTGACCGCCCACTCGATCGTCTGCAGCTCCTGCTTGGAAAGGCGAAGCCCCTCGGGCACGCGGAGCACCCCGTTGCGATCGTAGATCGGCCCCTGGAAAGGATCGAAGGCCAACTCGACGTCGCTCATGAGCGCGTGGAGCTTCATCACCAGGTCGTAGACGCTGATCTCGCCAAAGACGGGGTGCTTGATCTTCTTCGCCTTGAGCGCGGGGATGAACTTGGGGTTCACCGGCACACCGAAATCGGCGCCGAGCACCACCGCCTTTTGCGGCAGGAGCCACCAGTAATCCACGTCCTCGAGGTTCTTCGCCGTATAGAGGCCCGCTCGAACCTTGGCCAGGAAGTCCTTGTAAATTTCGCCCCAGCGCACGAGCTGCCCACTCACCACGTAGTCGGGGGCGAATTTTAGCATCGGCGAGTAGTGGGCGAAGGAAGGAAAGCCCTTCTCCGCCGCGACCTGCACCACCGTGGGCGAATCCTCGGTGAAGGCGAAGACGTCGGCGCCGTCAGCGATGAGCGCCTCGGTGGCCTCCTTGGCCGCCGCGGGGCTGTACCACTCGTAGATCCAACGCACCAGCACCTTGGCCTTGGGATTCACCGCGCGCACCCCGAGGGTGAAGGCGTTGATGTGCCGCTTGAGCTCGGGGATCGGGAAGGCACCCACATAGCCCACTTTTCCGCTCTTGGTGAGCGCCCCGGCCATGAGCCCGTTGAGGTAGTAGATCTGGTAGAAGTCGGCCATGTAGGTGGCCACGTTGGGCGCTCGCTTAAAGCCAGTGGCGTGGGCGAAGATCACGTCGGGGTAGCGGCGGGCGGCCTCGAGGACCCCGTCCATATACCCGAAGCTGGTGGCGAAGATCACCTTCGCCCCCTGCCGCACCATCTGGTCGATGTAGCTCCCAACCTGCCCCTCGGGAACCGATTCGACGTAGGTGGTTTCAAGCCAGGGGAACGCCTTTTCCACCGCCTTGCGCCCCTCGTCGTGGGCACGGGTCCACCCGTAATCGCCCACGGGCCCGATATAGATGAACCCCGCCTTGAGCTTCTCCTGGCCAAACGCCAGCGCTCCCAGGACCAGCAGCACCGCCACGAACCACTTCTTCATCCCCTCATCCTCCTTACGACCGCTCGCCCCGAATATAGGGGCGTCCCAGCGCCTCGGGCGCGCCCAGGCGGACGCTTTTGCCCAGGGCGCTCAGGACCAAGAACAAAATGGTGAAGAGGTAGGGCGTCATCTTGAGAAACTCCGGTGCCAGGTAGGTTTGGAAACGGTAGGCGAGGTGATAAAAAGCACCGAACAAGAAGGCCGCGCCCACGGCTTTGAGCGGATCCCAGGAAGCAAAGATCACGATCGCCAGCGCGATCCAGCCGAGCCCCGCTGTCATCCCCTCGGTCCAGGAGGGCCGGTAGGCGAGCGAAAGGTAAGCCCCCGCGACCCCGGCCATAGCGCCACCAAACAGCACCGCCAGGTAGCGAACGAGGTCGACGTTGACGCCGAGCACATCCGCCGCGGCCGGGTTTTCCCCGACCGAGCGCAACACGATCCCCGAACGCGTTTTATAGAAGAAGAACCAAAGGGCGAATGCGGCCAGAAATCCGAGGTAGAGCAGGGGGCTTTGATCGGCAAACACGCCGGGCCCGAGCACGGGCAGATCTTTAAGGAGCGGGACATCGACCCGGGGCATGGGGTGCGCCAGCGGCCGACCGGCAAGCGGTTTTCCCAGCAATCCGGAAAGGCCAAGCCCCACCATGGTGAGGGCCAGGCCCGATACGTACTGGTTGGCCCGGAGTGTCACCGAGAAAAAGGCGTGGGAAAGCGCCGCCAGCCCCCCGACCACCATCGCCGCCAGGACCCCAAGCCAGACCGACCCGCTGGCATCAGCCACTGCGAACGCGGAAAGCGCCCCCAGGATCATCATGCCCTCGACCCCAAGGTTGATCACCCCGGCTCGTTCGGTCACGATCTCCCCGAGCGCGGCCAGGAGCAGGGGGGCGGAAAAGGCAAAGCCCCGCGCCAGCATGACCACGAACCAGTCCTCAACCACGACGCCCTCCAAAGCGAATTCGGTGATGGATCAAAACCTCGGCGCCAATGAGGAAAAAGAGGATCAAGCCATTCACCACCTGAACCAGCTGGAACGGTGTTTGCAAGGCCACCTTGGCCACGTCGCCAGCGGCGAAAACGAAGCCGATGAGCGTGCCGGAAAAGAGCACGGCCAGGGGATGGTTCCGGGCCAGCCAGGCCACGATGATCGCGGTATAGCCGTAACCGAGAGAGATCTGCAGGGGGCTGAGCAACCGGTGATGATTCGCGGCGACCTCGACGAAGCCGGCGAGCCCGGCGGTGCCGCCGGAAAAAAGCGCCACCAAAAGCATGGTCCGGACGATTCGGACCCCCGCGTACCGGGCCGCCTCGGGATTCTCCCCCACGACCCGCACCTCAAAACCCAGCGTGGTCCGGCTCAGCAACCAGCTCAAAAACGCCGCCCCCAGCCCGGCAAGCAAAAGCCCAGGCCAGGCGAGCGCTGTCCCTGGCAGCAGGGGGAGCCACGCCGCGTCGGGAAAGGTATCGGTGTAGGCAAAGCCAAACACCGAACGCCCCCGCCAGGGCCCGTGGATCAGCCATTCCACCAGGTAAATCGCTACGTAGTTCATCATCAGGGTGGTGATGACGTCGTTGACCCCGAGGCGAACCCGCAAGAACGCGGGGAACATGGCCCAAATCGCGGCGGCCACGAACGCGGCGATTGCCATCGCCGGCAGCATCAACCACCCCGGCGCGCCGGAAAAGAGCGCGACCCAGCTCGCTGCCACCGCCCCAAGGAGCAGCTGCCCTTCGGCGCCGATGTTCCAAAACTGAGCCCGGAAGGCAAAGGCGAGCCCGATCCCGGAGAGAATGAGGGGGACGGCCCGGCGGAACACCTCCGCAAGCCCCCGGCGGTCGGTGAGCACGCCCTGATAGATCACGGAAAGCGCTTCTCCGGGAGGGGTCCCGTAGAGCCACAGCAGCAGCAGGCTGGCCACGAAGGCGGCAGCCACCGCCGCCATGGAGATCAGGACCACCCATGCCGG
>WIAM01000069.1 GCA_015519965.1 Thermaceae bacterium
CTGCTGATGAACACCGCAGCGGCCTCAAACTTGAACCCGCTGGCCAAAAGGGCGTGGACCACGTAGCCACCCATGCTCGCGCCCACCACCCCCAGCGGCAACGGGCCGTAGGTCTTGCTGGCCCAGGCGGCGAGCGCCGGGAACTCCTTCATCGATTCCTCGATCGCCTTAACGATGAGGTGGCGGGCTTTGAGCGGATCCTCCCCCACCCGACGTTCCCCGTGATAGGGGGCGTCGGGGTGGATGGTCAGTATCCCGGCGGCGTGGAAGGGAGAGGCAAGGCGGGCGGTGCGTTCTTTTGAGGCTCCGGCGCCGTGGAAGAAGAAGACGATGCCCCGTGGGTGTTCCGGTCGGGCGACGATGAGGGGGACCTGGCCAACGTAGCGCCGTTCTTTCTTAACCCTTTTCTTGCCTTGGTCAGGAAAGGCGGCACCCGGCATCAGCGGAACAGCTCCGAGACCGATTCCCCCCGGTGGATCCGCCAGATGGCTTCGGCAAAGAGCGGTCCCACCGAGAGCACCTTGAATTTTTCCGGCAGTGGCTCGGGCGGGGCGCAGGTATCGGTGGCCGCGACCTCGAGGATGGGCGAGCCGGTGATGCGCTCGATGGCCGGGCCCACGTAGACCCCGTGGGTCACCGCGGCGTACACGCTGGTCGCGCCGGCATCGAGGACCGTCTCGGCAGCCTTCACCAGCGAGCCGGCGGTGGAGATTTCGTCGTCGATGATCAGGGCGATGCGGCCTTCGACCTCGCCCACCAGGCTTCTGGCGGTGACCTGGGTGTCGGAGAGGCGTTCTTTCTCGATGAAGGCCAGGGGGAGGTCGAGTCGCTTGGCCACGGCGCTGGCTCGCTTAATCCCGCCCGCGTCGGTGGCGACGACGACCGCGCGCTCGAGGTCCTCGAGCCGGGTCGCGAAGTGGTTGGCGATCACGGTTTCCGCGGAGAGGTGATCGAGGGGGACCTTGAAAAATCCGTGCACCTGAGGGGAGTGCAGCGTCATGGTCAGCACCCGATCGGCCCCCGCGGTTTCGATGAGGTCGGCCACCAGGCGCGCGGTGATCGGGATCCGCGGCGCGTCCTTCTTGTCGCTTCGCGCGTAGGAGAAATACGGTATGACCGCGGTCACCCGGTGGGCGCTGGAGCCTTTGGCGGCGTCGATCATCATCAAGAGCTCGAAGAGGTGGTCCTGGACCGGGGGGGTGAGCGACTGGACGATGAAGACGTCCGCTTCCCGGAGCGACTCCTCAAAGCGAACGAAGAGGTTGTCGTTGGCGAAGCGTTCGGTGGTGCTCCGTCCCAGCGGGAGACCGAGGGCCTCGGCGATCGATCGTGCGAGCTTTTCGTTGGAACGACCGGAGAAGACCTTGAGTGGGCGATCCATGCCAGCGGGTAGCATAGCACGGCGAGCGGTGCTGGCGGCAGGTGGTCGGGTTATGCTGAAGTCCCGGAGGTAGGAGGATGCGCTACATCTTCGTGACCGGTGGCGTGGTGAGCAGTTTGGGCAAGGGGATCGTGACGAGTTCGCTGGGCGCGATCCTCCGGGGGCGCGGTTACCGGGTAAGTGCACTCAAGATCGATCCCTACGTCAACCTCGACGCCGGGACCATGCGTCCCTACGAGCACGGTGAAGTCTTCGTGACAGCCGATGGTGCCGAGACCGATTTGGACATCGGTCACTACGAGCGTTTTTTGGACCGGGACCTAGCCCGAATGAACAACGTCACCACCGGCCAGGTCTACCTCTCGGTAATCCAAAAGGAGCGCCGCGGCGACTATTTGTCGCAGACGGTGCAGGTGATCCCCCACATCACCGACGAGATCAAGGAACGCATCCGCTCGCTGGCCCATGAACAGGCGGCCGAGATCGTCATCGTCGAGGTAGGGGGTACGGTGGGCGACATCGAGAGCTTGCCTTTTTTGGAAGCCATCCGGCAGATGCGCTTTGATGAGGGGGTGGAGAACACCCTCTACATTCACCTGACGTTGGTGCCATACCTGAAGACCAGCGGCGAGTTCAAGACCAAGCCGACCCAGCACTCGGTCGCCATGCTGCGCTCGGTCGGCATCCAGCCTGATCTGATCGTGCTTCGCTCGGAACGCGACGTGCCCCAGGAAGTGAGGCGCAAGGTCGCGCTGTTCACCAACGTCGAGGTGGATGCGGTGTTTACCAGCTATGATGTGGGCTTCATCTACGAGGTCCCGCTCATCCTCGAGGAGCAGGGCCTCGGCAAGAAGGTCGAGACCAAGTTGGGTTTGGAGCCGGTGATCCCAAACCTCGGCGTTTGGCGCGATGCGGTGGAGACGCTGCGCTCGCCGGAGCACCGGGTGCGCGTGGCGGTGGCGGGCAAGTACGTGAAGATGCCCGATGCCTACCTCTCCCTTATGGAAGCCCTTCGCCATGGCGGCATCAAAAATAAGGCCGACGTCGAGATCGTTTGGGTCGACGTCGAAGACCTCGCCACCCATGAGGATCTTGAGCGGGCCTTCTCCGGCGTGGATGCGATTTTGGTGCCCGGCGGGTTTGGCGTGCGCGGCATCGAAGGCAAGGTCCGCGCCGCCCAGTACGCCCGCGAGCAGGGGATTCCGTATCTGGGCATCTGCCTCGGGATGCAGGTGGCGGTGATCGAGTTCGCCCGCAACGTCGCCGGACTCGAGCGGGCCAACTCGACCGAGTTCGACCCCTACACCCCCCACCCGGTCATCGACCTGATGCCAGAGCAGCTCGAGGTCAAGGAACTCGGGGGGACGATGCGGCTCGGTGACTGGCCGATGCGGGTGCGCGAGGGAACCCTGCTTTCGCGAGTCTATGAGGGCAAGTCGCTGGTTTCCGAGCGCCACCGCCACCGCTACGAGGTGAACCCGGCCTACGTCGAACGTCTCGAAGGGGCGGGGCTCGTGATCTCTGGGGTCACGCCGGGACTTCAGGGCCGGGGCGAGGGCCTGGTGGAGGCGATTGAGCTCCCCGACCACCCCTTCTTCCTCGGCGTCCAGTCGCACCCCGAATTCAAAAGCCGGCCCATGCGGCCGAGTCCACCGTTCGTAAGCTTTATCGCCGCCGCCCTCGATTTCCAAAGACAGCGGCGCTTTCTGGCGAGCAGCTAGGCGAGCGCCCATGGGCCTTTCGGCGGTCGCTTAAGCCCAGGAATCGGCGAATTGCTTAGCGCTCCGACCGGAAAAGCCCCGGCCTTCCAGAGCAAAGCGGAGTGCAGCTTCCGTGGTCGCATCATCGAGCTCGGTGCGGAGGTGGCAGGCGACGGCCTCGAGGTAGCGCCGTTTGTCAAAAGGCGGGAAGGTGAGCACCAGCCCGAAGCGGTCGGCCAGCGAGTGCAGCTCCTCGCTGCTTTCCCAGGGGGCTGGGCCTTCGCGGTCCTCCCAGGTTTCCCGGACCAGGTTGCGCCGATTCGAGGTGGCGATCAGGAGAACGTTTTCGGGCCGTTCGAACAGGGCACCCTCGAGGAGGCTTTTGAACTTTCGGAAAAGGGTGCTGTCCTGATCGAACGAAAGGTCGTCAATGAAGAGGATGAATCGCTGGGGGAGGTCATAGAGGGTTTCAAAGAGCTTGGGCAGTGAATCGAAGCCTTCCGGGAACAGCTCAATGAGGCGCAGCCCCGAGGTTTCGTAGACCGTTCTGAGCGCCCGGACGGCGGTGGATTTGCCCGTGCCCCGGGCCCCGTAGAGCAGGGTCTGGAGCCCGGGTTTTCGGGAGAGGAAGCGCTCGACGTTGCTCCGGAGCCGCTTGATTTGCTGGTCGTAGCCAACGAGACACTCGAACGTCGCCGGATCCGGCCTGGCCACCACGCGCAAAGCGCCGTCCCAAACGAACGCGCCCCGGGTGGCGAACGGGGCGTGGCCAAAGCGCTGGTAAAGGGCGACGAGTTCCTCGGCGTGGCCCTTTTCCAGGACCTCGAGCGCCGCCCACTCGGCTTCCACCGCGGGCCGGGTGCCGAGGTCGGAAAGGGGGTGGGCTTTTCGCAGGGATTCCCGGAGCTGCCGGAGCTCTTCGAGCTCCTCGTCCATCAAAGAGAGCAGCCCGGTCGGCGCCCGCGACATGACCTTTTTGGCCAGGGCTGTGGCCGAAAGGATGGCCTGGGCCAGCGCCCAGCCCCAGGGTTCACCGTGGGGGAGGTCGTTTTTGAGCGCGAGCAATCGCGGGTCGGCGTTGGTGAGTTCTTCGGAAATCGGGATCAGACGTGCCATTGCCTCAATCATAAAGAAGATGGTGGGCCCTGCAGGACTCGAACCTGCAACCCACCGATTAAGAGTCGGTTGCTCTACCAAATTGAGCTAAGGGCCCACGGCCCGAAGGCCGACTCTCAATCTAACGCGCATTCTCCGAGGCGTCAAGGCAAACGCCGATCTAGAAGCGCAGTCCCTAGCCTGCATGTGGCTGCGAAGGCGAGCGTGCTGGCTGCGAGGAAGGCGAAGAGAAACCCGCGGCGTCTTGCGCGTTCTGGCTGGGGAAGCGAAGTTGAGTTTCGGGGCGATCCAGGTGGCGATCGAAGCGATGGGGCTGCCGAACCCGCTGGTGTTTGCCACCTCGAGGCGCTGAAGGATAGACCGCCGGGCCACCGGTGGGACGCGGGCGGCGGGGAAGGTTTCGAAACAAACCCCAGGCGTTGAGGTGGTCAAACCAGTAGAGGGAGAGGTTTTGCGGGTTGCCGAAAGGGGTGAGGGCGGACCCAGCGTTGGCGGCGAGGGTCTCGAGGATCACGATGAACCCCTTTCCTTCGGTATTGAGTTCGAGGGTGAGGGGCACGACCCTGATCAGAGCTACGTCGTTCGTGACCAAGGCGGCGAGGAAAAAGGTGACGACGACTAGCCTTAAGGCGATGAACCGGCCTGCCTCGAAGCGCCGTGCGACCCAGCGAACGAGCCCCGCGCGCTCCAGGCCCTGCACCAAGGCGAAAAGGAGCCAGAGAAGGACGAGAACCTTGGCCTCGTCAACGGTGATCCAGCGCATGCTCCCACCCTAAGGCTAAGTACCCCGCCGTGGCGAAAGCCACGGCGGGGGCCCCAAAAAATGTGAACGGCGGCCACGCTCCCTCCGACATGTTGAAAAGCTCATGGGCGTTCGCTTAAGACCTACCGGCAGCGCCCGATGGCCAAAAGAAGCCGGGGGCGCATTGCCCCCGGACGCATCGGCTGCGACTGGGCCCTCAGCCGAGCTTGGCCAGCGCGGCTTCGTACTTCTCGGCCACGACATCGAAGTTCACCACGTTCCAGAAGGCCTGGATGTACTCGGGCCTGCGGTTTTGGTATTTGAGGTAGTAGGCGTGCTCCCAAACGTCGAGGCCGAGGATGGGCGTGAAGTTCTCCATGACCGGGCTGTCCTGGTTCGGAGTGGAAAAGACGTGCAGCTTGCCGAAGGCGTCGAGGGCAAGCCACGCCCACCCAGAGCCAAAGCGCGTGGCCGCGGCTTTGGCAAAGCGATCTTTGAAGGCTTCAAAGCCGCCAAACGTTTCGTCGATGGCTTTCTGGAGCTTGCCCGATGGGGTATTGGAGCCGCCCGGCTTCAGGATTTCCCAAAAGAGCGAGTGGTTCTTGTGCCCCCCGCCGTTGTTGCGCACCGCGGTCTGGATATCAGCCGGGAGTGCCGCCAGGTTTCGGAGCAGGTCACTGAGACACGCTCCGTGCAGCTCGGAGTATTTTTCCAGCGCCGCGTTGAGGTTGTTGACGTAGGCCGCGTGGTGCTTGGTGTGATGGATCTCCATCGTGCGGGCGTCAATGTGGGGTTCGAGGGCATCATACGCATAACCGAGTTCGGGCAGTTGGAATGGATACGGCATTCTTCACCTCCACTTCGAACCCTACTCCGCTTTTCATAACAGGAATGTGAAATAAATCGGGGTAGCGCGTCGCTTGGGTAAAGAGGTTGTGGCTTTGCTCAAAGCGCTCCGCCGTGGCGTTTGCCACGGCGGAAGGCGGGCAAAGAGTCCTGCTGCCCCCAATTCAACGAAGGCCGGGTTCGGTCATGCTCGAGGGGTCCAAAAGCTTTGCTACCTCGTCTTCGGGGAGTACGTTTTCTTCCAGCAGGAGTTCGCGGATCGTCTTGTTCTCGGCCATGGCCCGTTTGGCCAGCTCGGCCGCCTTGTCGTAACCGATGACGGGGACCAGCGAGGTCACCATGGCCAGCGACCACTCCACGTAGCTCTCGGCCTTTTCCCGGTTCGCCTTCATGCCCTTAACCGCCTTCTCGGTAAAGGCGCGCACCGCATTCCCGAGCCAGGCGATCGACTCGAGGAGGTTCTTGGCGATCACCGGCATCATGACGTTGAGGTCGAGGTTGCCGTGCGTGTTGGCGATTTGAACCGCGGTCGCGTTGCCCATCACCTGGACACAGACCATCATCAACGCCTCGCTCATCACGGGGTTGACCTTGCCGGGCATGATCGATGACCCCGGTTGCACGGCAGGGAGCTGGATTTCAGCCAGGCCGCAGCGGGGGCCGGAGTTGAGCCAACGGATATCGTTCGCGATCTTCATGAGGCTGGTGGCCACCGTGGCGAGCTGGCCGGCGAGCTCGGCGGCGGCGTCCTTCGCGTGCTGGGCCTCGAAGTGGTTCTCCGCCTCGCGGAAAGGGAGCCCGAAGCGCTGGCTGAGCTTTTCTGCCACCCGGCTGCCGAATTCGGGATGGGTGTTGATCCCGGTCCCAACCGCGGTCCCCCCTTGGGCCAGCTCGTATAGGCGGGGCAGCACCGACTCCAGCCGCTCGATGGCGAGCTCGACCTGTCGCGCCCATCCGCTGACCTCCTGTCCCAGCCGGATGGGTGTCGCATCCATGAGGTGGGTGCGACCGATCTTGACGATGTCGTCCCAGGCCCGGGCCTTTTCACTCAGGGCCTCGCGCAAATCGCGCAGGGCGGGGAAGAGTGTGCGGTGGAGCTCGAGGGCGGCGGCGACGTGGATGGCGGTGGGGATGGTGTCGTTAGACGACTGGCCCTTGTTGACGTGGTCGTTGGGGTGAACCGGCGATTTCCCCCCGCGCTTTCCGGTGAGAATCTCGTTGGCCCGCCCGGCGATGACCTCGTTGGCGTTCATGTTGGTGGAGGTTCCCGAACCGGTCTGGAAGATGTCCACCACGAACTGATCGTCGAGCTTGCCCTCGATCACTTCCTCCGCCGCCTGCATGATGGCGCGGGCCAGGGTTTCGTCGAGGAGCCCGAGTTCGAGGTTCGTTTGTGCGGCCGCGTGCTTGATGGCGCCGAGCGCCTCGATAAAGGGGCGTGAAAAGCGGAGACCTGAGATGGGGAAGTTCTCAAGCGCCCGGGCGGTTTGGGCCCCGTAGTAAGCATCGGCGGGCACCTGCAGTTCACCCAGCGAGTCGCGTTCGGTGCGTTGTTTCACACTCCACCTCCGCTTTGCATTTTATGGGAAAGGCCGGGGAGCGTATCCCCGGCCGGCGAGCCAGTTTGCCGCTGATTACTTGCCTTCTTCCTCGCCTTCCTCGGGGTTGACCTTGGGTTTGCTTTTGAGGTTGAAGTCGATGTAGGCCTCGACCGGTTTTTCCGGCAGCGTGTACTTGATGTAGGGGTGGCCGGTGGCGGCGTGGCAGCCGTTGCAGCCGTTCACCGCGGCGTCAAAGCGTTCCTGGAAGAGCGTCCAGTCCTGGGCTTCGATGGCCTCCATCAGCGGGTCGAGGTAGGTGTGCTCGAAGCCTTTGAGGAGTCCGGCCTTGCCGGGACGGGTGATCTCGCCCACCTCCTGAATCTCGGTCGCTTCCTTGATCTGGTACTGGGCGAGGCCCCAGTTCCCGCCCTTGGCCGCGAAGTAGGCGTCGGTGAAGCGGTTGCCGTACTCGATCATGACCGTACCCAGGCCGGGCTGGATCGAGGCCAGTGCGTCGACGCGTTGCTCCAGCGTGCCGTTATAGATGTCGCGGGCTTTCTCTGCCGCAAACCCCAAAAATGCCAGCACCAAAAGCCCGATCGCCGCGTAGGCCACTTGCTTGCGCATACTGCCTCCTTTCGCTCATCAAGCTATCACCTCTTGAGTGGTCATGACAGGGAAATATGTCCTGGGCGAGACAAAATATAAGTGGACCACTTATGTTTTGGGGGATTGTTTCAGCATGAAAAAAGCCCCCGCTGGGGGCTTGCTAGAGTCGGATTTTTCGTCTGGGTAGCTCAGCTGGCTGGCTGGTATTCTCCGAAGACCTGGCGCAAGGTGCCGGCGACCTCGCCCAGGGTGGCCCGTTTTCGGAAGGCCTCGAGGACAAAAGGGAAGAGGTTCTTATCCAACCGGGCCGCTTCCTCAAGGCGGGCGAGTGCTTCGCTGAGGGCGTCTTGGTCCCGGTCCGCGCGGTAGCGCTTGACGGCCTCGGCCCGGCGCCGGTCGACCTCGGGGTCGATCTTCTGGATCGGCACTTCGGTCGTTTCCTCGATCGTGAACCTGTTGACCCCCACGATGACCCGTTCCCCCGATTCGACCTCGCGCTGGAAGCGCCATGAGGATTCCTCGATGGCCCTTTGGATGAAGCCGGCCTCGATGGCGCTGACCGCGCCACCGAGGTTTTCAATCTCCTCGATGATGGCCTCGGCCTCGGCTTCGAGGCGGTCGGTGAGGTGCTCAAGATAGAACGAACCCCCAAGGGGATCGATGGCCTTGGTGACGCCGGATTCGTAGGCCAGGATTTGCTGGGTGCGGAGCGCGATGAGCGCGCTGTGTTCGGTGGGGAGGCCGAGCGCCTCGTCATAGGCATTGGTGTGCAAGCTCTGGGTTCCTCCGAGCACCGCCGCCAGGGCCTGGTAGGCGACGCGGACGATGTTGTTGAGCGGCTGCTGGGCGGTGAGGGTCGAGCCGCCGGTTTGGGTATGGAAGCGGAGCATCATCGACCTCGGGTTTTCGGCTTTGAACTCCTCTTTCATGATCCGGGCCCAGAGCCTTCTCGCGGCCCGGAACTTGGCCGCTTCTTCAAAGATGTCGTTGTGGGCGGCGAAGAAAAAGGAGAGACGGGGCGCGAACTGGTCGAGGGGGAGCCCGCGCTCAACCGCGGCCCGGACGTAGGCCTTGGCGTTGGCCAGCGTAAAGGCGATTTCCTGCGCCGCCGTGGCGCCGGCCTCGCGGATGTGATAGCCGGAGATCGAGATGGTGTTCCATCGCGGCACCTCGCTGGCGCAAAACTCAAAAACGTCGGTGACGAGGCGCATCGAGGCCTTCGGGGGATAAATGTAGGTGCCCCGGGCGATGTACTCCTTCAGGATGTCGTTTTGGATGGTGCCGCTGACGCGTTGCCAGGAAACCCCCTGTTTTTCGGCGACCAAAAGGTACATGGCCAAAAGCATCATGGCCGGGGCGTTGATGGTCATGCTGGTCGTCACCCGGTCGAGGGGGATGCCCTGGAAGAGGGTTTCCATGTCCTCGAGGGTCGCGATCGAAACCCCCACCCGGCCCACCTCGCCCACGGCCAGTGGGTGGTCGGGGTCGAGGCCGAGCTGGGTCGGAAGGTCGAAGGCCACGCTCAGCCCCGTTTGCCCCTGCTCCAAGAGGTACCGGAACCGGCGGTTGGTCTCCTCGGCGGAGCCGAACCCAGCGTACTGCCGCATCGTCCAGAGGCGGTCGAGGTACATCCGGGGGTAGACGCCCCGCGTGAAGGGGTAATCTCCGGGACGGCCGAGTTTTTCCCTATAATCTTCAGGCAGAGACTCATAGAGACCTTGCATCGTTCCTCCCTTAGCCGAGTCGTTGCAAAAGGAAAAGGACTGCCGCGGTGGCGAAGAGAATGATGAGGATCGGCGGCAGTACCAGCTGGTAGACGGAGATCACCAAGGCCAGAAAGTCCTTCCAGTCCGGCTTGGGATCCTCAGGCATCGCCTTATGGTATGTCAAGGGGATGAGCGCTTCCAAGTCGGTCGCCCGCGTCCCGCCCTCCGCCAGAGTGTAGGAACTTGTGAGATCTGCTGTTGCTCTAGTGGTATGCCTTCTATATACTGACCCAGGTATGGGCCGAGAGGCGAAGTTTAAAAGTGTGTTGAAGGCAGTTTCGCGCGAAGCAGGGTGGGAGATTCTGCGGGCGGTGGCGGTCGGTCCGACGCGCTTTACCCAGCTTGAGCGGGCGACGCGGGTGAGCCCCCGCACCCTTTCCGAAAGGCTCAAAGAACTCGCCGAGCAAGGGCTGATTCAGCGGCAAGCCTACCCCGAGGTCCCGCCGCGGGTTGAGTACACCCTGACGCCGAAGGGCCAGCGGGTGATCGAGCTCTTGAGCGCCCTCGAGGACGAGCTCGGCTAAAGCGCTCGAAAAAGCCGGAGGGAGCGGCCGATGGCGTGGCAGGTTTTTCTTTATGCGTTGCTGACCGATCTCGCGACCGGGCTCGGGGCGGTCCCCTTCGCCTTCGTAAAGAAGTTCTCGAGGTTCTGGCTCGGGATCTTCCACGCCGTCGCCGCCGGGCTCATGCTGGCCGCGAGTTTCACCCTGGTCCACGAGGAGCTGTCCCAAGCCCCGCTCGACGTGCTCGCAGGCGTGCTCCTCGGGCTTGTTTTTATCGTCTGGGCGCACCACCTGATCGAGGCCAAGGGCGGCCTCGAGTGGGGCCAGATGACCGCGGTCGACGCGAAAAAGGTGTTCATGATCGTGCTGGTCATGACCGCCCATTCGGTCGCCGAGGGCGTCGGTCTCGGCGTGGCCTTCGGGAAGGGCGAGGGGCTTGGGGTGTTTATTTCGCTCGCCATCGCCGCGCACAACGTTCCCGAAGGGCTGGCCATCGCCCTGGTCCTGGTCGCGCGCGGGGTTTCCTGGAGGCGCGCTGCCCTTTGGGCCATCTTCAGTAGCCTTCCCCAGCCGATCATGGCTGTTCCCGCCTTTTTGCTGGTGCAGTCGTTCGCGCCCTTTTTGCCGCTCGGCTTCGGCTTTGCCGCCGGGGCTATGCTCTGGCTCGTATTCTCGGAGATTCTCGCCGACGCGCTGGAAGGCCTTTCCGGGCAGACCATGGCCACCACGGTGGTGCTCGCGGTGGTGGCCATGCTGGCGTTTCAGGCCCTGATTACGCCCGCGACCTGAGGCTCTAAGCCGTTGGCGAGAGCACGCGGGCGGTTTCGAGGGCGATGGCGAGCTCTTCATCGGTCTGGATGACGAGCGCCGCCCGGGGGCTGTTTTCGCGGGTGATAAAGGTCGCGTTCCTTGCGTTTTTCTCGGGGTCGAGAACAAAGCCGAGAAACGCCAGGCCCTCGAGGACCGAGGCCCGAACAGCGGGGTCGTTTTCGCCCACGCCGGCGGTGAAGACGAGCGCGTCGAGCCCGCCCATCGCCGCGGCGTAGGCACCCACGTACTTCCTAATCCGGTAAGTGTAGGCCGAAAGCGCGAGGTTTGCCTTGGGGTCACCCCCCTCCGCCGCGGCGTGGAGGTCCCTCAGGTCGTGGGACAGCCCCGACAGGCCGAGGAGTCCCGATTCGTGGCTCAGCATGCGCTCGGTCTCTTCCAGTCCGTACCTACGGACGAGCTCGAGGACCACGCCCGGGTCCAGATCTCCAGGCCGCGTTCCCATGATCAGTCCCTCGAGCGGCGTGAACCCCATCGAGGTGTCCACGCTCCTGCCCGCCGCCACGGCCGAGGCGCTGGCCCCGTTGCCGAGGTGCAGGATGATGAGTTTGAGGGCCTTGAGGGGCCGGCCGAGCACGGACGCCGCCCTTTGGGCCACGTAGTGGTGGGAGGTGCCGTGAAAGCCATAGCGACGCAGGCCACCGCGCCTGGCCCGCTCGGGAAGGGCATAGAGGTGGGCGTATTCGGGGATCGTCTGGTGAAAGGCGGTGTCGAAGACCGCGACCTGAGGCAGATCGGGGAGCAGCCTTCTCGCGGCCTCGATCCCCTTGAGGTTCGCCGGATTGTGGAGCGGGGCGAGGGGAATGAGCGCGCGGACCCGCGCGATGAGCGCTTCGTCGATGACTTGGCTCTGAGTGATCTCGCCGCCGTGGACCACGCGGTGGCCGATGGCCTCGACCTGCTCGAGGTCGAGGCGCTCGAGGATGGCTTTCAGCGCCACCTCGTGGTCGGGGGCCTCGAGCGCCGTCGCCCCTTCGGGGAGACGGAGCGTCGCCTCCGGGCTACCGATACGTTCCACCTGACCCCGAAGGCGGTGGCGCTTTTTTTCGGTTTCGGTGAGGGCGAACTTGAGGCTTGAGGATCCGGCGTTAAGAACGAGCACCTTCATGGTTCCCAGCATAGGTCGGGACGTGGTAGCATGGGCCCTTGTGACGGGAGAAATTGCCGGTGGTCGCTGGGTCGGTGAGATTTACGGTTGCCAGGTCGAACGCCTGGAGGATCCGCGCTTGGTCGAGGACGCCCTGAGACACGCGGTTCGCCGTCTGGGGGCGGACGATGCCACCATCAAGAGCGTGGTCTATAAATTCAACCCCCAGGGGATCAGCGCCGCCGCGCTCAGCCCCGTGGCCGCAGTCATGATCCATACCTGGCCGGAAGACGACGCTTCGGCCACCCTGGATCTGTATTTTTACCGGGAGGGGGCCGATGCCGGCGAAGTGCTCAAACACCTGGCCGAGGCTTTTGGGGCCCGGCGCGAGAATGCCTTCAGCTACCGCAGGCACCGCCCCACGGACCGGCCGGCCGGCTTGCGAGGGAGGTCCTGATGCAGTATGGCATGGCGTTCATCGAGCACATTACCCCCGACGAGTCGTTGATCCGGCGCATGGGCCGGGTGCTGGTTTCGGGAAAGACCCCGTTTCAGGAGTACTGCCTGTTTGAATCCGGTGGGTTTGGCAAGGTGCTGATGCTCGATGCCGAGGTTCAGTCCACTGAACGTGACGAATACATCTACCACGAGGCGCTCGTCCACCCGGCCATGCTCGCCCACCCCGACCCCCGTGACGTTTTGGTCGTTGGCGGGGGCGAGGGTGCGACGCTCCGGGAGGTGCTCAAGCATCCCACCGTCCAGCGCGCTGTGATGGTGGACATCGACGAGGAACTGGTACGGGTGGCTCGGGAGTGGCTCGAGCCCTGGCACCAGGGCGCGTTTGAGGATCCCCGGACCGAGCTCCACTTCGCCGATGCCCGGGCCTGGCTGGCCGCGAGCGAGGATCGCTTCGACGTGATCGTCCTCGACCTTACCGATCCGGTGGGGGAGGAGAACCCGGCCAAGATGCTCTATACCCGGGAGTTCTACGAGCTCCTTCGCGCCAGGCTGAACCCCGGGGGGGTGGTGGTGACGCAGGGGGGAATGCTCCTCCTCGACCGTTATCAGGTCCACACCGTGCTCCATCGCACCATGCGGGAGGTGTTCCGGCATGTGCGGAGCTACCGGGACTGGGTGCCCGGGTTCTTCCTGACCTACGGCTTTATCGTCGCCGCCGATGGTTTTGACCCTTCCGCCTATTCCGAGGGCGTGCTCGAGGCCCGGATCCTGGAGCGCCAGCTCAAACTCCGCCACCTCGACGCCCCTTTCATCGAGGCGATGTTCGTTTTGCCCAAGGATCTCAAGGGCTGGATCGCCGAGGAAACCCTGATCTCCACCGACGCGCGCCCCTTTTATCTGACCCACGAAGGTGAAGCACGGGTCGCCGGCCGCTCCCCCTACGCCGATTGAGTCCGTTATCTGGGTTCGATCACGCGCTGGCGTAAAAGGCCGGGCACGATGGGGCTGCCGACCGGGAGCAGGGCGAAGTTCCCGCGCCTGGTGGCGGCGCGCTTCAGGCGCGCAAGGTGGGCTTTGAGCGCCTCGCGGTAGCGCAGGACCGTGCCTGCGTCCACCTCGAGGCGGCCGCGGTGTTCGACGTCGAACAGGATGGCCTCGCTAAAGGTGGGGTGGAGTTCTTCCGGGGCCAGGACCACCACCAGGTGGACGGGCGCGAGCTTGCGCAAGAGCGCTTCCCAGTCCCCATCCTCGAGGGCGTCGGTGATGAGGATGTGGGTGCCCTCACCCCGGGTGGCGATGCTCAGCGGCCCGCGGGAATCGAGGGGGAGCGATCGCCCCGCCCGCTGAAGCCCCTGGGGCGAAAGGACCCGTAACCGGTCGCCGACCGCGGCCCGTCGCAAGACCTCGGCCACCCGCTGGGCGTACTCGAGCTTGCCAAACAGCCGCATGCTCTCGCTGCCGTCAATCCAGAGGGTGAACCTGGCTTCGCCGGTCAGGATCGGCTGGCGCACATAGAGCCGGCCGGTTCGGGCGTAGGTCCGCCAGTTGACGAGGCGCAGTTCGTCGCCGGGGACGTAAGGGCGCTGGTCGTAAAAGCCCTCACCCGGACCGGCGCGCCGGGCCTGACGTTCGCCGATCCGGCGGATCTGCTCGGGTCGGGTGATGCGAAAGCGACTGGCCCTGGCCACGACCTCACCTGGCTTTGGGCATGCTGCGCTCGAGGAGGCGCTCTAAGATTTCCTCGGCCCGCACCCCATCGAACATGGCCTCCTCGGTGAGGAAGAGCCGGTGGGGGAGGGCAAAGCTCGCGCTGGTCCGCAGGTCTTCCCACTCGGTGTGGGCCCGGCCCTCGAGGTAGGCCCAGGCCTTGGCCAGCTTGAGCCAGGCTTTGACCCCGCGGGGCGAGAGGCCAAAGCGAAGGTTTGGATCTTCTGCCGAAAGGAAGGCGGTGTTGATCATGGCCTCGAGGGCGCTGCTCGGTACCTTGACCGCTTGGGCCTGGGCCCGGGCCTCGAGGAAGACTTCTGGCGAGACCACCTGCGGCGGCGTTCCGGGCTCTTCGCTGAGGATCCGGAGCCAGACCTCGCGTCTGGGCGCCGCGATCTCGATCTTGGCCATGAAGCGGTCGAGCTGGGCCTCGGGCAGGGGGTAGGTGCCCTCGACCTCGATGGGGTTTTCCGTTGCCAGGACCATGAACGGCTGGGGGAGCGGGTGGCGTGTGCCGCCGGTGCTCACCATGCCCTCCTGCATGGCCTCGAGCAGTGCGGCCTGGGTCTTTGGCGGCGCCCGGTTGATCTCGTCCGCCAGGACCACCTGGGCGAAGATGGGGCCGGGTTCGAAGGTGAAGTTGCCGTTCCGGAACACCTCGGTTCCGGTGATGTCGGCGGGCAGGAGGTCGGGTGTGAACTGGATGCGCTTATGGCTGAGTCCGGAGGCCCGGGCAAAACTCTCGGCCAGGAGGGTTTTGCCGAGCCCCGGGAGGCCCTCGAAAAGGGCATGGCCACCGGCGATCGCGGTGGCCACCAAGGCCTTGACGATCCGTTCTTGACCAAAGAGCACGCCGTTGAGAGCGTCGATCAGCGCTTTGACCTCCAAGAAAACCCCTCGCTTTCCTCTCTTCTAAGTGAGCGCCCACGAGCTTTTCAACATGCCGATGCGAGATTGGCGGTCGTTCGCGTTTTTCCGGGGGCCCCCGCCGTGGCATTTGCCACGGCGGGGTACTTAGCCACTGGCCGCTTCGTTGCCGGCTTCGGCGATGATGCGTTCGGCGAGGTGCGGCGGGACCTCGGCGTAGTGGGAGAAGGCGAGGGAGTAGGCGCCCTGGCCCCCGGTGAGGCTGCGGAGGGCCCGGCTGTACTCGAGGATCTCAGCCAGCGGCGCCTCGGCCTGGACCACCGCCAGCGCCCCCTCGGAATCCATGCCCAAAATCTTCCCCCGCCGGCCCTGGAGGTCGGAGATGATGTCGCCCACTTTATCCTGGGGCACGAAGATCTTGAGCTTATAGACCGGCTCGAGGAGCAAGGGCGAGGCCTTGGCCATGGTGTTCTTGAAAGCCATCGAGGCGGCGACCTGGAAGGCCAGGTCCGAGGAGTCGACTTCGTGGTAGCTGCCGTCGAAGACTACGGCCCGGAAGCCCATGACTGGATAGCCGGCGAGGACCCCCGATCTGGCCGCCTCCTTGATTCCCTTCTCCACCGATTCCTTGTACTTGGTGGGGATGACGCCGCCCTTGATCTCCCACAGGAACTCGTAGTCCTCGGCCGGTTCCAGGCGCAGCCACACGTCGCCGTACTGGCCGCGGCCGCCGGTTTGCTTTTTGTATTTGCCCTGGGCCTGGGCCTTTTTGCGGATGGTCTCCCGGTAGGGAATCTTGGGGGTTTTGAGCTCCACCGCGACCCCGTAGTCGGCCAGGCGTTCCTTGGCCCATTCCAGGTGCATGTCGCCCATCCCCCAAAGCTGCATCTCGCCGGTTTCCTCGTCGTAAACGAAGCGCAGGCTGGGATCCTCCTCGACCAGCTTCCTGAGCGCCTCGCCGAGCTTGGCCTCGTCGGTCTTTTCTGCGGGCACCAGCGCGGCGTAGGTGGTGGGCTCCGGTGGCCGGGTGGTCGGCACCGGGTCCTTCTTTTCCTTCCAAAGCGCCATGCCCCGGTGGAGCTTGTCGGCTTTGGGCAGGGCCAGGATGTAGCCGCCCTCGGCCTCTTTGATCTCGATCAATTCGGGACCTTTGGGGATATAGAGGTGGTTGAGCTTCACGGGGCCGTTCTCGGACTCCAGGGTGTCGCCGGGGCGCAGCGTTCCCCGGTAGAGCCGCACGTAGGCGACCTGGCCCACGAAGGGTTCGACCTGGACCTTAAAAACTTTGGCGAGCGGGGGGCCCTCGCCGAATCGTTCCTTCGGCGAGGGGAAGGCCTCGAGGAAGGTTTCGAGCAAGGCCTCGATGCCGTAGAGGTTTTTCCCGGAGGCGATGGTCACGGGATAGAGCTCCCCTCGGCGAACCGCGTGGTGGAAGGCCTCGGCCAGCGCGTCGTCGTCGATTTCCTGGCCCTCGAGGTAAGCCTCCATCAAACGTTCGTCGGTCTCGATGATGGATTCCAGAACCTCCTGCCGGAAGCCGGCCATGCGCTCCTGCTCGGACGAGGGGACCTCGACCACTTGGCGGCCCCCTTCGCCGTCGTACTTGATCGCCCGGCCGTGCAGGACGTCGATGAGTCCGATCCAGCGACCGCCCTCGATCCAGGGGAAGTGGATGGGCAGAATATGGCCGAGCGTTTGCCGCAGGTCCTCGAGCAGGGCGAAGAAATCACCCCCTTTGTCGAGTTTGGTGACCACCACCATGCGCGGGAGGTCCAGACGTTCGGCTACGGTCCAGGCGCGTTCGGTTCCGATTTGCACCCCGTCCGGGGCGCTCACCGTGACTACCGCGCCGTCGGCGGCGGTGAGGGCCCCGCGGATCGCGGTCACGAAGTCGGCGTAGCCCGGGGTATCGAGAACGAAAATCTTGTGCCCCTGGTAGTCGATGGGCAAGACCGCCGTACGGATCGAGAAATGATGGGCTTTCTCCTCCGGCGTGTAATCGGAGGTGGTGGTGCCTTCTTCCACCGTGCCCATCCGGTCCTTGCCGCCGGTGACGAAGAGCAGCGCTTCGCCCAAGGTGGTCTTTCCGCTTTGGCTGTGTCCGACGAGCGCAACCGTGCGAATCATGTTGTCGCCTCCTTTTGCGTAAAGTATACCTGGTGGGACGCGCTCGGCTGTGCATCAAGAGGGAGGCATGGGACGCCATCTGGCGCCACGCCAAGTCGGCGTATCCGCGTGAGGCGGTTGGCGCGTTGGTGGGGAAGGACGGGTGCGTCGAGTTCGCCTGGCCGCTGCCCAACGTGCATCCCCGGCCTAATGTGGGCTATCGCGCCGAGCCCAAGGCGCTCCTCTCGGCGCTCAAGCGGGCCGAGCGCGAGGGCCTTTCGGTGCTGGCCTTTTATCACTCGCACCCCCAGGGGCTGGCCCTGCCGAGCGAGACCGACCGGCGGGAGGCGTACTGGGATCTGCCCTACCTGATCGTCGGGCTTCAAGAGGGCAAAGCCAGAGCTTGGCGGTTGCCGAGCGGAGAGGAGGTGGTGGTCGTTGTGGAGCCGGAGTGAGATCACCCGGTATGCCAGGCACTTCGTGCTGCCGGGTGTTGGGGAAGAGGGGCAGCGCCGGCTGAAGACCGGCTCGGTTTTGGTGGTGGGGGCGGGCGGTCTTGGAAGCCCCGTGCTTCTCTATCTGGCCGCGGCCGGCGTGGGGCGGATTGGAGTGGTCGAATTTGACCGGGTCGACCGGTCGAACCTGAACCGGCAGGTGCTCTTTTCCGAGGCCGACGTGGGAAGGCCCAAGGCCGAGGTGGCCAAGGCACGCCTTTTGGCGCTGAACCCCGACATCGAGGTCGAGGCCTACCCCGAGCGCTTCACCCCCGAGCTCGCGCGGCGCCTGGTTCCGAAATTCGATCTCATCGTCGACGCCTCCGACAATTTCCCCACCCGCTACCTGGCCAACGACGCCGCGGTGCTCTTTGGAAAACCTCTGGTGCACGGGGCGATCTTCCGTTTTGAAGGGCAGATCTCGGTCTTCAACCACCGCGGCGGGCCGTGCTATCGCTGCCTTTTCCCGAGGCCTCCTAAAGCCCAACCCGCCTGCAGCGAGGCCGGAGTGTTCGGCGTGCTCCCGGGCACGGTCGGGGCGCTCATGGCGGCCGAGGCGCTCAAGATCCTGCTCGAGCTGGGCGAGACGCTCTCCGGGAAGCTGCTCCTCTACGACGCCCTCGAGGCCGAGTTCAAAAAGCTGTCTTTTCCCAAGGATCCCCGTTGCCCGGTCTGCGGCGCCTCCCCGTCCATTCGCGACCTTTCCGACGTAGACTACATCGACGAATGCCGGGCGCCGAGTCCCTGAACTTTAAACGGAGTAAAATTTTTGGTTGGGAAGGAGGATGTGATGTCAGAAATCGCAAGGGGTTTAGAAGGCGTTGTGTTTACGGAGAGCGATCTATCCTACATCGACGGCCAGCAAGGAAAGCTTTACTACCTCGGTATTCCCATCGAGGAGCTGGCGGAAAAATCCAGCTACGAAGAGGTGGCCTTTCTCCTTTTGCACCGCCGTTTGCCCACGCGGGACGAGCTGAGCGCGTTTGAGGAAAAGTTGAAGGCGCGCCGCGGGCTGCGGGTTGAAAAAGTGGCCTCCTTCGTCGATTATCCCCGCGACGTTCACCCCATGGCGGCGCTGCGCACCGCGATCAGCGAGCTCGGGCTGTTCGATCCCAAGGAGGAGGATCTCGATCCGGAAAACCTCTACGAGACCGGCGTGGCCCTCATCGCTAAGTTCCCGACCGTGGTGGCGGCCCTCAAGCGCGTTCGGGAGGGTAAGCTCCCGCTTGAACCCCGGGATGACCTCTCCCACGCGGCGAACTTCTACTACATGCTGAACGGCGAAGTCCCCTCGCCCGAGCAGGAACGGGTGCTGGACGTGGCACTCATTCTGCACGCCGATCACGGCATGAACGCCTCGACCTTTACCGCGCTGGTCATCCACGCCACCGCCTCAGACCTCTATTCCTCGATCGTCGGTGCGATCGGTGCCCTCAAAGGGCCACGGCACGGTGGGGCCAACGAGGCCGTACTGAAGATGATCCAGGGCATCGGGGATGCGGCCAAGGTGCCCGAGTGGTTCCGCGAGCGGCTGGAAAAGAAGGAGCGCATCATGGGGATGGGCCACCGTGTTTATAAGGCCTACGACCCCCGGGCGCGGATCCTCAAGCGGTATGCGGAAAAGGTGGCGACGGCGCACGGGCGCTCCCGCGAGTACGAGATCCTCGAGGCCATCGAACGGGAGGCCGAACGCCAGCTGGCGCCGAAAGGGATCTACCCCAACGTCGACTTTTACTCCGGTGTGGTCTACTCGGACCTCGGAATTCCCCCCGAGTTCTTCACCCCCATCTTCGCCGTGGCGCGCATCGCTGGCTGGGTGGGGCATATCCTTGAGTACACCGAAAAAGACAACCGCCTGATCCGTCCGCGGGCCAAGTACACGGGCGAGCTCGACCTCCCCTACGTTCCGATCGAACAGCGGTAAAACCTGCCGGCCGTTAACCGCTGTAAGGGGGCCCTCGGGCGCCCCTTGCAGCGGCCCTTGACAAAAAGGACGAACCGCGAATACATTACGGTCAAGCAAAAGGTCATACCAACGGACCATCAACCGGAGGATCCATGGAACATCTCACCCCAGTTCGCCACAGTCGTATTTACGAGGAGATCGCGAGCCAGCTGATTCGCATGATGCGCGAGGGCGAAATCAAGCCGGGCGACCTGCTCCCGCCGGAGCGTGAGCTTGCATCGATGCTGGGGGTGAGCCGGGTCTCGGTGCGCGATGCCATTCGTTACCTCGAGGCCAAGGGTATCGTCCAGGTGCGTCAGGGCGAGGGCACGCGCGTTCGCGCGCTCGACGCCGCGACGCTGGTCAAGCCGCTCGAGACCCTGCTCGAGGTCCGCAAAGAGCTCGTGCGGCACCTCTTTGACCTCAGGCGGATGATCGAGCCCGAGTTCGCCGCCGAAGCGGCGAGGCGGGCAATGCCGGAGCACCTCAAGGCCCTGGAGGAGATCATTGAGCGCCAACGGGCGCGGACCGAGCGCGGCGAATTCCCCATCGAAGAGGACGAGGCTTTCCACCACACGGTGGTCAAGGCGACCGGGAACCCGATGGCGCTGGAGGTCTCGGCGTTGCTCGCGGAATATTTGCGTTCGGGCCGGGATCTCTCACTCCAGTCGCCGGAGCGGGCCAGGCGTTCGCTCGAGGGCCACCAGGCGATCTTTCAGGCGATTGCGGAAGGCAATGCCGACGCAGCGCGAAACGCCATGCGGCGGCACATCGAGGAGGTCGAATCGCTTCTCTTTGGTCCCAAGGGCAAGGCCCCAAGAGAGGACAGTGGAGGTGGTTAGTTATGGGAGGTAGGCGCTGGCTGGTTTTTCTCGCTTTCTTGCTGGTGGTGTTCGCGCAGGGCCGGACGCTCAGGATCGGCCTGGCCGAGGACCCCGACATTCTCGACCCGGATCTGGGCCGGACCTTCGTCGGCCGCATCGTCTTCGCTTCGCTGTGCGACAAGCTCTTCGACATCACCCCCGATCTCAAGATCGTTCCTCAGCTCGCGACCGGTTACTCGTGGTCCGATGACGGCAAAACCCTCACCCTTTCGCTGCGCAGGGGCGTCAAGTTCCACGACGGCACGACCTTCGACGCCGAGGCGGTGAAGTTCAACCTCGAGCGTTCTCTGACGCTCCCTGGTTCGAACCGAAAGAGCGAGGTCAAGCCCATCGAATCGGTGGGGGTGGTCGATCCTTATACGGTCCGGATCCACTTGAAGGCGCCGTTCAGCCCCTTGCTGGCCCAGCTCGCCGACCGGGCGGGGATGATGGTTTCGCCCAAGGCGGCGCGGGAACTCGGCGAGAACTTCGGCCGCAGCCCGGTTTGCAGCGGTCCCTATAAGTTCGTCGAGCGGGTGGCCCAGGACCGAATCGTGCTTGAGAAGTTCCAGGAGTACTGGAACAAAGATGCCTTCGCGTTCGACCGGGTGGTCTTTTTGCCCATCCCCGATCCGAGCGTCAGGCTGGCCAACCTGCAGGCAGGCGACCTGGATCTGATCGAGCGCGTAGCCCCGACCGATCTGGGTGCGGTGCGCAAGGACGCCCGTCTCAAGGTGGCCTCGGCGGTCGGCCTTGGCTATCAGGGCATCACCATCAACGAATCGAACCCCAAACCCCTGGGGACGCCCCTGGCCAAAGACGTCCGGGTTCGGGAAGCGTTTGAGCTCTCGCTCGACCGCGAGGCCATCAACCAGGTGGTCTTCAACGGCGAATTCGTTCCCGGCAACCAGGCGGTTCCGCCAACCAGCCCTTGGTACATCAAAGAGCTTCCCATGCCAAAGCGTGACGTGGCCAAGGCCCGGGCTTTGCTCAAAGAGGCTGGCTACGATCGGGTGAGCTTCACCCTCATGGTCACGAATAACCCGCAGGCGATTCAGCTGGGTCAAGTTATCCAGTCGATGGCGAAGGAAGCCGGCTTCGACATCAAGCTCAACGCGGTTGAATTCGCCACCGCCCTCGATTTGCAGGAGGCGGGGAAGTACGACGCCTTCCAGATCGGCTGGTCGGGCCGCATCGACCCCGATGGCAACATCTACATCTTCCACGCCTGCGGTGCCGCCCTCAATGAGACCGGCTACTGCGATCCCAAGGTCGACGAATACCTCAACAAGGCCCGGAGTACGGGTGATTTCGCCGAGCGCTATCGCTACTACAAGCTCGCCGCCGAGCGCTACCTGCCCGATCGCCACATCATCTACCTCTATCACCCCAAGTGGTTCTGGGCCTTTACCAACAAGCTCTCGGGCTTTACCCCCTACCCCGACGGTCTGATTCGGCTGCGCGGGGTCACGATGAAGTGATTCGAAGCGGGAGCGGGGCTTTGGCCCTGCTCCCCCTTTTTGTTTTTTGAAATGGCCGCTTATGTGGACGTATCTCTTCCGACGGATCATGATCGCCATTCCCACGCTTTTTCTGGTGAGCGTGATGGTTTTTTCGATCCAGCGGCTGCTCCCTGGGGATCCGGCGCTCGTGCTCGCAGGTGAAGAGCGGGACCCCGAGGTCATCGCTTACATCCGGAGCAAATATCATTTAAATGATCCCCTTCCGGTTCAGTACTACTACTGGATGCTCCGTTTGCTTCAGGGGGATTTGGGGGAGTCGATCCGCACCAAGGCGCCGGTCACCGACGTGATTTTGCAAAAGCTTCCGGTGACCATCGAGCTGGCGGTGCTCTCCATGGTCATCGCCCTGGCTATCGCCCTGCCGGCCGGGGTGATCTCCGCCATCCGGAAGGAATCGGTTTTTGATTATCTGGCCAATGTTTTGGCGCTTTCTGGCCTCTCGATCCCGAACTTCTGGCTCGGCATCATGCTGATCTTGCTCGTATCTGTGCGCCTGGGGTGGCTGCCCGCTTCGGGGTACGTGAGCCCCCTCGAGGACCTCGGCGAGAACCTGCGGCGGATGCTGATGCCGGCGTTCGTGCTGGGGAGCGGCCTGGCCGCGGCGCTGATGCGCCAGACGCGGAGCGCGATGCTCGAGGTGCTGCACTCGGACTATATCCGTACCGCCAGGGCCAAGGGCCTTCGCGAGCGGATCGTGGTCTACCGCCACGCCCTTCGTAACGCCCTGATTCCGGTCGTGACCCTGGCCGGGCTGCAACTCGGGGCGCTGCTTTCGGGGGCGGTGATCACCGAGCAGGTGTTCACCATCCCCGGGTTTGGAAAGCTCATCGTCGACGCGGTCTTTAACCGGGACTACCCCATGGTCCAGGGCGTGGTGCTCTTCACCGCAACCGCTTATATCCTCGTGAACCTGCTGGTCGATCTGGCCTACGCCTGGATTAACCCCCGCATCCGTCTGGGAGGGAAGGGATGAGCGCCGGGGTGCGCCGCCCGCTCCGGAGCCGGGTCTGGCGAAAGCTTTTGCGCCGGAAGGGGGCGATGTTTGGCGCGGTGCTGGCGCTTTTGTTCCTGGCGGTGGCGATTCTTGCCCCCTACCTTGCGCCCTACGATCCCCTCCGCACCGACTGGAGCGCGGTGCGCAGCCCCCCTTCACCCCAGCACTGGTTGGGGACCGACGAGCTCGGGCGCGATGTACTCTCGCGGGTCATCTGGGGGGCGAGGGCGTCGCTTTTGGCCGGCGTGGTTTCGGTCGCTATCGCGATGGCGCTCGGCGTGCCTTTGGGCTTGCTCTCTGGCTACTACCGGGGCTGGATCGACGAGGTCATCATGCGTTTCACCGATGCCCTGCTCGCGTTTCCCTTTTTGATCCTGGCGATCGCGCTGGCGGCGATGCTGGGCCCGAGCCTGACCAACGCCATGATCGCGATCGGCGTTTCGACCGCGCCCGCCTTCATTCGCCTCGCGCGGGGGCAGGTACTTTCGGTTATGGTCGAGGAGTTCGTTCAGGCGGCCAGAGCGCTCGGCGCCTCGGATGCCCGGATCATGCTGAAGCACGTCTTGCCCAATGCCTTTTCCCCCTTGCTCATTCAGGGCACGCTGGCGGTGGCGGCGGCCATTATCGCCGAATCCAGCCTTTCTTTCCTCGGCCTCGGGCAGCAGCCGCCGGCGCCCAGCTGGGGGAGCATGCTCAACGTTGCCAAGAATTTCCTCGCCGAGGCGCCATGGATGGCGGTATGGCCCGGGATCGCTATTTTTATCACCGTCCTCGCGTTTAATCTGTTGGGGGATGGGTTGCGCGACGCGCTCGACCCCAGGGATTGGTGAACGTGGAAAGGGGTCTTCGCTATGGGACAGGAAAACTTGTGGTCTTACCCCTACCCCTCCGAGCGTAAGGTCGTGATGGGGTCCCGGGGGGCCGTGGCCACGAGCCAGCCGCTCGCGGCTTTGGCCGGAATGGAGATGATGCTCGCCGGTGGCAATGCCGTCGATGCCGCGGTGGCCATGGCCATCTGTCTGACGGTGGTCGAGCCGACATCGAACGGCATCGGCGGGGACGCCTTCGCCCTGGTGTGGGAGGGCCGGCTCTTCGGGTTGAATGCTTCGGGAAAGAGCCCGGCTGCGCTCACCCGCGATCGCCTCGAGGGTCTGGAGAAGATGCCCGAGAGCGGCTGGCTCCCGGTGACGGTGCCCGGCGCCGTTTCCGCCTGGCGCGCGCTCTGGGAACGCTGGGGCGAGCTGCCTTTTGAACGATTGTTCGAACCCGCCATCCGCTATGCCGAGGAAGGCTTCCCGGTGTCGCCGGTGACGGCGCGGGCCTGGAAGCGCGCCGCCGCCCGCTACCTCGGGCTTGAGGGCGAGGCTTTTTCGGCGTTTCAGGAAGTCTTCTTCCCCTCGGGGCGGGCGCCGAGGCCGGGGGAGATCTGGCGGAGCCCCTGGCACGCAGAGACGCTACGCGAGTTGGCCAGGAGCGGCGGCGAGAGCTTTTACACCGGGCCGCTGGCGGAAAAGATGGCCGCGTTTTCGGAGGCCACCGGCGGCCTTCTCACCCGGGAAGACCTCGCCGAGCACGCCCCCGAGTGGGTCGATCCGATTTCAACCAGCTACCGGGGCCTTACGGTGTGGGAGATGCCACCAAACGGCCAGGGGATCGCCGCCTTGATGGCGCTCAATATCCTCGAGGGCTTCGACCTCGCCCGGTTGCCGCGTGAATCGGCCGAGAGCTACCACCTCCAGATCGAGGCGATGAAGCTGGCCCTAGCCGATGTGCGCGCGTACGTCGCGGACCCGGCCGCGATGCGGGTTTCGAATGATGACCTGCTCGACAAGGCCTACGCCGAAGAGCGGCGGGCTTTGATCGGGGAAGAGGCGATTCCCCTCGCTGAACCTGGCCTGGCTCAGGGGGGCACCGTCTACCTGGCTGCGGCCGACGGCGAGCTCATGGTGAGCCTGATTCAGTCCAACTACATGGGGTTCGGGTCGGGAATTTTGGTTCCGGGAACGGGCATCGCCCTGCAAAACCGGGGCGCCGGTTTTGTTCTGGATGAGGGGCACCCCAATGTCGTGGGCCCCAGGAAACGCCCCTTCCACACCATCATCCCCGGATTCCTCACCCGCGAGGGCCGCCCGCTCGGACCCTTCGGCGTAATGGGCGGCCCGATGCAACCGCAGGGGCACGTGCAGGTGGTGGTCAACATGGCGGACTACGGCATGAACCCCCAAAGCGCCCTCGACGCGCCGCGCTGGCAGTTCGTCTCCGGGAACGAGGTATGGCTGGAGCAGGCCGTGCCCCGCTCGGTGGCCTTGGCCCTCGCCGACCGCGGACACCGCGTCCAGATCATGGCGGAAAGCGGGGCTTTTGGGCGGGGTCAGATCATCCTCCATCGTGATCGCGCGTTCATCGCGGCGAGCGAGCCCCGGGCGGATGGGCTCGCGCTCGCCTGGTAGGGAGAGCAGATGGGACCGACGAGGATACTTGAGGTACGGGACTTACGGGTTGAGTTTCGGACGGACGAGGGGGTTGTCCGGGCGGTTGACGGGGTAACGTTTCACATTGAGAAGGGCGAGACGCTGGCGGTTGTTGGGGAGTCGGGGTCTGGGAAGTCGGTGACGTCGCTGGCGATCATGCGGTTGATACCGAGTCCTCCGGGGCGGATTGTTGGCGGGGAGATTTTGTTTCGGGGGAAGGACGGGAAG
>WIAM01000010.1 GCA_015519965.1 Thermaceae bacterium
CCGGGCCTGGGAGAACGGACACATGGAGCGGCTGATCCGCACCGTGAAGGAGGAGTGGGTCGACCTCAGGGAGTACGGGCCGCTCGCCGAGGCCCGGGCTTCCATCGAGGCGTTCGTTCTGGATGTCTACAACCGCAAGCGGCCTCATTCGGCTTTGGGGTATCTGACACCGGAGGCGTTTGCGGAGAAGTTCTCAGAAGGGGGTGAGGGACTGACCGATAGCGGGCGGAAAGTGGTCCAAAAATAGGGGCGCATTACAAACCTTCCCGAGTACAGACCATGGGGGACCCGGGGTGCGGCGGGAGAATGCCTAGGCCCTGTCCTAGCAGAGGCAAGGTTCTGTGGTGAGCTAGAGTAGAGGGGATGCAGCATGGCGGTGGGAACCCGGGCTCCCGCCGCCATCTACCTACGCTTTAGGAGCGAATCATGTTTTGGCAGTTGTGGAGCGAAGTAATCCTGGACTGGGCTCTAAGGAAACGCTATTGGTTCGACGAACTAGCCGGCCTATTGGGCAGTATCCTGTATTTTTACGCAATCATTCTCGGTTTGAGTAATCTGTCGCCTGGCAGCGAAGCGGGTCTTGATCTAGGTCCTCTACTCATGGTCTTTGTGGCGTTTAATCTTACCGTGGCCACCTTCCAATCTATCGCTTACACGGTTCAATCCGAAGTTGGCCGAGGAACCATAGAACACTTGGCTTTAGCCCGAGGCGGTCTACTTCGGCAGCTTTTAATCAGGGCTTTCGTGGAGAGCCTTTCCGGCCTACTCTGGGCTTTTTTTACCCTCCTACCCCTGGCGCTCCTGCTAAAAGTGGAGCTGAAACCCACGTTCTGGTGGCCTTTGGGTTTTCTGCCACTCTTTTTATCTTCGCTAGGCTTTGCCTTGGGGATGGGGGCCATAGCCATCTATTTCAAACGGGTGGATGGATTCTTCACGATTGTCCAGTTCCTCTTTCTCCCCTACTTCTTCTCCCTGGTCCGGTTCGAATCCTGGATGGTCCATCTGCCCTTCGCCCCCGCGGTTCACCTCCTGAGGCTCAGCTTTACGGGAGAAAGCCTGCCTTTAGGTCTCATGGGGATCGCATTCGTTCAGAGCTTCTTGTTCCTCGCTGCGGGCCTTGGGGCCATGGCCTGGGTCTATGCCCTGGTGCGGCGCAAAGGTATTCTCGGGGAGTATTGAATGCTTCGGGTTCAAAGAGTGTACAAGCGATTTGGCCGCCTTGAGGCCTTAAAGGGCGTCTCCCTCACCCTCCGTCCTGGGGAGATCCTAGGGCTTCTCGGACCTAATGGTGCTGGCAAGACCACCCTCTTAAAGATCATCCTCGGCCTCCTCCTCCCCGAGAAGGGGGAAGTCCTTTTGGTGGAGGGGGAAAGAAGGCATCAGCCCCAAGGGCACGAGTTCGGGGTGCTGATGGAGGGGAGCCGGAACCTTTACATGAACCTAAGCCTCCTGGAGAACGCCCTTTACTTCGGAGGCATCCGGGGGCTTTCCCCACATTCCATGCGGCCCCGGTTTGAGGCGTGGCTCGAGCGGTTTGGCCTGATGAACCGGCTCCACTCCCCCCTTGCTTCCCTTTCCCGGGGGATGCAGCAGAAGGGGGCCCTGGCACTGGCGCTGGCTTTGGAGCCGCGGTTTTTGCTACTGGACGAGCCCACACTGGGGCTCGACCCCATGAGTCGGCGGGAGCTCGAAGAAATCCTTTTGGGGCTTAAGAGAAAGGAATGGGGGGTTCTCCTGACCTCCCACGACCTAAGGACGGTGGAGCAAGTGAGCGACCGGGTGGCCTTTATCAGCAAGGGTGAGATCCTCAGGGAGGGGAAGACGCGGGCCCTGCTTTCGGAGTGGGCGGGAGAGGGGTACAGGCTCCGGCTCGGGGAGCCTGTTGGAGAGCGGGTGGTGCGGTTGGATCCGAGGTTCTTGCTGGAGGGGCCGGATCGGCTGGTCTTCCTGGGGGACTGGGAGGGGCTAAAACCTCTTCTTCCCCAACTGGAGGGGAGGGTCCTGGAGATCTCCCGCGGGGTGCCGAGCCTGGAGACCCTCTTCATGAATCTTGTTGGGAAGGAACAAGGGAACCCGGCCCCAAACACGTGAGGCAGTCAAGTCGCGATTTTTGTGGGTTTCTCTTCCACGGCCCACAGCGGACCCATGTCCACGTAGCGCCTGAATGTCCAGTCCGGAACGCTATCCGCTTCGCGGATGAGCACTCGCCCTCAGCATCACCACCGTGGCCAGGTTGGCCAGGCTCTTTCCGCTCGGGAATACCCCCACCACCTTGGTCCTCCGTTTCACCGGAATACTAGCCCTTCGGGCTGAGCCCGGAACAACCGCTCCAGCACGTTCGTGCTTTTGATATGCCTCTGGTGGCTGCTGGGAAAGTCCAGGTAGGTCAAGGCTTCTTCTAACCCTTGGGCGGACACCTCCACCGCCCGCTTGAACCGGTCTTGATAGCGCTCGACGAAGGCCTGGGCCAAGGACTCGGCGGTACTCCGCCGCTTCACCGCGAAGACCTCCTTGAGATCCTCGGCCACAACCTTCCGCTCCGAGTTCGGCCATTACCGCCTGGCGGATGGAAGGGTGATCGAAGCATGTACGCCTGCGGCGTGACCGGAGATCACCAGCCTTACCCCGCGAAGCCCACGCTCGATCAGTCCTTTGAGCAGGTACAACACTACGCTGCGCGTGAGCCTCCAGGCCTCCTTCCGTTCCCCACCCGCAGGTTCCACCGCCAGCACCAAAAATGTACGGGCTTCGCCCGTGACCGCGGTAGCCTTCCAATCAAAGGTTTGCCCCTAGAGGGCAAAGCACATTCACCCCCACCGCCACCAATAGGGCCAGGTCCACTACCCGCCCGCCCCAGTTCACCTTGAAGTAGCTGGCGTCCAGGTAGAGGTAGGGGTAAGCCAGCTCCAGGGGCCGTTCCCGCCAGGCCGAGAGCTCCTCTTCCAGACGCTGGGCGATCCGGGAAACCGCGTCCTTGCCGATGCGGATTCGAGAGAGCCCTAAGCAAAGGTTCGCCCTACGGGCGAAGCACCGTGATCGCTGCGATCTTGCGGGTGGAGACCCCCTGCAAGTACATCTCCAGGACAGCTTCTTCCACCTCCCCGGTCAAGGAATGCTACGCCTTCGGCGTGAGTCGCTTGTAGCGCTCAAAAACCTCGGTCAAGAAAGTTCCCTCCCTATCCCTGGGAACGTGGAGTTGCTCAATCTTGCCCACCGGCGTGATCAGGCTCCGGGTGTAGTGGCCGTTTCGCTCTCCCCGTCGGGTTGGCGTGCGTTCGCGATACCCCGCGGCAAGGTGCTCGGTCATCTCCTCCTCCAGCACCTCCTCGATAACCGCCTTCACGCCCTCCCGAATGCGCCGGCTGATCTCCTCCTTGGTTAACCCGCGAAGTTCCTCCTTCGTCACCTGAGACCTCCGGGCTAACCCACAACATACGCGACACTATCAAGCCCGGCGCCCCTACGAGAGATGAAAGCCAATCACCTATCGGGTCGAGTGAGTTGGAGGTGGCACACGAAGGAATCACTATAAATTACGTTATTACGTTCCTTGGTTTGATCTGCTACCATCGAGCAGAAATGGTAACCGTATATTCAATACTGTTTGGGCTATGCGCAAGCGGACTGCTATTCTAGCTATGCTGTTTCTCGGCACCGCTTTGGTGCTCTCTTCTTTGGTTTTGAAGCCCGGACAGATCGTTGCCTGCAATAACCCCCAGTGCGTTTCCCCTGGAGAGCTATCTGTGCCGCCGGATGATGAGTTATTCGTACTCCGCTCTGAGCCTGCACACCCAAGCCAGCGAAGCTGGACGCCTGGGATCATCGCTGGGCAGAGTTTTGAGTACAACCTCCCAAAGCTCTAGATCGTCTTCAAGCCTTTGCGCCAGCGTATAAAGGAGGTTCGGATCTTGGGAGGCAAGAACTGCTTCCCGCAGTTCGTACTCAAGTTCCCGGCGGAGTGTTTCAATGCCAGGCGCAAAGCTCTTAGGTAGTAGCGGGCCCTGATACAAGGCCAAAGCTTCACGCAGGCAACCTTCCGCAATAAGCTGCTTTAGGTCTAGAAAATCTGCGGCTGGCGGATTTAGTAACCTATACGGCCTGCTTGCTATCTCAAAGCCAATCCCTCTCAGGCGGGAAACCTCTACCTTAACTGCCTCGACATTCGGTTTCCCGTATAGTGCCTTTGCCAGCTGCGGTCCAGAAAGACCTTCGGGATGCGAAAGTAGTAGCACAAGGACCTCCAGGCCCCGTCTTCGAACGGGAGGAAACCCTGTTAGTCGGCCATTTCCCAGAGTGCGCAGGTACGGGGACTGCCGGAAAACTCCAGCTGGGGCAAAGAGACTCCTGACCTCCGGCCGCAAAACCTCTGCGATAAGCTTGTAGGGTTCTGCCAGGGGCCGTTCTAATAACGACGCCAAGTGGGCTTGGGCTCTAAAAGCATCCTCCATCACGTTCTTGCGCAACACAGGGAGAGCCCTTTCTAGATGCACAGCTGCCTCTAGTTGAGGAAACCGTAGCAGCCCTTCCGAGAGATCCAGTAAAGCAGCCTCCAGCGCATTGCGACCGGAAGCAGCTTTCGCCGCTCTCAAGAGACGCCAGCCAAGTGCTGGGCTGTCGTCCTTTACAGCCAAAATGATCGCAGGTAAGTCAAAAACCAGCCTTTCGGCAGGCATCAGAGAAGTCAACGATACTACGTGATCTGCAACTGACTTGCCCCCCGCCCTTGCCAACCACATTTGCAGCCACGCCGCATAAAGCCTGGGGCCCACCGCCTTATGGCTCAGGAACGGCAATACCTGCTGAGCTAGGTCTTCAATAGGGGTCTCACCTACCAATAAATCCATGGCCAGTTCTTCCAGTTGGTAATAGGCCGATGCCCTGCGAAGGGCAGCAAGGCTAGCCCAACTGTGTGCTTCACGGAAACGTCCCAGCCGCCTGAGAACGCGCGCCAAGGCGTAGGCAATACGGCCTTCTCCCTCAACATCCCCTGAATAGGATCGAAAGGCCTCCTGAAGCGCAGCCAAGCCCTTCTCGGGAGGAAGAGCAAGGCCCAAATGATACAGGGTAAAGCTAGTTCTTGCTTTTCTCGCAGCTTCGAGAGCGAGCACCCGGTAGGCATCTACATCTCCCTGTCGCCAGCGAACGAAGCCAAGAAGCGCCAGCCGTTGAGCATCAGCCTCGGAGTCCTCAGGGCGCCACTCAAGCAGGAGGCGTTCTGCTTCGCGTTCCTTTCCAAACTCGATTAAGTTAAGCGCAGCCACAAACGGGTTGGCCTCTGGCGCTTTTTCTGGGGGTGGGTTGGCGCGCTCCAGGTCCGGCTTTAGGGATCGGGCTTTCACGATATCAGAGCTATCATAGCCTCCGTTCGGTTAACTGAGATTTTGCACTACTCTACCTTTGTAGCCAGGGACCATACCACCCCTCTTCAAACTCAAAGCCCAACCCCTTATTTAGCCGCCCCAACCTTTCTCGCTGGATCCAGAACTCCAGGTAGATGAGAAAAAGAACTGCCTTGCAACCGTTTGTACGGCCAGTCTTCCTAGTCGGGAGGCTCGTCGAATTGCGGGTGCTGATCAGCTAGCTGTAACCTCATGCAAAGCTGCCTGTATTGGGATCCCGCCACTATCCCCATATTTGTGGTGGCAGTCATCGTATCCCGGATAATCTCTTCAAGAAGCTTGCAATAATCATCTATCACCTATTCAGATCCCTTCGTTTGCTACTTCCACCTCACAATTTCACCCCCGCTTCTGAGCCAGAACGTCTCCGACCCCGAGAACCCCCCGCCCCTGAACGTGGGCACCCAGTTCTTCCGCTCCTGGGGAAGCGTCGCGCCCCAGTACGAGCACTGGCACGGCTGCATAAGCTGGTTCCTTTGGTGATGCAACGCGTACAAGCGGACGGGGCACGTGGGGTGGTACCAGAGCTACGACTGGGGAAATAAGCAGTGGATTGGCTACGACATCGGCTGGGATACGCATCCCAGGCAGAACTACGCCGATCCCCTAACGCTCCTTACGAATTCGACTTCAATAACCTTTGGGGCGCCTGGGACTTCGGGGACGGCGGGTTGAAGGTCGGCAGTGAATTTGGTGGCGGGCAGTACCTGGTCGGTTGCGGGACCTCGACCTCCCGCCCGGCGCCAAGGTCCTGAGTGTCCACTACTGGACCAGAAGCAAGGACAAAGTTGTTCCGATGCTCGACGCCACCTCCTTTCTGGTCACAAAACCCGCCCTAGCCCGACCGCCCCGGAGGAGGCGGCGTCGAACGTGAACATTTGGGACGGCAAATACGGCGTAGGCGTGGAGAAGATCGACGATCCACCTCCACTTCCACTGCGAGGGCAGCGGGCGCACCCAGGAAGAAGAGGGACACGTGGCCCCCTACGACTGGCGGCATTTCGTTCTCGCCGAGGACCCGAGCCGGCCCTCCGGGATCGAGGTACGCGCTGCCACCCCCTACTAGGGGAAGCGGCGCCTGGGCCTGCTTACACCCGCCAAGCCAGGGTAGTGCATCGCTTCAAGCGGAACCGCCGGCGGTGGCCCGAATCCGGTGTACGCCGACGAAGAAGCAAAGCTGTCGCACTTTGAGGCCGAGCGCGGCCAAAGCCGCGCCCGGCCCTTCCACCTCCCACGCCCTAAACGTTAAACAGCACCAGCATCACGTCACCGTCTTGCATCTCGTAGTCCCGGCCCTCGGTTCGAACCCAGCCCCGCTCCCTGGCCCTGGCCCAGGATCCGGCCTCGACCAAACGGTCCCAGGGCACGACCTCGGCGCGGATGAAACCCCGCTCCATGTCAGAGTGGATCTCGCCCGCCGCCTTTTGTGCCCTGGTGCCCCGGCGAATCGTCCAGGCCCGGATCTCCTTTTCCCCGGCGGTGAAAAAGGTGATGAGGTCGAGTGCGCGGTAGCCGGTCTCGACCAGGCGGTCGAGCCCAGAACGCTCAAGGCCGTACTCGCGGAGCAGCGCCGCCGCCTCTTCCGGGGAGAGCTCAGCCAGCTCAGCCTCGAGCTTGGCGCAAACCACGACGACCTCGGCCCCCTCCAAAGCGGCTCTCTCCCGGAGCGCCTCGACGTAGGGGTTTTGCGCCCCGTCCGGGAGATCCTCCTCCGAAACGTTGGCCACGTAGATCAGGGGTTTGGCGGTAATGAGGCCGAGCTGCCGGTAGAGCCCGGCCAGTCGCTTGGCCTCCTCCTCACCCTTGGCCTCGTATTTGCGCAAGGGTTTTCCCTCGCCCAGCCACTCGACGAGCGGCCGCAAGAGGTCCAGGGTCGCCCGGTCCTCCTTGCTCACCCGGGCGCTGCGTTCAAGCCGTTCCAGGCGCCGCTCGAGGACCCCGAGATCGGCCAGAGCGAGCTCGGTGTGGATCGTCTCCACATCCCGGATCGGGTCCACCGAACCCTCGACGTGCACCACGTTGGGATCCTCAAAGGCGCGGACCACGTGAGCCACCGCCGCGACCTCGCGGATATGGCCGAGGAACTGGTTGCCAAGTCCCTCGCCCTTATGCGCCCCCCGGACCAGCCCGGCGATGTCGACGAACTCCACCGCGGTGGGGACGATGGGGGGAATGCGATCCCCTTTGCGGAAAACGCCCTGCAGGGCGGCGAGCCGGGGGTCGGGAACGGGCACCACGCCGACGTTTTTTTCGATGGTGGCAAATGGGTAGTTCGCCGCCAGGGCGCCGGCCCGGGTCAGGGCATTAAAGAGCGTGGATTTACCAACGTTGGGGAGACCGACGATTCCGATTCCAAGGTTCGGCATGCCAAGGTGGGAGTATACCCCAGGCGCGCCCGGTCTTCAGCGCGCCTTCAACGCTTTCAGCCCCTCTTCCAAAACGTAGGCTTTATACCCATCGGCGTCGAGGTAGAGCGCCGCCAGCGATGACATGTGGCCGAGATCGCACACCAAAAGCACCGGTTTATCCTTGGGGAGGTCGTACTTGCGCTGGGCGATGGCCTCGAGGGGCACGTTCACCGCGCCGGGCAGACTCCCCTGCTTGAATTTGGCCGGATCGCGGACGTCGACCACCAGGAAACGCTCCGGGTTTTTCTCGTATTCGTCCCAGCCAATGCGAACGATACCCATGAACATCATCATATCAAGAAGCGTCCCCGAGCGGCCTAGCCGGGCCGGGCCGGGTATAGCATGGCTGAAGAATACCCATTAGGCTAGGGTATGGGCTGGTTGTAGGAGGTGCGTAACCGTGCTCTTAGTCGTTGGTGAGGCCCTGATCGAGATGACGAGCGAATCCGAGGGGCCATTTTCAAGTGATCAACGCTTCGTGCCCGAACCCGGCGGCTTCGCCCTCAAAGAGGCCGTCGCCGCCGCCAAACAAGGCGCCCGCGTCCGCCTGCTCTCTCGCATCGGCCGCGACAGCGCGGGCGGCTGGATTAAAAAGAAGTTGCAACAAGCGAATCTCGAACTGATGCTTCAGGAAGACTCGGTCTTCCCCACCAGCCTGGTGGTCCGCGGCTCGGACACCCTGATCTACCGCATGGCCGATGCCCACCTTGAGCCCGCGAACGAGGCCTTTTTCGAAGGTGGGCGCCTGCTTCACACCACCGCCTGGCCCTTCGGTCTCGATCCCGGGCGCACCAGCGCCGTGCAAACCTTTCGGGAGGGGATGCGTCGGGGGCTCGGTCTCTCGATGGACATGAACTACCACCCCCGGGCTTTCCGGGGCGATTTTATGGAGATCATCCGCCCCTACCTCCCGTTTACCTACCTCAAAATCGACGAGGACTCGCTCGAACACCTGGGCCTCAAACCAAGCGAACTCTTCCAGCTGGCCACCACTGTGCTCTTTTTCCGCAGGCAGCAGGTCCGGCTCCTTTCGCTCATGGACGAAGAGAACTTTCCCCTCGCCGCCGACCAGGACCCGGAGGCCATCTACGGAAAGTTCCTGGCCGCGGTGAGCCAGGGAGCCGAGCCGGCCGACGCCCTGAGCGCGGCCATGGCCGGGTGAACCCGAGCGGCACCGGAGCGCCAGGCTATCCGGCGCTCCGGTGCTTTTTTCGTAGCCAACCCTCGAGGACCAGGGCGTAAAAGGCCAGGACCAATGCGATGGCGGCCAGGATGAAAGGGATGGACCCGGGGCCGAAGCGGCCGACCGCCACCCCGATCAGCGAGGGGAAAAGCCCGCCCACACCGCCGGCGAGCAAAACCCAAGATGTGGCCCGTCCCCCGGGTCCGAGGACTTGCTGCACCCACGACATCGCCGCCGGAAACACCGGGCCCAAGAAGAAACCGGCAGCCGGGTAGGCATACCCCGCCCTGGGACCGGTCGCGACCAAAACATAGGTCAGTGCCACCAGGGTGAGGGCGAAAAACAGAAAGCGCTCGGCCCGGAGCCCAGGAGCGAAGGCGGCCACCGTCAGCCGGCCGGCGGTCTGCATCCCCCAGTAGAGGCCGATCCACACCACCGACGTCCAGCCCAAGGTCTCGAGGTGATAGGCTCCCCAGTGCCCCCCGCTCGACTCCAGGCCGACGTACACGAAGAAAAAGGCCATGAACGCAAACAGGCGGACATCGGCACCGCCCGCCCGCGCTTTCTCCCCCGGCACCGCGGGTAGCCTGGGGACGCCCAGCACCAGCACCGCCACCAAAAAGGCCAGGGCGGCGATGGTGGCATACAGGACCTGGAGCCCAAACCCCAGCAGGATCCCCACAAGCCAAGGCCCGACCATCGACCCCAGGCCAAAAAAGGCGCTCTCGAGGTTGAAGGCGGCGAGCCGACGCGTCGGGTAGGCCGCCCCCAACAGGACCAAGATGGTGGTGTTGACCCAGCCAAACCCGGCGCCGGTGACGAAGGCCCCGAAAAGCGCCGCACCCCACACCGGGGCCACAGCCAACGCCAGGGCGCCGAGGCCGAGCAGCGCCGGTCCGGCGGGCAGGGCGGCGGAAAAGCCGACCGCCGTGAGCCACCGTCCGGCGAGCCACGTCGTCAGCAGGGTTCCGGCGAAAAACGCCCCGACGATGAACCCCACCTCGTCGATGGGGACGCCAAAACGCCTGGAAAACGCCGAGAAGGCCGGCCCGAAGGTCGTCTGCACCAGCCCCACCAGCATGGCTGAGGCCAGCGCAGCGGCCATCGGGGTCCGTCTCACGAGGGTCTACTCTACCCGAGTCCGCCCCCGCCGGTCAGATCTCTTCGCGAGCCAGGTCGTTAAAGCGCACGTGCGCGGCGTGGAACTGCAGCTCGACGGTGCCGGTGGGGCCGTTCCGCTGCTTGCCGATGATGATCTCGGCGATGCCGGCCTTATCCGAGTGGGGGTTGTAATATTCGTCGCGGTAAATGAAGAGCACCAGGTCCGCGTCCTGCTCGATCGAGCCCGACTCACGGAGGTCGGAGAGCATGGGGCGCTTGTTCGGCCGCCCCTCGACCGCGCGCGAGAGCTGGGAGAGCGCCACCACCGGGACCTCGAGCTCGCGGGCCAGCCCTTTGAGCCCCCGGCTGATGGCAGCGATCTCCTGCTGCCGGTTCTCGCTCTTGCCGCTCCCGGCCGCCCCCGACATCAGCTGCAGGTAGTCGACGATGATGAGACCCAGCTTGTGCTGGGTGCGCAGGCGTCTGGCCCGTGCCCGGAGCTCGAGCAGCGAAAGGTCCGGCGTGTCGTCAACGTAGATCGGGGCCTCGGCCAGCCGGCCGGCCACGTCCACGATCCTCTGGAAATCGCGCTCCGAGAGCTGGCCCTGCCGCAGGCGGTTCATATCGATCCGGGCTTCGGCGGTGATCATCCGGGTGACCAGCTGCACCGCGGGCATCTCCAGCGAAAAGATCCCCACCGGCACCCCGTCTTTGAGTGCAACGTGCTGGGCGATGGTGAGCGCGAAGGCAGTCTTACCCATGCTCGGGCGGGCGGCGATGATGTTGAGCGAGCCCGGCTCGAGCCCTCCGACCATCTGGTCGAGCTCCTTAAACCCGGTGCGCACCCCACTCGGCATCCCCTGGTGCTCGTAGAGCTCGTTGATGTGCTCGAAGGTCTCGTGGACGAGATCGCGCATCTCGGAAAACTCGCGCCGGTGCCCGTCGGTCTGGACCTCGAGGATCTTCCGCCCCGCCTCGTCGAGGATTTCTTCCACGCTGCCCGCTTCGTCGTAGGCGAGCTTCATCACCTCGCCGGCGGCGGCAATCAGCCGGCGGAGCACCGCCTTTTCGGCCACGATGCGGGCGTAGTGCTCGGCGTAAGCCGCGGTCGGCGTCTGTTCGGAGAGGCCCACCAGGTAGGCGAGCCCCCCTACTTCGTCCAAGACCCCCTCCCGGCGCAGCGCCTCGGAGAGGGTCACCAGGTCCACCGGCTCGCCCGATGCGGCGAGGGCCTCCATGGCCCGCCAGATCTTCTGATGGCTCGCCTTGTAAAACGACTCGGCGCTGATCAAGCCCTCGAGGCGCTCCAGCACCGAGCTATCGACGAGGACCGAGCCGAGCACGCTCATCTCGGCCTCGAGGTTGTGGGGCGGAACCCTTCCTTCCATACCGAACCTCAACCGACCTCGGCCGGGGGTGCCATCATCTTATCCCCTGGCGTTCCCCGGCGTCACGGAAGAACCCCAGCCACGACGCCCACAGGAACATTCGGGCCCGGGCACTGCCTTCCCGGGCCCGCGGGTGGGCGCCCCGGCTTTAAGCCTCGGGCGCTTGGCCCTGGTCCTCACTCTCGCTCTTCGCCTCGGCCTCGGCTTCAGCCTCCGGCTCGGCCACGAAAACCCCTTCGCCCTGCTCGTTCAGCACCCACACTTTGAGCACGATGGGCACCTCGGGGTGGGGCTTGTAGGTGAGCTCGTAGGCGCCGAGCTCCTTGATGGGACGCCGCAAGTCGAGCCGTTTGGGGTCGATGGCGATCCCGTGCTGCGACTCGAGCTCGGCGGCGATGTCGCGGGCGGTCACCGAGCCGTAGATCTTGGTCTCCCCGGCCTTCACCTTGATCTTCAGGGTGAGGGCCTCGAGGATCTCCTTAAGCCGCTCGGCCTCGGCCTTCCGCTCCGCCGAACGCTTGGCCTGGGCCCGAATCTTGGCCTCCAGGGCGCGCATGTTCGACTCGGTGGCCGGCACGGCGTAACCCTGGGGGAAAAGGTAGTTGCGCGCGTAGCCGGGCTTGACGTTCACCACCTGGCCCACGTCGCCCAGGTTCTCGAGAGGTTCGAGAAGAATGACCTTCATCGCGTCCCACCTACTTCCTTACCAGCTTCTCGGTGAAGGGCACGATGGCCATGATCCTGGCCCGCTTGATGGTCATCGCGAGCCGCCGCTGGTGCTTGGCGCAGACGCCGGTGCGGCGACGGGGCAAGATCTTACCCGTCTCCGACATGAAGCGCTTCAACATGCGCCCGTCCTTGTAATCGGTGACCTCGAGCTCGCCCGTGCAGAAAGGACAAACCTTGGGTCTGCGGTAACGCTTCGGCTTGACCTGCTTTTTCGTGCTCATCCTCGCTTCCCCACGTACCGTCACAAACTAAAACGGCAGATCTTCTTCCGGCGGGAAGTCCTCAAGACCTTCCTCGACGTCCACCCCACCCGTCTGGACCGTTTGGGCCCCGGGCCCGCCAGCCCCGGGACCACGGGTGAGCCGCTCGATCCGCTTGGCCTCGACGCGGGTCACGAAACGTCGCTCCCCGGTGGAGGAAGTCCAGGAATCGTTGACCAACCGGCCGATGACCAAAACCGGCTCGCCCTTGGTGAGCTCTCCGGCCCACTCGGCGAGCTCGCGCCAGGCGGTGACGTCGATGAAGTGCGTCTTCTCCTGGTCCTGCCCCCGGCTCACGTAGCGCTCGTTGACCGCAAGCCCGAGCCGCGTCACCGCGGTGCCCTGGGGGGTGTAGCGGAGTTCAGCGTCCCGCGTCAGGTTGCCGATCAGGATCACCTGGTTGAGTGCGTCAGAGAGCCGCTCCTGCCCCCGGGCGTCGGTGACGGTGCGCCCCTCGCGCCCCTCCGGGTTCAGGGGTTCAATCCGATCGACGCGCACGTCGATCGCCGAACGGCGCTGACCGTCCTCGGTGTCCCAGGCCCGGTAATCGAGCCGCCCCTCGACGAAGGTGGGGGTGCCCGCCTGGAGCTGCTCAGCCAGGAGCTCGGCATAGCGGCCGAAGAGCTTCACCCGGTGGTACCAGGGCAGCTCGCGGACACCGCCGGTCTCGTCGGTGATCTTGTCCTGCCCGGCCAGGGTGACCTCGAGGACCGCCAGCCCGCCCGGCGTGTAGCGCAGCTCGGGCGTCTGGGTCACGGTACCCAGGAGATAGACGCGGTTTGTGCCTTTGGCCATAGCCTTCTTAGTCTACGCTTTCTTGGTCCTCCACTCGGGCCGATCGCGCACAATCATGACACGCCGGACGTTGTCGCGAACCAAAAGTTCGCGCTCGAGCGGTTTCACCTCGGCACCCGGCATCTCGACCTTGTAAAAGACGTAATAGCCCTCGGTGTCCTTCTCGATGGGGTAGGCCAAGCGCCGGTTCCCCCACTCGTCGACCTCTTTGACCTCGGCCCCGTGCTTCTCCAAGGCCTTCAAGATGATGTCCTTTTCGAGCTGGAGCTTTTGGGGCTCGAGGTTGGGGTTGAGGATCATTCCGACCTCGTAGATGGGCATACACACCTCCTTCCCTTTGGCCTTTACGGCTCCGGGTCAGGCGCCCGGAGCAGGGATGGGCCGAAGGGAGAGTATAGCACACCCCGTCCGGCCCGGGGGAGGCGCTGATCAGCCCCGACCGCCGGCGAGGCGCCCGAATACGCTCACCGCCCCGTTCATGGCGAAGTAGAGCACGATGGCGAGCGCATCGAGCCCGCCGCCCCAGATCCTGGGCCCGGCGCTGGCGGCGAGGTCACCCCAGAGGCGGAGGATCAGCCCCAGGTGCAGCAGCAAGAGCGGCAGGTAAAAGGCCGGCGAATAGCGCAGCGGGAGCCCGAGCACCGCCGGGAAGATGACCGGCGCGTGGCCAAAAACCATCGAGAACACGAAGCCCAAATAGATCGCGTGCAAAGCGGCGTCGTAGAGCAACCCGCGCTCGGGGAGCCCGAAGACCAGCATCAAAAGGGCACCCACGAGGAGCCAGAAGTAGCCCGCGATCAGCGAGGCGCCCATGAACTGGTGCACCCCCTCGCGCCGGAGGTTCACCCAGGCGACGTCGTACTTGAGGAGCCAAAGCGCCATGCCCAAAAAGCCGAGCGCCAGCAGGCGCACCGAGAGCTCGGGGCTTATGGCACTCGCCAGGTAGCCGACCACAATCAGCCCCTCAAGCCCCCAAAAGGCGCGGTTGGCCAAGGCCGGCTTGGGGACAAAGCGCGAGAGCTCAAGCCGCTCCCCGGCGATGATGAGCACCAGGTATCCCGCCCAGAGCAAGCTCACGAGCGTCCACGAGGCGCCAAACGCCCAGGCCAGGTCGCCGACGAAGAGGAGCAGGGCGCCGAGGGCCATGGCGGCGGTGAAGTCGGCCGGCTGGAGGCGGTAGATGTAGAGGGCCACCGCGACGTAGGCGAGCGCGCCCGCGATCAGCGCGAGCGTGCCGAGGGACATGGCCCCGAACACCAGTGCCAGACCGCCCGCGGCCATGAGGATGGGAGCCAGGTAGGTCCAGCCCTTGCGCAATCCAACCGCGCGCTCAAGCGCAATGAGCGTCCCGAAAAAGGCCGAGACCATGAGCGGACCGTGCAAGAGGGCGAGCCGGGGCGAAAAGAGAACCCAGCCAATCCGGGCCAGGCCGGCATCCAGTGCAATCAGGAGTAAAACGACCGCGGAGACGAGGAGCGAGACACGAAGCGCCATGCTCTCTTTATAGACCCCCACCGGCCCTGGTGTCCAAAGGCCGCGGGGGGTATATTCCGAAAAATGCCTGATGCCCCGGCCTTCGAGGCGCTCAAAAACGAGGTGGATCTCCTGGGCAGGGTCCTCGGCGAGGCGATCCAGCGCCTTTCCGGGCCCGGGATGTTCGAGATGGAAGAGGAGATCCGCCACCTGGCCAAGCGCCTGCGCCAGGACCCGGGGGACAAAGACGCGGCCAGGGCCTTCCAGGCCCGCCTCACGGCCCTTTCGACGCAGGAGGCCGAAGTCCTGGTACGCGCGTTTTTGAAGTTTTTCCTCCTCGCCAACCTGGCCGAAGACCGCCACCGCCAGCGGGTCAACCGGCTGCGCGAAAGCGCGGCCACCCCCGAGGCCCCGCGCGAGGAGTCGCTCCTGGCGCTCATCGGCGAGCTGAAGGCGATGGGTCTCGGCCCCGACGAGGCGGAAGAAGCCCTGGCCCGCCTCACCATCCACCTCACCTTCACCGCCCACCCAACCGAGGTGCGCCGCCGTACGGTGCGCCACCACCTGGAGCGCCTCTGGCAGCACCTGGAAAAGGGCCCCGACCTCGAGGCCATCCAGGCCCAGGTCGAGGTGCTCTGGGCCACTCTCGAGCTCAGGCCCGAGCGTCCCAGCGTCGAGGACGAGGCCAAGGGCGGGCTCGCCTACCTCCACACCACCCTCTGGGAAGCCATCGCCCGCTTTGCCCGGGCACTCGACGAGGCCTTCCAGCGCCACTATGGCCGGGGCCTGAAAACCCCTCGCTTCCCCTTCCGTTTTCGTAGCTGGATCGGTGGCGACCGTGACGGCAACCCAAACGTCACCCCCGAGGTCACCGCCTGGGTGCAGAAGTACGCCCAAGAACGCCTGCTCGAACGTTACCAGGAGGCGCTCGGGGATCTGATCCGCGACCTTTCCTTTTCCAAAACCCGGGTCAAAGTGCCGCCCTCCCTGCAAGCCGCCGCCGACGAGTACGCCCGTCGTCACGGCCTTTCCGGCCGGTTTTCCGGTGAGCCCTTCCGCCGCTACCTCCTCGGCCTCTACCACGAGCTCGAGGACGACCCGGCGCTACTCGCGCCCTCGCTCGCGCACCTCGAGGCGAGCCTCAACGACGCGGGCCTTGAGCGAAGTGCCCGGGTGCTGGTCCGGCCCGAGCGGGTACGGGCAGAAACATTCGGGGCGACGCTCTGCCCACTCGACCTCCGTGAAGAGTCCGCCGCCCACCGCCGGGCAGTGGACGAGATGCTCGAGGTGGCCGGGGTCATGCGTTTTTACGCTGAAGCCGACGACGAAACCCGGGAGGCCGTCCTCACCCGGGAGCTTTTGACCCCCCGACCGCTCCTGCCGGTCGGTTACCGGCCGCAAAGCCGGGCCTTGCAGCTGGCCCTCCAAGCCCTCTCTGCCTGGCGACACCGGGGGGCCTACGTGGTGAGCATGACGAAGAGCCCCGCCGACCTGCTCGAGGTGCTGGCCCTGGCCCGAGAAGTGGGGCTTTTTGACCCCCGGCGCGGAGCCCCTTTTGACGTGGTACCCCTTTTTGAGACCCTCGCCGACCTCGAGGCCGCGCCGCGGGTGGTGCGAAAGCTCATCGAAAACCCGGTCTTCAAGCGGCACCTCCGGGCCCGGGGTGGCCTCGAGGTGATGATCGGCTATTCGGACTCCAACAAGGACGCGGGCTTTTTCGCCGCCAACTGGGCGCTCTTTAAGGCCCAGCGCCAGGTGGCCGAGGTGGGGCGCGAAGCCGGGGTGCCGATCTTCTTCTTCCACGGTCGCGGCACCTCCACCGCCCGCGGGGGCGGGCCGGCGGGACGCTTCCTCGCCGCGCTGCCGCCGGGGAGCCTGGGCACGCGGATGCGTCTCACCGAGCAAGGCGAGGCACTCTCGGAAAAATACGCCCACCCCGAGCTCGCCATGCGAAACCTGGAACAGATCTTCTACCACTTCGCCCTCGCCACACTCTCGCCCCCGCCACCGCCAAAGCCCGAGTGGGAAGCGACCATGGAGGAGGCCGCCCGCGCCTCGGTACGGTCCTACCGCGACCTGGTCGACGACCCCGAGTTCCTCCGCTTTTTCGAATCCCTCACCCCCATCCACGAGATCGCCCGGCTCAAGATCGCCTCCCGGCCGGTGTGGCGCCACGGCCGGGTCGAGGACCGGAAAAACCTCCGGGCCATCCCCTGGGTCATGGCCTGGACCCAGGTCCGGCTTCTGGTGCCGGGGTGGTACGGCGTCGAGGCTGGCCTCGAGGCCATCCCCAAAGCCCTGCGGCGAGAGATGCACCGCTCGTGGCCATTCTTCCGTTCGCTTTTGGCCTCGGCAGCCCAGAGCCTGGCCATCGCTGACCCCGGGGTGGCCCGGGCCTACTTGCGGCTCGTCGAGAAACGCCATCACCGATTCCTCAAAACCATCGAGGCTGCCCACACCCGGGCGATCGAGCGGGTGGAGGAAACCCAAGGGGCCCCGCTGCTCGCCGACCAGCCCACACTGGCGCGCGCCCTCAAGCTGCGAAACCCCTATGTGGACCCCTTAAACCACCTCCAGGTCGAACTGCTCCGCCGCTACCGGAACCAGCCCGAAGATCACCCGGAGCGAGAGGGCCTCGAACGCGCACTGCTGCTTTCGATCCTGGGCATCGCCGCCGGGCTCCGGAACGCCGGCTAAGCGACTGGGCGCTTGTCAGGATGCCGGAGGGCACATATCACGTTTTGGGGCCCCGGTGGGCTACTCCCCGCGAGGGAGCCCAACTTGCCGCGCTCTTTGGGGAGGGGTAAACTCTAGAGCAAGATGTTTACTTACGGCCTCGCCCGCTGGTGGCCCGGATAGCCCCGGGGCACACGGGCGCGTGCCCTCGGGGTTTTGCCACCGAGGGATTTTTTGTTTTTGGGAGGAACCATGGAAACCGTCGTGGTGCAAAAGATGATCTTCGCCGACCTGGAGACGCCGGTCACCGCCTATTTGAAGCTCTCGGAAAAGCAATCCACCAGCTTCCTTTTGGAATCGGTCGAAGGCGGCAAACAATGGAGCCGGTACTCGATCATCGGCATCGGGGCCCGGCGAACCTTCCGGCTCAAAAACGGCGTCTTTACCGTGAACGATGAACCGATCGAAACCCAGGACCCGCTCAAAACCCTCTATCACGCCGTACACCGCCAGATCGAAAGCCAAAGCGACCTCCCGCCGTTTTTTGGCGGCGCGGTGGGGTATGTCGCCTATGACCTCATCCGCCACTACGAACGCCTGCCGGCGACGAACCCCGACGACCTGGAGGCCCCCGACCTCCTCTTCGTCGAGCCCGAGCTCTCGGTGGTCTTCGACCATTTCCGGCAACGCATCCACCTCATGGCCCCGGCCGTCGGCGGTGGCCCGAGCGCCGTCAAAGACGCGCTGGAAAAGCTCGACTGGGCCGAGCGCAAGATTCGCGGCCCGCTCCCCGGCATCCCCGGGGAACGCGGCGGGGCGAGGCACGAGCTTCAAGCAACCTTCGATCGCAAAAGCTTCATCGAGGCGGTCGAACGGGCCAAGGAATACATCTACGCCGGCGACATCTTCCAGGTGGTGCCCTCGATTCGTTTCTCGGCCAAACTCGGCGTCCACCCCTTCGCCATCTACCGAGCGCTCAGAACCGTAAATCCCAGCCCCTACATGGGCTACCTGGACCTGGGAGAAGTGACGCTGGTCTCGGCCAGCCCCGAATCCCTCCTTCGTTCCGACGGCAAAAAGATCACCACCCGCCCCATCGCCGGCACCAGGCCGCGGGGCAAGACCCCCAAAGAGGACGCGAAACTCGCCCAGGAACTCCTCTCAGACGAGAAGGAGCGGGCGGAGCACGTGATGCTGGTGGATCTCTCACGCAACGACATCGGCCGCGTCGCCCGCGCCGGCTCGGTGAAGGTCTCCGAACTCATGGTGGTCGAGCACTACTCCCACGTGATGCACATCGTGAGCACCGTCGAGGGTGAGCTCGTAGATGGCAACACGCCGCTCGACGCCCTAGCGAGCGTCATTCCCATGGGCACCATCTCCGGCGCACCCAAGATTCGCGCCATGGAGATCATCGAAGAGCTCGAGCCGCTCAGGCGGGGCCCCTACGGCGGCTCGTTCGGCTACTTCGCCTACGACGGCCACATGGACATGGCGCTTACCCTTCGCACGCTGGTGGTGAAAGACGGCTGGGTCCACATTCAGGCCGGAGCGGGAATCGTGGCCGATTCCTCCCCGGAGCGCGAATACGAGGAGATCCTGAGCAAAGCCAAGGCCATGAAAAAAGCGCTCGAACTCGCCGAGGCGGGCCTTTTGGCCCGGGAGGTGTGGGGATGAAGCGACCGATCCTCGTCGTCGACAACTACGATTCTTTCACCTACAACCTCGTGGACTACCTCGAGCAGCTGGGGGCCGAAACAGTGGTTTGGCGAAACGACCGCTTCGAACTCGACGACGTCGCCGACCTCAACCCTAAGGGCGTCGTCATCAGCCCCGGCCCCGCGACCCCCTACGATGCCGGCCACTCGATCGCGGTGGTCCGGCGGTTTTCGGGCCGGGTGCCCATCCTCGGCGTCTGCCTGGGGCACCAGGCCATCGGCGCCGCGTTCGGGGCAAGGGTCGTACGGGCCAAGCGGCCCTACCACGGCAAGACGAGCCCCATCGAGCACGACGGCACCGGCCTCTTTTCCGGCCTGCCAAGCCCGTTCACCGCCACCCGCTACCACTCGCTGGTGGTAACCGACCCGCCTCCCGAGCTCCGGGTGAATGCCTGGAGCCTCGACGACGGGGAAAAAACCATCCAGGGCCTGATCCACACCAGCCACCCCACATTCGGCGTCCAGTTCCACCCGGAAAGCATCCTGACCGGGCTGGGCATGGAAATCATCAGGCGCTTTCTGGAAAAAACCAGGGAAAGCCTGGCAAACGACTGAGGACGGAGGTTTTGGTCATGGAGCTTTTGCAAAAGGTCTACCGCGGCGAAACTTTGGATCACGAGGAAGCCTACCGCCTCATGCAAGCGGTGATGGCCGGGGCGCTGAGCCCGGCGGAGACGGCGGGGTTTTTGATCGGACTCAAGGTCCGGGGAGAACAGGAAGAGGAAATCGCCGGGTTCGCCCGCGCCATGCGGGAAGCGGCACTCGAGGTCAGGGTCCCCCACAAAACCGTGGACATCGTGGGCACGGGGGGCGATGGCAAAGGCACGTTCAACATCTCCACCGCCAGCGCCTTCGTGGCCGCGGCGGCCGGGGCCAAGGTGGCCAAGCACGGCAACCGGGCCGCCTCCAGCCGATCGGGTTCGGCGGACGTCCTCGAGGCCCTCGGGGCCAAAATCGACCTCGCCCCCCAGCAGGTCGCCCGGCTCATCGACCAGGTAGGCATTGGCTTTATCTTTGCCCGAACCCACCACCCGGCGATGAAGCACGTCGCCCCGGTCCGGGCCGAGCTCAAGACCCGCACCGTGTTTAACCTCCTCGGTCCTCTCACAAACCCCGCAAAGCCCAGCTACTTCGTGCTGGGCGTGTTCTCACCCCAGCGCCTTTTGGCCATGGCCCAGGCGCTCAAAAGCCTCGGCGTCGAACGGGCGCTGGTGGTCCACGGCGAGGGCACCGACGAACTCGTGCTGGGCGAGAACCAGGTGGTGGAACTGAGCGACGGCGAAATCCGGCGCTACACGCTGCGAGCCGAGGAAGTGGGGCTTTCCCCCGCCCCTCTCGCCACCCTCGCCGGCGGCAGTCCTGAGGAAAACGCGGCATTGATCCGGCGAATCCTGGCCGGCAAGGAGGACGGGCCGGCACGCGACGTCGTGGCCCTCAACGCCGGGGCCGCCATCTACGCCGCCGGACTTGCTGAAAGCCTCGCGGCGGGCGTGGCCCGGGCCCGGGAAATCCTGGCCTGTGGCGAGGCGGAAGCGGTGCTTGAGCGTTTCGTCGCCGCCTCCAACAACGCACCCTGAGTGTGCTGCCATCCCGGCTCTTGCCCGAAGCGAGCGTCCGCGAGTTCAAGGTGCCGGTGCGAGGTTGACAGTCACTTGCGTTTGCCTTAGGGCCCCCGCCGTGGCTTTTGCCACGGCGGGGTCGTTAGCAGTACTCGGCGGCCAGGGCCGCCCCGATCACGCCCACGCTCCGGCCCAGACGGGCGGTGCGAATGGGGGCCGCCTTCCAGCCCCGGAGGTGTTCCTCGTAGGCGCGGCGGATCGCGGCCACGAAGTCCTCCCCACCGCCCAGCACCACCCCGCCCCCGAGCACGATCACCTCGGGATCGAGGACTTTTTGCAGGCTGGCGAGGGCGACCCCGATGTGCCTCGCCGCACCCTCAACCAGGCTCACCGCTTTGGCCTCGCCGTCGTGGAAGCGGACAAAGAGCGCCTCGGCGCTCAAAGGCTCGCCGTAGGCGTAACTGGCGTCGCGTTCGAGCGCTCTGCCCGAGGCCACGGCCTCGAGGCACCCCTGGCGGCCACAACCGCACAAAGGACCCCCGGGGACCACGGTGAGGTGACCCACCTCGCCCCCTTGGCCGTAGGCCCCACGATGGACGCGGCCGTTGATGATCACCCCGCCCCCGATCCCGGTCGAAACCGTCACGTAGAGCGAGTGCTTGGCCCCCTGGGCCGCGCCGAAATGGTGCTCGGCCAAAGCGGCGGCGTTGGCGTCGTTCTCCAAAATAACCCGCATCCCGAGCCAGTCCTCGAGGCGTTCCCGGAGCGGGTAGTCTACCAATCCGGGGATGTTGGGGGCAAAGCGGACCACGCCTTCGGCGAAGTCGAGCGGGCCGGGGGTCCCCACCCCCGCCACCGCCACCGCCAGCCCGCTTTGGCGGACCGCCTCGCGGCCAGCTTCGGCGATGGCGCGCGCCACCGCATCGCCGTCGCCGGTTTGCGGCGTCGGTCGCTCGAAGTACCCCTTTAGGCCATCGTCGGTGAGTACACCGGCGGCGATCTTGGTGCCGCCGAGATCAAGCCCCAGCGTCGCCCGCATCGTTACCGATCAACTCGCTGGCCCGATCGAACATGGTCTCGGGCACCCAGACGTAAACCTCGGGACCCATGGGTTGCGACCCGGTATACGGACGCGTTTCCTCCGCCGCGTCGGCCACGTAGGCGGGAATCCCGTTGTCCCTAAGCATCGCCTCGAAACTTCCGGCCACCGGCGCGGGAAAGACCCCGAGCAAACGGTAGGGGTGGCCACCGATCATTCTTCGCCCTTCAGCCATCGAAATGCCCCCTCAATGGGGCACTATACCCCAGCCCGACCCCGCGAAAGCGCCGCCTGATAAAGGGCGATCCCCAGGGCCACGGCCACGTTGAGCGAAGGGGTTTTTCCAAAGAGCGGGATGGAAAAAAGCGCGTCGCAGCGTTCGCGCACCAGCCTCCGAAGCCCCTTGCCCTCCGAGCCAACGACCAGGGCGCTGGGGCCTTGGAATTCGGCTTCGGCGATGGGGGTTTTTGCCTCGCCCGCAAGCCCGTAGACCCAAACGCCCCGCGACTTTAAAGCCTCGATCTCGCGGGGCAGGTTCGTGACCCGGATGATGGGCAGCCTGAGCGCCGCCCCGGCGCTCGCCTTCACCACCACCGGAGAAACCGGCGCACTGCGACGGGACTCGGCCATCACCCCGTGCGCGCCAAGGGCCTCGGCGCTCCGGATGATGGCGCCGAAGTTCCTGGGGTCGGTGACGCCGTCCACCAGCACCAGCAAGAGCGGTGCCCGACGCGACTCGGCGAGGGCGAAGGCGGCCTCGAGATCCGCGGCCTCGAAGCGGTCCACCTCGGCCACGATGCCCTGGTGCCGGGTGGTGCCCACCATCTGGGCCAGCTCGATACGGCTGGTCCAGACGATGGGCACGCCCAAGCGCTCGACCTGCCGCACCAGCTTGGGCTCGACCCCTCGCGCCAGGTACACCTTGCGAACCCGCCCTTCCCGGGCGGCCTCGAGCACCGGGTTGCGTCCGTAGATCCGCACGCCCTCAACCCGAAAGGCCCTGGCGGGTCATCTCGGCGAGCTCATCCTCGTAGAAGAACTTCTCCGACCCATAAGGCCTCAGATCATCGAGCCAGGTGGCCTTTTCGTCGAACTTGGCGAAGAAAGGCCGCCCCACCCAGTCGGGGTTTCGCCCCTGGAGGAATTCGAGCACGAAGACCTGCTCGCTGCCCAGCGTCGTCACCCCCACCACGCGGACCTTCCCCGGAAACGCCGACATGCTCGGCCCGCGCACGGTGCGGGCCAGACCCGGCACCTGCTTGTAGGCGTCGCGGAAGATCGACCAGGCCCGGGCCAGAGGCACCTCGAAAAAGCGCTTGGGGCCAGTGTCTCGCTCGACGAACATGTAATAGGGGATGAGGCCGAGCTTCACCTCTTCCTTCCACTTCTGGGCCCAAGCCTCGGCGTTGTCGTTGATGTGGGCCACGACCGGCGACTGGGTGCGGATCTCGGCCCCGGTCGAGCGGATCAGGCGAATCGCTTCCCGCACCTCGTCGGTCTCCAGCTCGCGGGGGTGGGTGAAGTGCGCCATCACCGCCAGGTGCCGCCCCGCCGCCACCACCTCTTCGAAGAGCTTCAGCACCCGATCGTCGAAGAACCGCGACGGCCAGTAGGCCAGCGCCTTGGTGCCGATGCGAATGTCCTGAACGTGGGCAAAGGTCTCGTCGAGCAAGGGACGGATGAAGCGCTCGAGGACGCTGGTCTTCATCACCATCGGGTCGCCACCGGTAAAGAGCACGTCGGTGACCTCGGGGTGGGCGCGCAGGTAGTCGGTGAGGTCCTGGCTCTCGTTGATGGCCATGCGCAAGTCCGGCTCACCCACGAACTGGGCCCAGCGGAAACAGTAGGTGCAAAAGGCGTGGCAGACCTGGCCGGGGCTCGGGAACACCAGGACCGTCTCGCGGTATTTGTGCTGCAACCCCTCGAGGCGACGCCCCTCGAAAACCGGGACGTTATGGGTCAGCTGCCCGGCCGGGTGGGGGTTCAGGCGCAAGCGTATCTCGTGAACCACTTCGTTGATGGCAGCCTTGGGCGCCCCCGCCCTGAGCATGTCCCGGATGCGGACGAAGTCTTCCTCATCCAGCATATCTTTCTGGGGAAAGGTCAGCACGAAGATCGGGTCCTCGGGGACCCGAGACCAGTCGATGAGCTGCTGGACGACGTAGGTGTTGGTTCGAAACGGCAGCACCTGTGCCACCACCCGAACCGCCTCCTGAACCTCGGGGTCCAACCGGCGCCACTCGGGCAGGTCTTCGATATTCGCCAGGGTTACGGGCCGGTATTTTTCTGCACGCACACTCAGCATTCCATCCTCCTTTTTTTTAAAAACACATCGCAGCGTCCGCACACCTGGTGCGACGCCCGGGGCCCGCCGCGGCTTTCACCCACCTTACCACGCCCCCAAAGGCGCTCTGTGGGCCACGCTGCAAAGCTTCCGCCAGAACCTACCTACGGCAAGTGCCGCCTGGCCTCGTGGTAGCCCTGGGCGATCCGATGCACCAAACGCCCGGCCGGCTCGATCTCGCGAACGAAGGCCACGCCGTGCCCGGCCGAAAAGACCTCTTTCCAGGGCTTGCCTCCGGCGCGAAAACGCTCAAGCGACGCCTTCAGAAAATTGGCCGGGACACCGGTCACCTCGGGGGTGTAGACGACGTCTTCGGGACCAGCCTCGAGCAACATGCGCTTGTACGTTTCCGAAGCGCCCGACTCGTGGGTGGCGATGAAACGCGTGCCGAAGTAGCCCGCGTCCCCCAGGGCCAGTGCGGCCAAGAGGTGGCGACCGTCGGCGAGGCCGCCGGCCACCAACACCGGCAAGCCGGTTTCCTCGCGGATCCAGGGCGCGAGAACGAAGGGGCTCAGCGTGCCCGCGTGACCACCGGCCCCCGCAGCGACCGCCACCAGCGCGTCGGCACCCGACCCGGCCGCTTTTTGGGCATGACGGAGGTTGACCACGTCCGAAAACACCCGGCCATCGTAGGCGTGGACCCGCTCGATCACCTCCGTGGGGTCGCCGAGCGAAGTCACGATGAGGGGAACGCGGCGCTCTACAATGGCCTCGAGGTCCTCGGTGAGCCTGGGATTGTCCTTCAAGATCAGGTTAACCCCAAAGGGCAGGTCGGGGAAATCCCGCAAGAAAGCCTCAAACGCTTCGTGGGTACGGAAATTCAGGCTCGGGATCACCGCGATGCCCCCGGCCCTGGCCACGGCCTCGAGCAGGGCCGGGGTACTCACCAGGAACATCGGGGCCACCACGATGGGGTAGCGGATCCCCAGCATCTCGGTGATGGGCGTGGGAATCGGCTCGGGCTCGATCATGATGCCACCTTTCGCAGGTAACGCTCGCGGGTGATGACCCCGTGGACCTCGTCGCCGTCGGCCACCACCACCGCATCGTTTTGCCAAAACAAGGGGGCGAGCTCGGTGAGCGCCACCGCCCCCGCGACCACCGGGGCATCGTCCCAGGGAACAATCTGTTCGGCAAGCCCCAAGACGCCGACCGGGCGCCCTTCCTCGACGATAACCGCCCAGCGCCCCTCAAATCCCGCCGGGGAATCGAGCCGGGGCACCGCTTCCGCCAGCGCCCTGGCGGTTGGAGGCGCGAAGAGCCCAGCGGAGAGCAGCGTGCCGCAGGGCACGCGGATCGAACGCTTGGCAACGACCAGGCCGCCAGAAAAAGCGACCAAAAAGGCCAGTCCCTCGACGAGCCCGGGAAGATCGAAGTCTTCCCAACCCATCCGCCCGCCGAGGAGAAGGTGGACCACGAGGCTGAGCAAGAGCCCCACGGCCAAGGCAGCGATGTAGGCGATCAACCCGGCGATTCTCAACTCTTTAGCGGTTCGCATCACGGCCCTCCAAAGCTCGCTGCATCCATACCAGGTCCTCCGCCTCGTCGGCATCGACCCCGATCTCGGGATAAGGGACCACCAGGGCCCGCATGGGGACGCCAAAAATCCGACCGACCCGCGCTTCCAAGTCGGCGATCGAAAGCCGGCCCAAAAGGAGCTTAACAAGCACGCCAAAGCCGATCAGGCGGGCGATCGCGAGCGGATTCTTGCGCATCGCGACCACACGCCTCGCCATCGGCAGCGCCTTGGCAAAGAGCGCCTTGTCGAGGAGGATCAGGTTGCCCCCGGTGAAGGTGCCATCCCGAAGCCGCGCGTACGTCCGCCGCATGCCCGGCCAGCGGGCCTCGATCGCTTCCTTGGGCACCACCGGGTAAACGAGGGCGGCATCCGGAGCCTTTTCCACCACGTAGCGAACGGCTTCAGCACTGATGAGCGGCGCGTCGGCGGTGGCCACCAAAACCCGGTCGCCCCGCGCTTGGCCCAGAGCGGCCTCGAGGTTTTCCAGGATCCGCCCCCGGGGAGGGAGCACCAGATCCGGCGGCGGATCGAGCTCGGCCGGCGGCCCCACGTAGATCACCCGCTCCACCACGCCGGCGCCCAAAAGCGCTTCGATGACCCAGGCCACCATGGGCCGCCCCGAAAGCGGGGCCAGGGCCTTGGTCGGCACCCCGAACTCGCGTGCCAGGGGGTCCGAAGCCTCCCCCCCGGCCAGTACGACGGCATCCACAACGTCACCCTAACAAAAAAGCTGCCTCCCATGGCGGACCACGGGAAGCAGGTACCAAAGGCTCAGTGCCCCATGTCCATGCCCGGTCGCACCGGGACCAGGCGTGCCCAGATCACGGTCGATTGACCGGCCTCGAGGTCGATCCGCTGCACGTACGGGGCGTACCCGGGGGCCAGCACCACCAACCAGCGCCGGCCGGGCTCCACCTCCTTGACCAGCGTGCCGCCTTGCGTCCAACCGAGCTCATAGCCATCGAGAAACACCCGCGCTCGAACGCTCGTCTCAACCCGGAGCTCGCTCAAAAGCGGGGTCAGGCGGGCGTTGACCCGGACGGTCCGCCCCTCGGTCAGGCGAATGACCACCTGGTAGGTCTTGTACCCCTCCAGACGGAGCTCGAGGTTGTAGCGCCCCGGGGCCAGCCGAAGGTCAAGCGGCGTTCGACCGCGGTAAACGCCGTCGAGGAAGACCTGGGCCCCACTCGGCGAGGAGCGCACCCAAAGGCTCGAACGCGGGGTTTCGTCCACCACCCGGAAACTCACCGAATCCGTCGCCCAGGCGGTGGTCGCAAGCGGCCTCACGGCGATCGAGAGCGCCTCCGACAAGGCGCGAAGGCCCCGAACCGAGATCTCGCCGCGAGCCAGGTCCCCGAGCGCCCGGGCCGAGATTGGTTGCTTCACCGCGATGGCCAAAATGGTGTCGCGCCCGGCCGGCCCGTCGACCGTGAAACGGTAACCGGCGCCGGGCGGGGGCAGGCGCCGCACCTCGCCGGCACGCAGGCGGTTTTGCTGATCGTAACTGTTGGGGAAAAACTGCTGCACCTCGCCGTCAGCCTTGACGTCGAAGAGGTAGACGTAGGCCTCTTCGGTCACGCTCACGTAAATCTGGATGGGGTCCCCCACCCGGTACACGGCGTCACCGCGCTTCGCCGGGTCCCGATCGACCCACACCTTGACCGAGAGCTTGCCCGGACTTGGGTTGACGATGATCCCTTGGGGACTGATCTCGGCCGCCGCCACGGCGGTCCACAGTGCGAGCAACGCCATCAGCGCCTTCATCCGCATCCGCATCCACCTCCTTGTCCCGAGGTTAAGGGCGGCAGGTCACTCGCAACCGAGGATCCGGTGAAACGGCGTTCATACTTCTTCGAAAACGCCGAGCCGGCGAAAGCGGCGGTAGCGATCCTCCCAGATGGCCTCAGGCGAAAGCCCTTTGAGCGCCTCGAGGGTCTCGACCAGCGCCCGGTCGAGCTCGCGGTAGGCCGCCTCGGGGTTGCGGTGCGCCCCGCCTTTGGGCTCGGGGACCACCCGATCGACCACCCCCAGCTCGAGCAGGTCACGGGCGGTAAGCTTCAGCGCCTCGGCGGCTTTTTCCGCTTCCTTCGCGTCGCGCCAGAGGATGGCCGCGCAGGACTCGGGGCTGATCACCGAGTACCAAGCGTTCTCCATGATGAGCACCCGATTGCCCACGCCGATGGCCAGGGCCCCGCCCGAGCCTCCTTCGCCGAGGATCACCACCACCGCCGGCACCTTCAGCCGGCTCATCCGCTGGATCGACCGGGCGATGACCCAGGCCTGCCCCCGCTCTTCCGCGCTCACCCCTGGGTAGGCCCCGGGCGTGTCGACGAAAGCGATGAACGGCCGGCCGGTCTTATCGGCCAGATCCATCAGGCGCATGGCCTTGCGGTATCCCTCGGGGTGAGGCATGCCGAAGTTCCGGGCGATATTCTCCCGGGTGTTGCGACCCTTTTGATGCCCGACCAAGACCACCTGTTCGCCGTGGAAACGGGCCAAGCCGCCGACGATCGCCGCGTCGTCGGCGAAGGCCCGGTCGCCCCGAAGCTCGGTGAAGTCTTCAAAGA
>WIAM01000070.1 GCA_015519965.1 Thermaceae bacterium
CCCCCCCGCGAGCGACCGCAACCCAAAACCCTGACCCTTCCCATTCGCCTCGCCGACGACCTCAGCGCCCCGCTCAAACTCGCCGCCTGCTGCCGTCCCGTCCGGGGGGACCCCATCCTCGGCTACGTGACCCGGGGCCGCGGGGTGACCATCCACCGCGTCGACTGCCCCAACATGCGCCGTTTCCTGAAAAACGAGCCCCAGCGCGTCGTCGCCGCCGAGTGGGAAGAAGGACCGGGGAACTACCCGGTGGTCCTTCGCCTCGAGGCCAGCGACCGGGCGGGCCTTCTCCGCGACGTCATGGACGTGTTCGCCGGCATGGGCAAGTCGGTCTCCGGGGCCGACACCCAGGTCACCGGCACCACCGCCCGCATGCAAATTCGGTTTTCGGTTCGCGATGAGGAGGAGCTGGCCCGGATCAAGGAACGTCTGCTCGCGATGCCGGAGGTTCGCAAGGTGATGCGCGCCTGATCCGATAACGTATGGGTATGGCGCAGGTTCTTCAGGAAGACCGCGGCAGGGTACGGGTGTTGATCCTGAGCGACCCCGAACGGCGAAACCCCCTCTCCGAGGCCATGAGCCGGGCGCTCCTTTTGGCCCTCGAGGCGGCGGAGGCCGACCCCGGTGTCCGGGCGGTAGTGCTCACCGGCGCCCCACCCGCCTTTTCGGCCGGGGCCGACCTCAAGTTCCTCCGCGAGGTGACCAAGCTCGGGGCCAAGGCCAACCTGGCCCACTCCCAAGAGCTCAAAGAGGTCTTCAGGCGTATTTACACGTTTCCCAAACCGGTGATCGCCGCCGTCAACGGACCGGCGGTCGCCGGAGGCGCGGGGCTCGTTCTGGCCTCGGATCTCGCGGTTATGGATGAAGAAGCAAAGATCGGCTTCACCGAGGTCAGGATCGGCTTCGTCGCCGCGCTGGTGGCGGTCATGCTGGTCCGCCACGTGGGGGAAAAGCACGCTCGCGAACTGCTCCTCCAGGGCAAGCTGATCGGCGCAGGCGAGGCCTACCGCCTGGGCCTGGTCAACGAGGTCGCCCCCAAAGGCCAGGCCCTCGAGCGCGCGCTTGCCCTGGCAAGCCAAATCGCCGAGGCGGCTCCTTCCTCGCTGGCGCTCACCAAGGCCCTGCTGTCCCAGCTTCCCAGCATGGGCCTTTTCGAGGGCTTTGGCCTTGCGACCCTCGCCAACGCCTGGATCCGGGAAACGGACGATCTGACCGAGGGCATCCAGGCCTTTTTCGAAAAGCGAAAGCCGGAGTTTTGAAGTGGTCCCGCTTTTGCGCACGCCTTTAATCAGTAGCCCTCACGGCTTTACCGGCCGGGCGGGCGGCGTCTCCGAAGGGCCCTGGCGCAGCCTGAACCTCTCGACGTCGGTCGGCGATGATCCGACACGGGTCGAGGAAAACCGCCGCCGTGTCCTCGCCGCTTTCGGCCACCCCCCGCTGGCCCGGCTCTCCCAGGTCCACGGCGCTCGGGCCATTCGCGCCGATGGGCCCGGGATCTGGGAAGGCGATGCCCTGGTCAGCCAATCGCCGGGGCTTTTGCTCGCCGTCTCCACCGCCGATTGCTACCCCCTTTTGTTCGAGGACCCTATCACCAAGACCGTCGCCGCAGCGCACGCCGGCTGGCGGGGCGTTATCGCCGGCATCGTCGAGCGCACCCTCGACCTCATGGAAACCGAATTCCACAGCCGCCTCGAGCAGATCCGCGTCGCCATCGGCCCCGGGATCTGCGGCCGCTGTTACCAGGTGGGGCCGGAAGTCGCCGAAGCCTTCGACCGGCGCGGTCTCGGCGATGCGCTGGCCGACGACCCGGCCGAATCGGGCCGCTACCGGCTCGACCTTGAAAAAGCGATCGAAGCCCTCCTGCAAAGGCGCGGCGTCTCGGGGAATCGCGTCTGGCGGTCCGGGCAGTGCACCTACGAGAACACGGCCTTCTTTTCTTACCGGCGCCAGGGCGCAAAGAGCGGGCGCATGTGGGGGCTGATTCAGGTCATGCCCTCGGTTAGCCTAGAGCCGTGAGGCTCCTTTTCCCGGCGGCCCGCTTCGAGCGCCCCTGGCAGATCGCCCCATCCTGGCTCCGTGCCCGGGGGCTTAAAGGGCTCCTCCTCGACCTCGACAACACCCTGATCCCCTACGGCTACGAGGGACCGACCCCCGAACCGCTCCGGGTCTGGCTGGACGAGCTCAAGCGGTCCGGAATCGCCGCCTGCCTGGTAACCAACGCCAAACCCGGCCGCACCCGGCGGTGGGCCCGGAAACTGGGGCTGCCGGGGATCGCGCTGGTTGGAAAACCGCTGCCTTTCGGCTTTTTTTGGGGCATGCGGCAGCTGGGGCTTGAGCGCAAGGCACTCGCCGTGGTCGGCGACCAGATCTTCACCGACGTCCTCGGGGGAAACCTCCTGGGGCTCACCACCATCCTGGTGGCGCCCCTTTCCGACAAGGGCCTCCCCCATACCCGCTGGGTTCGGGCCTTGGAGCGCCGGCTGCTCGCGGCCACCCCGACCCCAGAAAAAGAAGAGAGCGAGTAGCATTAAGATGATGTGGGAATCGCTGATCCCGGGAAGGACGAAGCGCGCATGGGCTCGCTGACCCTGGCTGACAAACGACTCGGCGCGGCGCTGGTCGAGGGCGGCTACATTAGCGACGAGGACCTGCAAAAAGCGCTCGAGCACCAACGCACCACCGGCTCGCGCCTGGCCGAGGCCCTGATCGAGCTCGGCCTGCTCTCCGAAGCAAAGATCGCGCAGGCCATCGAGGAATACTTCGGCATCCCCCTCGTCGACCTCCACGAAGTCGAGATCCCTCCCGAGGTCCGGGCGTTGCTCCCGGCGGAGCGGGCCCAGGAGCTCGAGGCCATTCCCTTCGCCACGGAAGACGGAAAGCTCCGCGTGGCCTTCGTCGACCCCCTCGACAACGCCAGGATCGAGGAGGTCGAGGCCATCACCGGCAAGCAGGTCGAGCCCTACCAGACGCTCCGCTCGTCCTTCGAATACGCGCTGGCCAAAAACTACCCCGAACTGGGTCTTGAGCTCCCTTCCAAACCACCGCCCGCCTCGCCCGACGAAGAAAGTTTGGGAAACGCCCTGGTCGAACGCGGCCTCATCCGCGAAGATCAGCTGCTGGAGGCGCTCAAAGAGCACCACAAGACCGGCGAGCCCTTAAAGCGCATCCTCCTCAAAAAGGGGTGGATCGATGAAGAAGCGCTCTACCGCACCATCGCCGACCTCGAGGGCCTTCGGTTCCTCCCCAGCACCGAGACCCTCGAGGTCGACCCGGCGGCCGCCTCCTACTTCCTCCGCACCGATGCGCTCCGCTACCGCGCAATCCCCATCCGCGAACGGCGGGGAACGCTTGAAGTTGTCATCAGCGAACCGAAGAACATCGATAAAGTTCGCGAGATTCTCGGCGACCGGGTCAAGTTCATCCTGACCACCCCCAAGGCCTGGGAGGCGCTTTTCCAGCGGGTTTACCCGGAAAAGCCCCGGCTCGGGGAAACGCTGGTGGCCAACGGCAAACTGGGGCGCGAGGAGCTCGCCGAAGCCCTCATGGTGCAACGGCGGCTCGGCAAGCGGCGCCCGTTGGGGGAAATCCTGGTGGAACTCGGGTTCGTTTCCCCCGAGGACGTTGAGGAAGCCCTCCGCCGCCAGCGAAGTGGCGGCGGCCGGATCGAGGAGACCCTCATCAAGAGCGGGAAGCTGAGCCCGGAGATGCTGGCGAAATCGCTGGCGGTGCAGCTCGGTTACCCCTACATCGATCCCGAGGAGAACCCGCCCGACCCCCTTGCCGCCGAGCTCCTCCCCGAATCGACCGCGCGCCGGTACATGGTGTTTCCGCACCACCTCGAGGACGGCGCCCTGGTGGTGCTCATGAAGGACCCCAGGAACATCTTCGCCATCGACGACCTGCGCCTCATTACCGGGAAGGAAATCCGACCGGCGGTCGCCACCGAAGACAAGATCCTCAAACTCATCGAACGCTATTACGGCGCCACCGGGCCCCTGGATGAACTGGCCCGCGAACTCGCCCAGGAACGCCCCGAGAGCGTCGAGGTCGAAACCCCTGAACTCGACGACAACGCCGTGGTCCGGCTCGTCAACTCCTTGATCCGCGACGCCTACTTCCAGGACGCCTCGGACATCCACATCGAGCCCCGCGAGGACCACGTCCTGGTCCGATTCCGCATCGACGGCGCCCTGCGCGAGCACACACGCCTGCCCCGGGCCGCCGGCCCCGCGATCATCGCCCGCATCAAGATCATGGGGCGCTTGAACATCGCGGAAAAACGGCTCCCCCAGGACGGCCGCGTCCGCTTCCGCGACCGGAGCATCGACGTCGACCTCCGCCTTTCCACCCTCCCCACCGTCTATGGGGAAAAGGTGGTGATGCGCCTTTTGAAAAAGGCGGCCGAGATCCCCGAGATCGAGCACCTCGGATTCTCTCCCGATGTCCTCGAGCGCTTCAAGGACGTCATCAGCAAGCCCTACGGGATCTTTCTCATCACCGGCCCCACCGGCTCGGGGAAGTCCTTCACCACCTTCTCGATCCTGAAGCGGATCTCAACCCCAGACAAGAACACCATGACGGTCGAGGATCCGGTCGAATACGAGATCCCCGGCATCAACCAGGTGCAGGTGAACCCGCAGGCGGGGCTCACCTTCGCCAAGGCCCTGCGGGCCTTTTTGCGGCAGGACCCCGACATCATCATGGTGGGTGAGATCCGGGACCGAGAAACCGCCCAGATCGCGGTCGAAGCCGCCCTCACCGGCCATTTGGTCATCGCCACCTTGCACACCAACGACGCCGCCGGGGCTATCACCCGACTCGACGAGATGGGAGTCGAGCTCTTTAACATCTCGGCCTCGCTCATCGGTGTCCTCGCCCAGCGGCTGGTCCGCCGGGTCTGTGACCACTGCAAGGAACCGCTCGCGCCCGACCCCAAAGTCCTGGTGAAGCTGGGGCTTCGGGAAGAAGACCTCGAGGGCGCGACCCTCTACCGCGGCAAGGGCTGCGCGCGCTGCAACGGCACCGGCTACCGCGGGCGTTACGCGCTGCACGAGCTCATGGTGGTCGACGACGACATCCGAAGGGCGATCATCGAGGGCAAATCGGCCGCCGAGATCAAGACCATGGCCCGGAAAAAGGGCATGAAGACCTTGCGAGAAGACGGCATCAAAAAGGCACTCGCGGGCATCACGACCCTGGAAGAGGTAATGGCCCGCACCGTCGAGTAGGGAGGGAAGATGACCAAAGCGCCGATCGACATCGTCGAACTCTTTCGCCTGGCCAAGGCCAAGGAGGCCTCGGACCTGATCCTGACCGTTGGCCTGCCCCCCATGCTCAAGATCAACGGGGAATTTTTTCCCACCAACCACCCAAAGCTCACCCCACAAGACACCCGGCGAATGATGTACGCCCTCATGGACGAGAAGCAGCAACGCCGGTTCGAGGAAGAACGCGAACTCGACTTCTCGTTCAGCCTCCCCGGCGAGGGGCGGTTCCGGGTCAACGTCTTCCTCCAGCGCGGCTCGGTAGGCGGCGTCATGCGCGTGGTCGCGGACCTCGACAAGAGCTTTGAGGACCTCGGCCTCCCCAAGATCATCAGCGATCTGGCCATGCGGCCTCGAGGCCTCTTCCTGGTGACCGGCCCCACCGGCTCGGGCAAATCGACGACGCTCGCCGCGATGCTCGACTTCATCAACGAAAACCGCCGCTGCCACATCGTCACCATCGAGGACCCGATCGAGTTCTTCCACCGGCACAAAAAGGCCATTGTCAACCAGCGCGAGGTCGGCGGCGATACCTTAAGCTTTGGGCGGGCGCTGCGCAGCGTTCTCCGGCAGGCGCCGGACGTGATCATGGTCGGGGAAATGCGCGATTTAGAGACGATCCAGATGGCCCTCACCGCCGCTGAGACCGGTCACCTGGTGCTCGCCACCCTCCACACCAACTCCGCTCCCGAAACCATCGACCGCATCGTCGACGCCTTCCCTCACGGCCAGCAGGGCCAGGTCAGAATCCAGCTCTCCAACAATCTGGTCGGGGTTTTGAGCCAGCAGCTCCTGCCCCGAGCCGACGGGCGGGGGCGGGTCTTAGCCTACGAGCTCATGGTGGCCACCATCGCCATCCGGGCCCTGATCCGCGAGGGAAAGACCCACCAGATCACCAGCGCGATCCAAACTGGAGGCCAGTACGGCATGGTCACCATGGACGCTTACCTGGCCGATCTTTATAAAAAGCGCATCATCACCTACGAGACCGGGCTCAACCGTGCCATCGACCCCAAAGAGTTCGCGCGCCTCGCTGGCGGCCCTCCGCCCGGGAGCGGAAAGCCCTACTAGCGTCCGCCGCGACGCACGGGTAGGCTAGGCCGGAGAGGGGGAACGATGCCGGGAGTCGCAATCATCGGTGCGCAGTGGGGGGACGAGGGGAAGGGGAAGGTCACCGACGCCCTCGTCGCCGACGCGGACTACGTTGTCCGTTATCAGGGCGGCGCTAACGCCGGGCACACGGTCGTGGTGGGCGAAGAAGTTTTCAAGCTCCACCTGCTGCCCACGGGCGTGATCCACCCTCACGCCACGAGCGTGCTGGCAGACGGGATGGTGATCGACGCCACCACCTTTCAGCGCGAGCTCGAGGCCCTCAAAGCCCGCGGCTTCGAGCCAAAGGTAAAGGTCTCGGAACGGGCGCACCTGGTGCTCCCGCACCACAAATACGTTGAATCGAAGAAGAACTTCGTCGGCACCACCGGCCGGGGCATCGGCCCCGCCTACGCCGATCGCGCCCGGCGCATCGGGGTGCGGGTGGGGGATTTGCTGGATGAGGCCTTTCTGAAGGAGCGGCTCGGGATCTTGCTCGAGGCCAAGCCCAACTCCACGGCGGCGGTGGGCTGGACCAGCGTCGAGCGCGCCATGGAAGCCCTGCTTCCCCTCAGGGACGTTCTCGCGCCCTACGTGGCCGACACCGGGGCCATCCTGCGCCAAGCCTGGCGGCAGGGCAAGCGAATCCTCTTTGAAGGCGCCCAGGGCACCATGCTCGATCTCAACTACGGGACCTACCCCTACGTCACCAGCTCGCACCCGACCGTGGGCGGCATCGCCATCGGCACCGGACTCCCGCCCAAGGCCATCACCAAGGTCTACGGCGTGGCCAAGGCCTACGCCACCCGGGTGGGTCACGGCCCCTTCCCCACCGAGATCCTCGGCCCCTTCGCCAAAACCCTGAGAGATCGGGGCGGCGAGTACGGGGTCACGACGGGAAGACCCCGGCGGGTGGGCTGGCTCGACGCCGTCGCGCTTCGCTATGCGGTGGAGGTGAATGGCATGGACGGGCTGGTCCTCACCAAGCTCGACGTCCTCTCCGGTCTTGAGGAGGTCAAGATCGGGGTCGAGTACCTCCCCGACGGTTCGGTTCGTTATGAGGTCCTCGAGGGCTGGGGCGAGCTCGCGGGTCGCAAAAGGCGCGAAGACCTGCCCAAACCCCTCATCCAGTTCATCGAGCGGATCGAAGAGCTGGTTGGGATCCCGGTGGTCATGTTCTCAACCAGCCCAAAGCGCGAAGACACCTTCGGGAGCGTGAGCTGGGTATAGACTGACCCCGGGCCGTAGGTCCGCCCGCCCAGATGGAGGAAGACCATGCCCAACACCAAAGAAACCCACCATCTCCACCTCGACGAAAAGACTCGCGAAGCCGCGATCCAGCGTCTGAGGTCGATCCGTGGCCACGTCGAGGGCATCCTCCGGATGCTCGAGGCCGAAGAACTCTACTGCGTCGATCTCCTCAAACAGATCAAGGCGGTAGAGGGCGCCCTGGATAAGGTCGGAGAGCTCGTCCTCCGCAGCCACCTCAAAGACCACGTGGTCACGGCCAAAGAGCGCGGCGACGTCGACGCCATCGTCGAAGAGCTCATGGAAGTGCTCAAGTATCGCTAGGCGGTCAGGGTGCGAAGGGGACACTGGCTCATCCTGCTCCTGCTCCTCGCCGCGCCCGGCTACGCGGCAAGGCTGGTCGCGGTGGCCACCATCCAGCCCTATGCCTCGCTCCTGGCCGAGGTGCTCGGTAAGGGCTGGGAGGTGCGGACCCTCATTCCTCCCGGCGCCGTCCAGGAGCTCTATACCCCCAAACCGTCGGACGTGCAAAAACTCATCGGCGCCCGTCTGGTCGTGGCCAACGGCCTGAGCCTGGACGATTGGCTGATCGAACGGCTCGTCAAGCCAAACGCTCCCAGGGCCAGGATCCTCTACGCGGGAAAGCTCCTCAAAGACACCATCCTCCCCATGCCGAACGGGGAGGGTGACCCCCACCTCTGGACCGATCCAAAGCGCATGGCGACCCTGGTCCTGGCCTTCGGCCGCGTCGCAGCCGAACTCGACCCTCAAAACGCCCCCGTCTATCGGGCACGGGCCGAGCGCACGAAAGCCCGCCTGCTCGAGCTCGCCGATCGCACCCAAGCGCTGATCAAAAAAGCCCCCAGACGCGACTTGATCGCCTACAAAAATCCCTTCACCTACCTGGCCGAGCGTTACGGGCTCACGATCCGCTTCCTCATCGGCAAAACGCCCACCTCGGAGCCCACGCCCAGGGAGATTGCCAGCGCCGGCGCGCTCGAAAAACGCTACGGTTTCCTTCCGCTCGTCGCCCCACTTCAGTTTGCCCCTGAAGCCAGGAAGTTCGCGAACGTCCTGAACACCCGGCTCGTCGCGCTCGACCTGGTGGGCAGCGAATCCCCCGACTACTTTGCCACCTGGGAACGCAACGCCCTCAAACTGGCCGAGGGCCTGGGGGCGCCATAGGGTCGAGCCTCTTGCCCAGGATGAGGTAGGCGCTCGCTGGCAGCTGCCCGAGCTGCTGCCAGCCGCGTCGTCGGTAAAAGCCAAGGGCGGTCGCCTCCCGGTGCACCGTGAGGATGGCCCGCGGCGCGTCGGTGGCGGCGAGCAAGGCGTCGTGCAAACGCGAACCGAGGCCCAGGTTTTGATGCGGGGGGTCCACCGCGAACTCCACCAGGCCGAACGCGCCCTGAAGCCACCACGAAAGCCCCGAAGGTCGCAGGGCCCGGGCCACGGCGTCGGTCCAAGGCTCCCCGGCCCGCCGCAAGAACCCGTAGCCAAAGCCCAGGACCGCCTGCGCGTCCAAGGCCACCGCCAGGCGAAAGCCGCGCTCACTCAGGTGGCGCGAGAACATCCGGCGAACGCGGGGGAGCTCTTCCCGCCGCACGTAATAAGGGGGCTGGGCAAAGGCGCGAAGCCAGATGGCCAGGAGCTGGTCGACCAGGTCCTTGGCCTCGCGGGGCCCGAGCACCTCGACTCGCATAGGTCCATTTTGCGGCACGAAAGCGCGATACATTGGAGCTGTGCTGGCGAAAACCCTGGGCGAACTCAAGCGCACCTACCCCGACGCCAAACTCAAGCGCACGGTGAAGGAAGAGATCCGGGCCAACCTCATCCAGCGCCTCAAGGCCGGCGACCCGCTCTTCCCGGGCATCCACGGCTACGAGGACAGCGTCGTCCCCGCCATCGTGAACGCGGTCCTGGCCGGCCACGATTTCATCCTCCTCGGCACCCGGGGCCAGGCAAAAAGCCGGCTGGTCCGGGTCATGGCCGAGCTGCTCGACCCGCTGATCCCGGCGCTGCCAACGCCGCTCCGGGATAACCCCCTGGCCCCAGCGAGCCCCGAAGGGCGGCGCCTGTTGGCCGAGGCCGGCGACGATGCCCCCATCGTGTGGATCGAACGCGAAGCGCGCCTGGTCGAAAAACTCGCCACCCCCGACACCAACGTCGCCGACCTGATCGGCGACCTCGATCCCATCAAGGCGGCGCGACGCGGCGAGGGACTCTCCGACCTCGAGGCCCTTCACTACGGCCTGATCCTGAGGGCCAACCGCGGGATCTTCGCCATCCACGAACTCCCCGATCTCGCTCCCAAGGTCCAGGTCGCGCTCTTTGACGTGCTACAAGAACGTCTGGTTCAAATTCGCGGCTTCCCGGTGAAGCTCGCCCTCGACGTGTGGCTGGTCTTTACCGCCAACCCCGAGGACTACACCACCCGCGGACGCATAATCACCCCCCTCAAAGACCGGATCGAAGCCGAAATCCACACCCACGACCCGAAAAGCCTCGAGGTGGCCCGGGCCATCACCGCCCAGGAAGCCCGCTGGCCTGGTGAGGTCCAGCTGCCCGAGTTCCTGGCTCGCGCCGTGGAGCGGGTCGCTTTTCTCGCCCGCACCGACCCCCGGGTGGAGCCGAGTTCCGGCGTCAGCCAGCGCCTTTCCATCGCCCTTTTGGAAACCGTCGGCGCGAACGCCCTGCGGCGGAGCCTCATCTACGGGGATCCGGCAGTGGCCCGCCCGGTCGACCTTTATCGTGCCCTCCCCGCGATCACCGGCAAACTCGAACCCAGCTTCGAAGGCGAGCAGGTCGGGGTGGCACGGATCGCCAAGGACCTCATCGCCAAGGCGCTCTTGCACGAAGCCCGGGAACGGGGGAGCGACCTCGAGGCCATCAAACCCTTCTTCGCCAAAGGCAAAGACCTTGAGCTTCCGGAAGGCCCCTGGTCCGAGGTCAAGGAACGCCTCGGTCAGGTGCCGGGGCTCGTCGAGGCAGGCCGCCACCTCGACCCCCAACATCCCTGGGTGGGGGCCGAGGCCGTCCTCGAGGCCCTGGTCGGGGAAGGCTTTCTCGTGCGCGAATCGGGACGATTCAAACGACCATGACCGTACGCTACCGACGCCGCGTGGATCCCGAGCCCCTGGCTGCCCTTAAGGCCCTTTTGCGCCTCGAACCGAGGCTCATAGAAGCCAAGTCTGGGCCCGGTCGCTGGCTGCCCCCAAAACCCGCACCCCCCACGGCAAAAACCGTCAGGCGCTGGCTGGAAGAAGCGCTTTTGGCCGAGGGACGCCCGCCCCAAGAGGCAAAAGCGCTCTGGAAGGCGATGATCGAGACCGGCCTGATCGTAACCAGCGAGGGCGGCACAAAAGGCAAGCCTCGCTCGACGATCCGCCTCGGCGATCGAGCCATCCGGGCGCTGGGATTCAAAGCGCTCTCGGAGCTTCTCTCGCGGCAGCCACGCCGAGGCTCCGGCCCCGCGTCCGGCGGCGATCCGAGGCCGGGGGCCGGCGCCGACGCCGAAACCGCACCTTACCGGCCCGGGGAAGCGCTCGTGCTCGACCCGGTGGAAACCCTCAAACGCCTCCTCCCCCGTCCCATCGAGGCGCTGCGCGAGGAAGACCTCGTCCAGCGAACCCAAAGCTCGGGCAGCGCGATGGCCACTGCCCTCCTCCTCGACTGCTCGCACTCGATGGTCCTTTCCGGAAAAAACCGCTTCACGCCGGCCAAACGAACGGTCCTGGCGCTCGCCCACCTCATACGCGCGCGCTATCCCCAAGACCGGCTCAAGATCTTTTGCTTCCACGACAGCGCCGAAGAAGTTCCCCTCGGACAGGTGCCGCTGCTCGAGGTCGGCCCCTGGCACACCAACACCGCCCAGGGGCTACGGCTCGCCCGGGCCTTCCTCAAAAGGGCGCCGGGGCCAAACCGGCAGGTTCTGCTCGTCACCGACGGCAAGCCCTCGGCCCTGACGCTGGAAAACGGCGAAATCTACCGGAATGCCTGGGGTCTCGATCCCAGGATCGTCCGGGCGACGCTGAACGAAGCCCTGGCCCTGCGCCGGCTCGGAGCCCGGGTTCACGTTTTCCTGTTCACGCCCGGGGATGCCGGCCTCGAGGATGACCGCCTCGTCGGATTCGCCCGCAATCTGGCCCATGCCGGCGGCGGCCAGGTCCACCGCGTCGACCCCGAGACCCTGGGCCCGACGCTGATCGCCAGCTTCCTCCGCCACCACGCTGGATAGCGGTACAATGGCCTTGCAGTGGCGAGCAAAACGGTCCCTCTCATCCTGGCCTTCCTAGGCGAGCACTTCGGGAGCCGGGCGAGGCCCCGGGCGCACACCCCGAAAGAAGCCTTCCGCCACTACGACGACGTTCGGCCGGTGCTGAGCCTCAAGACGACCTACTATCCGGCGAGGGGCGAACGCGGCTACGTCCTGATTCCAAAGGACGAATTCCTCGAGGCGGCCGAAGCTCTTCTCCAGCGCGTGACCGAAGCCTAAGCGGGCAGCTTTGAGGTTACAGGACGCCGCTTAAAAAGCGCGGTCGCGCCCAGGGCTTCGCTCAATCGAGCCATACCATGGCCCGCGCCTGCACGTGGTCGGGGGCCAGTCCCTCGCTGGTTTTGAACGTGAGGCCGATCATGTCCGGCGAAAGCCCGAGCAAATCGGAAAGCCGGGCGAGAATCGCTTCGCGCGCCGGTCCCAGTTTGGGCCGGTCCAAAATCACCACCGCCGAGACCTGCCGCACGGCCAGATCCCGCTCCCGGGCCAGTTCCAAAGCATGCGAGAGGAACTCGGACGAGGCACGGCCGCGGTTGACCGCGGCATCATTCGGGAAGTGCATCCCGATATCGCCGAGCCCCAGGGCGCTGAGCACGGCGTCGGTCAGGGCATGGAGCAGGGCGTCGCCATCGGAATGGGCCTCGGCCCCCCGGTCCGAGGGAACGGCGACGCCGCCGATCCAAAGGGGCCGCCCTTCGACCAAACGGTGGGCGTCCTCGCCGTATCCAATCCGCATGCCCCCAGCCTAAGACAAACCCCGCCCCCACGCGAGGACGCGCGATAGACTTGGGACATGCCGAGTTACGAAGACGCGCTGACGCTCATGCACGAATGGACCACCTCGGAGTCGCTCCGGCGGCACATGTACGCGGTGGAAGCTGTCATGCGGGCTTATGCCCGGAAGTTTGGCGAAGACGAAACGCTTTGGGCCATGGCCGGGCTGCTGCACGACTTCGACTACGAACGGCATCCCGAGGAACACCCGAAGGTCGGCGTCCAGACCCTCCGCACCCTTGGCTACCCCGAGACGCTGGTCAAGGCGATCCTGGCCCACGCCCCGGAGCGGACCGGCATCGAGCCCGACACCCTCTTCGAGCGGGCGCTCTTTGCCTCCGACGAAATCACCGGGTTAATTACCGCAGCCGTCTATGTCCGCCCCGACCGGAGCATTCTCACGCTCACCGTCAAGAGCCTCAAAAAGAAATTCAAGGACAAATCGTTCGCCCGCGGCGTCGACCG
>WIAM01000011.1 GCA_015519965.1 Thermaceae bacterium
CCCGCGATCCAAAGGCGCCCGCCGGCGACCAGCGCCCGTCCCGCCGAGGCCAGCGCCGCTTGGACGAACCGGCTGCCGCGTTCGGCGGGCAGGACCAGGGCCGCGGTGGAAAATGCGCCTGCCTCGACGTCCCAGGGGAGTCCCGTCACGAGCCGCCAGCGGGGCTGGTCTTTTCGCGTTCGCTCGAGGGCGAGGAGGTTCGCCCGGCTGGATTCGACGAGGGTGACCTCGAGGCCGCCCCCGGCCACCCGCAGGGCCACGAGCCCGATCCCCGGGTTGAGGTCGAGCACCCGGCCTTCGGCTTCGATGGTCTCCGCCAGCAGCTCGTAACGGCGGTCGGCATAGCCGCGAATTCCAGCCCTGGCGTAAACCTTGCCGTATGGGGTGGGAATGGCTCGAATCTGACGGTCGTCAGCTGGTGTATTCATTGGCGTTTCCCGTCGTCCGCTCCCGCGGCCGCAACTTTTTAGCTTAGCACTTTTTGTTAAGGTGGGGTTGGCGTGGTGATTCTCGGTATTGACACCTCGTGCGACGATACCGGGGTCGGCGTGGTTGCCGGCACCCGGGTGCTGGCCAACGTGGTGGCCTCGCAGAGCGAGATGCACGCCCGCTTTGGCGGGGTGGTGCCGGAGTTCGCTTCCCGGGAACACGCGCGGGTCATCGATGAAGTGGTGGGTGAGGCCCTGCGCCGGGCCGGCGTCGGTGTGGGAGACCTCGACCTGGTCGCGGCGACCCGGGGGCCCGGGTTGGTCGGGCCGCTGCTGGTCGGGCTCAGCTATGCCAAGGGGCTGGCCTTTGGCCTCGGCATACCCTGGCTCGGCGTGCACCACCTCGAGGCCCACCTGGCCGCGGCCCAGGCCGAGGCCGACCTCGAACCGCCCTACCTGGCGCTCCTTGCCTCTGGGGGGCACACCCACCTTTTCGACGTACCCGAGGTAGGCCGCTATGTGCTGCTTGGGGCTACCCGCGACGATGCCGCAGGTGAAGCTTTTGACAAGGTCGCCCGGTTGTTGGGGCTCGACTATCCGGGGGGACCGGCGCTCGCGGCTTTGGCCGAGCGGGGGGATCCCCACGAGGTTCCCTTTACCCTCCCCCTGAAGGGCCAGTCCGGCTTTGATTTCAGCTTTTCCGGCCTCAAGACGGCGGCGGCGCGTTTCGTCGAGAAGGGGTATGCCAGGGCGGACATCGCCGCTTCGTTCCAGCGGGTGGTGGTCGAGAGCCTGGTGACGACCGTTTTGCGGGCCGCGCGCCAGCTTGGCCGGAAGGCGGTGGTGGTGGCGGGGGGGGTGGCCGCCAACCGGCTTTTGCGGAAGCGGTTTTCGGAGACCGGGCTCCGTCTTTTTTTTCCCCCGCCCGAGCTGGCCACCGACAACGGGGCCATGGTGGCGCTGGCGGCGTCGCTGCGCTGGCAGCGGGACCCGACGCCAAGCCCATGGGGGTTGGAAGCCGCGCCCTACCTTCCCTTGGATGCCGAAGACTCTCACCTTTGAGCGTACAATAGGGGAAGCTTATGCTTGGAATTCTCAAGAAAATCTTTGACAACAACGAGCGAGAGGTGCAGCGCTACTACAAGACGGTCGTCGAACCCACCAACGCCCTCGAGTCCGAGGTGGAGAAGATCGAGGATCTGGCGGCCGAGTACGCGCGCTTGCGTCGCGAGCACCAGGAGGGCGGCAAGTCGCTGGATGAACTCTTGCCGCGGGTGTTCGCGCTGACCCGGGAATCGGCCAAGCGCTACCTGGGCATGCGTCACTACGACGTGCAGCTGATCGGCGGTGCGGTACTCCACGAGGGGCGGATCGCCGAGATGAAGACCGGTGAGGGGAAGACCCTGGTCGCCACCCTGGCGGTCGCTTTAAATGCCCTCACCGGCAAGGGGGTTCACCTGGTGACGGTGAACGATTACCTGGCCCGCCGCGACGCCGAGTGGATGGGCCCGGTCTACCGGGGGCTTGGCCTGAAGGTGGCCTCGATCCAGCACGACGCCACGCCCCCCGAGCGGCGCGAGGCCTACCTGTCCGACGTGACCTACGTGACCAACTCCGAGCTCGGGTTCGACTACCTCCGCGACAACATGTCGCTCAGCCCCGACCAGCTGGTTTTGCGCCACGATCACCCGCTGCACTACGCCATCGTTGACGAGGTTGACTCGATCCTGATCGACGAGGCCCGGACGCCGCTGATCATCTCCGGGCCCGCCGAGAAGGCCACCGACCTCTACTACCGCCTGGCCGAGATCGCTGGGAAGCTCGAGCGCGGGGAGATGCCCGAACCCGGCGAGAAGGATAAGGCGCCGACCGGAGATTACACCATCGATGAGAAGCAGCGCCACGTTCAGCTCACCGAACGGGGGATCGAGCGGGCGGAGAAGATGCTCGGGGTCCAGGGGCTTTTCAGCCCGGAGAACATGGAGATCGCTCACATGCTCATCCAGGCGATCCGGGCCAAGGAGCTCTACCACCGGGATCAGGACTACATCGTCCAGGATGGACAGGTCATCATCGTCGACGAGTTCACCGGGCGCCTCATGCCCGGCCGCCGCTTCGGCGAGGGCTTGCACCAGGCGATCGAGGCCAAGGAAGGCGTCAAGATCGAGCGCGAGAACCAGACTCTGGCGACGATCACCTACCAGAACTTCTTCCGCCTCTACGACAAAACCGCGGGCATGACCGGCACCGCCAAGACCGAGGAAAAAGAGTTCCAGGAAATCTACGGCATGGACGTGATCGTCGTGCCGACCAATAAGCCGGTCATTCGCAAGGATTACCCCGACCTCGTTTACCGCACCGAGCGGGGGAAGTTCTTGGCCGTGGTCGAGGAGATCGCCGAGAAATACGAACGCGGGCAGCCGGTGCTCGTGGGCACGATCAGCATCGAGAAATCCGAGCGCTTGTCTGCGATGCTCAAAGAGCCCCGTCATTACCTGCCCCGGCTCGAGATGCGGGCCGAGGCTTTGAAAAAGGCGATCAAGGGCAAGCAGGGCGAGGAATGGGACCGGCTGAAAAAGCTGCTGGCCCGGCCGGCGAACCTCCGCGACGACCAGCTCGCCCAGTTCGAACCCCTCTTCGAGGGGGCCAAGGGCGCTCTCCTCGAGGCCTGGGAACATCTCAAGCGCGCCGCCCACACTCTGGAGGTCATCCGCAAGGGGATCCCTCACCAGGTTTTGAACGCCAAGTACCACGAGCGGGAAGCGGAGATCGTGGCCCAGGCCGGTCGCTCAAAGACGGTGACCATCGCCACCAACATGGCCGGCCGCGGAACCGACATCAAGCTGGGGGGCAACCCCGAATACCTCGCCGCTGACCTTTTGCAAAAACACGGCTTTGACCGCTACGAGTGGAAGGTCGAGCTCTTCATTAAAAAGCTCATGATGGGCAAGGAGGACGAGGCCCGGGCCCTGGCCGGCGAGCTCGGTATCGACGAAGCCCTCATCGAAGAAGTCAAGAAGATCAAACAAGCGTGCGAGGCCGATGAGCAGCTGGTGAAGGA
>WIAM01000071.1:0-7500 GCA_015519965.1 Thermaceae bacterium
CTCTACCTGCCCTCGGGCGAGAAGAAGGCGCGGGCGGCCGAGCTGGTGAACCCGGTGCTGCGCAAGGTGCAGGAGGACCTGGTCTTCACCCAGCCCTTCATGGAGCACCCCAACAACCGCTACTCGCCGCCGCTCGAGCCCCTGGTGCGCGAGATCTACGCCGACGACGGGTTGCGCGCCGAGGTCCACGAACTCAAGGAACGCTACATGACCCAGGCCCAGGCGCTGATCCACAACGACCTGCACACCGGCTCGATTCTGGCCAACGAGGAGGAGACCAAGGTGGTGGACCCCGAGTTCGCCTTCTTCGGGCCGATGGGCCACGATCTGGGCACCTACCTGGGCAACCTGGCGCTGGCCTACGCCGCCTACGAGGCGCACGCCCCGAACGAAGAGGAAAAGCGGACCTTCCGCGACTGGCTGTTGGAGAGCCTGATCGAGACCTGGCGCGTCTTCGAGCGCGAGTTCCTGGCGGCCTGGGAGAAGGACGTCCAGCGAGAGGAGTGGTCTTCGGACCGCTACCGCGAGCGCTACCTGAAGCGGCTCTTACAGGACGCGGCCGGGTTTGGTGCGGCCGAGATGTTCCGCCGCCTGATCGGGATGGCCCACGTTTCCGACTTCTGGAGCATCGAGGACGAAGGCGAGCGCGCCGCCGCCGAGAGCCTGGGCCTCGACATCGCCCGCGCCTGGATCGCCAGCTGGCGCGCGCTGGAACGGCCCGAGGACCTGGCCGCGCTGGTGCGCGCGGGGAGGGTGTTGCTGTGAGCACGTTCCGATCGATCGCGTGGGAGGGGGGACGGCTCGTCCTCCTCGACCAGCGCCGCATTCCCGAGGAAAAGACGTTCCTGGAGCTCGAGACCCCCGATGGGGTGGCCGAGGCGATCCGCACCATGGCGGTGCGGGGAGCGCCCGCCATCGGCGCGGCCGCGGCCTTCGGCGTCGTCCTCGCCGCCCGCCGGGGAGAGGACCTGGAGGCGGCCGACGCGCTGCTGCGGGCGTCGCGCCCCACCGCGGTCAACCTCTTCTGGGCCCTCGACCGCATGAAGCGGGTCTGGGCGGGCTTCGCGGGCGGCCGCGAGGAGCTTGTGGGGGCGCTCGAGGCCGAGGCCCTGAAGATCGCCGAGGAGGACGTGGCCGCCAACAAGGCGATCGGGAGGAACGCGCTGCCGCTGATCCCGGACGAGGCGAAGATCCTCCACCACTGCAACACCGGCTCGCTGGCCACGGTGGACTACGGGACCGCCCTGGGCATCATCCGCATCGCGCATGAGGCCGGCAAGAAGGTGCACGCCTTCCTCGACGAGACCCGTCCGCGGTTGCAGGGGGCGCGGCTCTCGGCCTGGGAGCTGCGCGAGCTGGGCATCCCCCACACCGTGATCGCCGACGGCGCCAGCGGCCACGTGATGCAGAAGTTCGGGATCGACCTGGTGGTGGTGGGGGCCGACCGCATCGCCAGGAACGGTGACACCGCCAACAAGATCGGGACCTACAACCTGGCCCTCGCGGCCCGCTACCACGGGGTGCCCTTCTACGTCGCCGCCCCCACGAGCACGATCGACCTGGAGACCGCTGCAGGCGCGGAGATTCCCATCGAGGAGCGCTCGCCCGAGGAGCTCACCCACTGCGGGCCGGTCCGGGTGGTGCCCGAGGGCAGCCCCGTCTACAACCCCGCCTTCGACGTCACCCCGGCGGAGCTGATCACCGCGATCGTCACCGAAGCGGGCCTGGCCTACCCGCCCTTTGAAGAGAGCCTGCCCGCGCTGGTCAGGAAAACGGAGGAGGAAAGGTCATGAGCTGGCCACAGGAAGCGAAGCGGGTGGCCGACGGCATCCGCCGCCGGGTGACCGCGTTCACCCTCAAGAACGGCGGCGGCTACCTGAGCCAGGCGTGCAGCAGCGCCGAGATTCTGGCGACCCTCTACACCAGGGTCATGAACCTGGGGCCCTCGGTGGCCCCCCCGGTGCCCCCGCCCTTTGGTGGGGTGCCGGGCAAGAACCCCGACTACACCACCGGGGCCGGCTACAACGGCCCCCACGAACCCGAACGCGACCGCTTCTTCATCAGCCCCGTCCACTACGCCCTGGTCCTCTACGCCACCCTGGTGGAGACCGGACGGATGGCCGAGGAGGGCCTTGAGATGTTCAACCAGGACGGCGGCACCGTCGAGATGATCGGCGCCGAGCACTCCCCGGGCCACGAGCTGATGGCCGGTTCGCTGGGGCAGGCGCTGAGCCAGGTGATCGGCGTCGCCCTGGGACGGCGGCGCAAGGGGGAGACGGGGCGCAACTTCGTCTTCATGTCCGACGGCGAGTTCATGATCGGCCAGACCTGGGAGGCGATGGAGACGCTGAGCTTCTACCGGCTGGACAGCGTGATCGCCTACGTCGACGCCAACGGTCAGTCGGCCGACGGCAAGATCGACGAGGTGATGGGCATCGAGCCGCTGAAGGAGCGGCTGGAGGCCTTCGGCGCGGTGGCGGTGGAGGTGGACGGGCACGACGCACGTGCACTCGCGGCCGCCGCCGAGACGCCCCACGAGGGCCGGCCGCTGGTGGTCATCGCCCGCACCAACCCCTACTGCGGGGTCGAGGTGCTGGCGGAGCGGGCGCCCAAGTTCCACTACATCCGCTTCGCGGGGCCGGAAGAAAAGGAGGCGCTCGAGCGCTTCTACGTGCGCAAGTGGGGAGGTAGGGAGTGACGCTCGAAACCCAGGTGCACCAAAAGAACCTGGTCAAGTGGGCGGCCGACAAGCCCGAGGTCGTCGTCTTCTCCGCCGACCTGACCAGCTCCACCGAGGTCCGCCTCTTCGCCGAGACCTACCCCGACCGCTTCTACAGCTTCGGGATGACCGAGCAGAACATGATGTCGGCCGCCGGCGGCATGGCCCGCGAGGGGTTCACCCCCTGGGTCCACACCTTCGCCGTCTTCCTCTACCGCCGCGCCCTCGACCAGGTGCAGATGTCGGTCGCCTACCCCAACCTGCGGGTGCGCATCGTCGGCTTCCTGCCCGGCATCACCACCCCCGGCGGGGCCACCCACCAGGCCATCGAGGACGTGGCCATCATGCGCGCCGTTCCCAACATGACCGTGCTCGAGACCGGCGACGCCGCCGACGTGGAGAGCGTGCTCGACGTGGCCCAGGCCGTCGACGGGCCGGTCTACATCCGCATGCTGCGGGGGCAGATTCCCCGGCTCTTCACCACCCCCATGCGGCTCGGCCGCGCCCGCCGGCTGCGCCGCGGGTCCGACGTGACCCTGTTCACCGCCGGCATCACCACCGAGGAGGCGATGCGGGCGACCCAGGTGCTCGAGCAGCGGGGCGTGAGCATCGAGCACCTGCACGTCACCACCCACAAGCCCTTCACCGACCCGGCGGTGCTCGAGGCCGCGAGCCGGCCCAAATACGGCGTGATCACCTTCGAAAACCACACCACCGTCGGCGGCCTGGGCAGCGAGGTGGCCGAGGTGATGGCCGAGCACGGTGTCGGCAAGAGGCTGGTGCGCCTGGGCATCCCCGACACCTACGCCCACGGCGGCAGCCGCCCCTACCTGATGCGCCACTACGGCCTCGACGCCCTGGCGCTGGTGCGGGCGGTCGAGAAGCTGTTGGGCGAAGACCTGAACATCGGCGAGGACGACCTGGCGGCGGTGCGGGTGGAGCCGGTGCACGGCGACTTCAAGGCGGAGGCGTTGTGAAGCCTGTGGCCTGTAGCTCGTGGCTTGTGGTTTTACCACAGGCCACAGGCCACGAGCCACGATCCCGCGCCGGGGAGGCCCCATGAGCCAGGCGCGCTACGACACCGCCCTCCCCCTCTCCGGCGAACGCTTCACCGCCCGCTACCGCATCGCCGCCGAAACGCCGGCGGCGGCCGAGGAGGCGGCCAGGGCGCTTTCGGTGGAGCAGACCATCGAGTTCCCCGCCGAGCTGGTGGAAGGAACGATCGCCCGTGAGGTCGTCGCCCGCGTCGAGAGCCTGCAAGAAACCGCCCCCGGCGTCTACGCCGCCGAGCTTTCCTTCGCCGTCGAGCTGGTGGGCGGCGAGCTGACCCAGCTCCTCAACGTCTTCTTCGGAAACTCCAGCCTGCTGCCGAACGTCCGGCTCGAGCGCATCGGCCTGAGCCCCGGGCTGGCCCGCCGCTTTCCCGGCCCCCGCTACGGCTCCCGCGGCCTGCGCCGGGTGCTCGACGTGCCCGCCGGCCCGCTGCTTTCCACCGCCCTCAAGCCGCTGGGGCTGGGGCCTGAGGAGCTGGCCGCGATGGCCTACCGGCTGGCCCTGGGCGGGGTGCAGTTGATCAAGGACGACCACGGGCTGGCCGACCAGGCCTTCGCACCCTTCGAGGCGCGGCTCGGGGCGGTCACCGCCGCCGTAGCCCGCGCCGAGCGCGAAAGCGGCATGAAGGCGGTCTACGCCCCCAACGTCACCGCCCCCGGCGAGGAGACGCTGCGCCGCGCCCGCCTGGCCCGCGAAGCCGGGGCCGGGGCGGTGATGGTCGCCCCGGGGCTGGTCGGCTTCGACCGCATGGAGCGGCTGGCCCGCGAGGTGGGGCTGCCCGTCCTCAGCCACCCCGCCTTCCTGGGCGGCTTCGTGCCCAAGGGCGACGGCGGCGTCGCCCACTACGCCCTCTTCGGCCAGCTGCAGCGGCTCGCCGGGGCCGACGTGGTCATCTTCCCCAACTACGGCGGCCGCTTCGCCTTCCGCCGTGAGGAGTGCGCGGCCATCAACGCCGGCCTCAAGGACGAACTGGCCGGTCTGGCCCCCGCCTTCCCCTCCCCCGGCGGCGGCATGAGCCTGGAGCGGGTGCCCGAGATGCGCGAGCTCTACGGCGACGACCTGGTCTTTCTGATCGGCGGGGCGCTGCACCGGCGCGGGCCCGACCTCACCGAGAACGCCCGCCACTTCCGCCGCCTAGCCGCGGAGGTGAAGTGAAGCCCGACGATCTGGTCACTGTCGCCGCCTGGCTCTACTACCACCAGGGCCTTAAGCAGGAGGAGGTGGCCCGCCGCCTGGGCGTCAGCCGCGTCAAGGTGACCCGGCTGCTGGCGCGGGCCCGCGCCGAGGGGGTGGTGCAGTTCGTTATCACCCGCCCCCTGCCCGAGCCCTTCCTCCTGGCCGAGGCGCTGCGCGAGCGCTACGGCCTGACCGCGGCGGTGGTGGTGCCGGCCGCCGGCTCGCTCGAGGCGACCCTGGACGCCCTGGGGGCGGCGGGGGCCGACTACCTGGCGGGCCTCCTGAGGCCGGGTATGCGTGTCGGCCTTGGCTGGAGCAGCACCGTCGGCCGCATGGCCCCCTACCTGCGGCGGCTGCGACCGGTAGAGGGCTGCACCGTGGTCGAGCTGGCGGGCAGCTTTCTGGGGCAGGCCAACCCTTACTCCATCAGCGGGCCGCTGGCGGCGGCGCTGGGGTGCGGGTTCGAGGCGCTGCCGGCGCCGGTGCTGGTCGAAAGCCCGGCGGTGCGCGAAGCGCTCCTGGCCGACGGGCGCATCGCCGCCGCGCTGGCCGCGGGGCGTGAAAGCGACCTGGCCGTGGTCGGTATCGGCCAGGTGGGGCGGGAAAGCACCACCGTACGCACCGGCATGCTTAGCCCGGAGGAGATGGCCCGGCTCGAGAAGGCGGGTGCGGTCGGCGATGTGCTGATGCGCTTTTTCGACGCCGACGGACGCCCGCTGAGGACGCCCCTCGACGAGCGGGTGCTGGCCGTAAGCTGGGACGACTTCCTGCAGATCCCCCACCGCGTCGCCATGGCCGCCGGCGCCGCCAAGCTCCCCGCGCTCGCCGCCGCCCTTCGCGGCGGCCTCTTCCATGCGCTGATCACTAGCGAAACAACAGCGGGAATGTTGCTAGACTCCGATAAAATGTAGACCATGCCGTCCACCAAACGCCACTACTACATTGACGAGGCCGGTGACGGCGTCTTGTTCAACAAGCGAGGTCGGGTTATCGTTGGCTCCGAAGGCAACTCGCGGTTTTTCATGATTGGTTTATTGCGTGTGGAAGAGCCAACGCGCCTTGAAAGCGAGATGGCCGAGTTAAGGCGGAGCATATTATCCGATCCGTACTTTGCAGACGTCCCATCGCTGCAACCGGAAAACAGAAAGACCGCCCTTGCCTTTCACGCCAAAGATGACTTGCCAGAAATACGCAAAATGGTCTTCGACCTTCTGCACGATACGATGGGGCTGCGCTTTTACGCTCTCGTTAGAGACAAGAAGAGCGTATTAGCCGAAGTCCGTAGGCTTGAAGTAAAGCGTCCTGGTTATCGTTACCACCCCAACGAGCTTTATGAGCGAATGGTTCCTCGGCTTCTGCGGGATCGCTTACACAAAGCTGACGAAATAGACATCGTATTCTCCCAACGAGGCAAAAAGCCGCGCACCCAAGCCCTGCAACAGGCTATTGAAAAAGCACGTCAAAACTTTTACCGAAAGCACAAGATAAAAAGCGATAGTTCGATAAATATCTCGGTGGGAAGGCCGGAGAAGTACGGGGGTCTTCAAGCGGTGGATTATTTTCTCTGGGCGTTGCAACGACTGTACGAACGGGGCGAGGATCGCTACCTGAAGTACCTTTGGCGTCATGTGCGCCTGGTTGTTGACGCTGATGATCGGAGAGAGCGTGGCTACGGGGTTTATTACGGACCAACCACCCCCTTAAATGCGGCCGCACTCGATTGGCGCGAATAAAAAGAAGGGGATATAGGGTCGCTTACGCGGCCACACGGCATGGAGCCGAATTTCATCCCCTTGCCCTACCATTATAGCTCTACCTTGACGATTTCTCAAAGAAAAGCTTAGCGTTATGTCTTTGCTATTCTCGTGCCCAAGGTCACGCGGCCAGGTCCGGGCCCGGACGGTTGACACTTTTCTCGCCCTTTGATATCTTGAGTCTTGCGCCCAGTAAGGACCACGGTCCTCTACCCGGCGCACGGATCTTGAAAGGTGGCGTGACGTAAGTACCGTCCTGAAGCGAGCAAAGGCGGCACGTAGCCTGTGGCCTGTGGTGCATCTTCCCTTCCTACCCAACCCACCACGAGCCACCACCGACCACGCGCTACGAGCCACGAGCCTTTCCTCGCACATCATCCTTGTCCTGAAAGGTCAAGATACGAAGGGCGCACGGTGGATGCCTTGGCACCCGAGCCGATGAAGGACGTGGCTACCTGCGATAAGCCAGGGGGAGCCGGTAGCGGGCTTCGATCCCTGGATCTCCGAATGGGGAAACCCGGCCGGTGGGAACACCGGTCACCGTCACCTCGGTGACGGGGGGAACGTGGGGAACTGAAACATCTAAGTACCCACAGGAGAGGAAAGCGAATGCGACTCCCTGAGTAGCGGCGAGCGAAAGGGGACCAGCCTAAACCGCAGTGCTTGCACTGCGGGGTTGTGGGGCCTCCAAATGCCGAATCCGTAGCCTAGCCGAAGCGTTCTGGGAAGGCGCGCCAGAGAAGGTGAAAGCCCTGTAGGCGAAAGGCGGGCGGATAGGCGGAGGTACCCGAGTAGCGT
>WIAM01000072.1 GCA_015519965.1 Thermaceae bacterium
TAAGGGGTGTGCCAATCTGGCATTATACCCGATAGCATGGGCAAATCCCAGTTGACTCGCCCCCTCCCCCTGGCTAATATGTGGGTTGCGGTCTTTGGCCGCAGCGAGGCGGTGTAGCTCAGTTGGTTAGAGCACGCGACTCATAATCGCGGCGTCGGCGGTTCGAGTCCGCCCACCGCCACCAGGGAAAAAGCGCCGAGCTCCCCGCCAAAGCAGACGGCGGGGAGCTTGCTTGAACGCACGGAGCCTCGAGTTTGCCTACGAATCCCTCGGCCGTTCCAAAACCTGGGCCTGGAACCACAGCGCGGTCTGACGCATTCCTTCGTCAAACGAAAGCCGGGGGCGCCAGCCGACGCGTTCGAGCTTCGCGGCATCGAGCACGCTCCTTTGCAAATCGCCAGGGCGGGGCGGGGCGAATCGGATCTCCGGCTTGACCTCGAGGACCTGCGCGATGGTCCAAAGGACCTCCTCGGTGGCGTGCCCCTCGCCGGTGCCCACGTTATACACCCCATCGAGCCCTCCCTCGATGGCCAGGAGGTTTGCCGCCACCACGTCGCTCACGTGAATGTAGTCGCGCACCCCGCCTGGATCCCCGACCTCTTCGCGGGCAAAAAGCACGACCGGCTCGCCGCGGAGCATGCGGTGCGAAAAAATCGCCACCACGCCAGCCTCGCCGTGGGGGTTTTGCCGTGGACCGTAGACGTTGGCGTAGCGCAGGCTGGTATAGGGCAGCTGGAAGTTTTGCCAGAAGGCCTCGAGGTGATACTCGAACCCGGCCTTATCGGCGGCATAGGGGCTTTTGGGACGTACCGGCCAGTCCTCCGTCGCCCGCTGGTCTTCGGGGATCTCGCCGTAGATCGCCCCGCCGGTGGAAGCGAAGACAAAGCGCCGGACGCCGACCTCACGCGCGGCCTCGAGAACATTCAGGCCACCCATCAGGTTGACCTCGGCATCCAAATAGGGCTCGCGGACGCTGACCGAGACCGAAGCCTGGGCCGCCTGGTGAAACACGAAATCGGGGCGGAACGCTTTAAACACGTCAAAGACGGCTTTCCGGTCCCGGATATCGAGGGCCACGAACTCGGCCTGGGGGGCGACGTTTTCCCGCCGTCCGCTCGACAGATCGTCGAGGGCCATCACCTCAAAACCCCGGTCGAGCAAGGCGTCGACGAGATGGCTGCCGATGAAACCTGCCCCTCCTGTCACGATCGCACGCATGGGGGTATTGTACGTCTCATACGTACCCAAGGGCGTGGAGAATTCCCCAAAGATAAGAGGCCTTCACAGAACTTTTGAGCCCCAGTTGGGAAGCAACCGCCTGACCCAGCTCCGAGGGACCCACCTGGTGGCGCCCATGAAGCGTTAGGATCCAGGAAACAGCCGCCTCGAGGTATGCCGTGGGCAAGCTTTCCTTTGCCCCATTCCCAAGCTCCAGGTAGACCGTCTTTCCGGTCTCTGACAGCTTTCTGACAGAGAACGCTTTACCCTCTCGGGTCTCGAGAGTCCTACCTTCAAGGGCAAGCTTTTTCAACTTATCCCTGAAAGCCTTCAGTTCCCCGTCATGTCGCTGGACCGGGTCCCGAGGCGCGGATGAACGGTCAGTGGTATCCCTGGCAAACGCCAGCACCCCCACCACCAACCGCCCCGGCCCGTGCACGCCCTTGACCGTGATCTGGCCGATATCGGCCGACTTGCTGGGCCCCGAGTGCAGCCCGAGCGCCGCCCCGCCCTCTCCCTTCACCGCCCGCAGGGCGGCAAGGAGCGAGGGGTAGAGCACCTCGGCCTCGACCCACACCAGCTGGGTGGGCACGAGCAGCTGTCCACGACGGCCTTCCCTCGAGGCCAGCACCACACTGCCCGTCTCCGCCACCGCGGCCTGGGCGTAGCTCACGCCGAGCTCCGCGACCTCGGGCTCCGCCTCCGGCAAATCCGGCCGGAGCCGCTCGGGAACCCGCGGGCTCACCCAGGCCCGATGGAAGGACTTGGCGAACTCGGATAGCCAACCCCGAGCCTCTTGCGGGCTGCCAAACCGCACTACCTCGGCCCCGGAGCCTTCCAGGCGCTGGGCGAAATTCTGGTACGCCTCTTCCCACGCCACCTCTGCCGGCTCGGGCACGTCGGGCAGTTGCAGCGCCGGACGGTCGGCGAGGGCAGTCCTGATGCGTTCAAGGATTCGCGTTCTTACGCTCATCTTCGAGTTCCTCCCAGAGCTCGTGGAAGGGCCTGGGGCTCGGGGTAAGGCCGGCCCGGTAACGGGTCCAGGCCCGAACGACCGGCAGACGTTCGCTGGCCAGCGCCGAAGGCAAAAGCCGCAAGGCCTTCGAGGCCAGTCGGTAGGCCGCGGGCCTTCGCATGGTTTCGGTATAGGCCCGGATCAGCTGCGGCTCGGCCGGAGCCGTAAGCCCCGAATCCACCGCGCGATGCCGCCAGGTCAGAATGAGCTTTGGAATCGGGATCCTCACCGGGCACACCTCCCCGCAGGCCCCGCAGAGCGTGCTGGCGTTATAGAGGGGATAGGCGCCCTCGACGCCGAGGAAATGCGGCGCCAGGATCTCGCCGATCGGACCCGAGTAGACAAAGCCGTAGGGATGCCCGCCCACTTGACGGTAGACCGGACACACGTTGAGGCAGGCCCCGCAGCGAATGCATCGGAGAACCTCCCACGCCTCATCGTCCGCCAAAGCCGCGGTCCGCCCGTTGTCGACAAGCACCACGTAGAGGGCCTCGGGGCCGTCGGGATCATCCTTCTTCGGGCCCTGGATCAGGCTGACGAAGGTGCCGATCGGCTGGCCGGTCGCCGCCCGGGCCAAAAGTTGCAAGAAGACCGCCAGGTCGTCGAAACGGGGCAGGAGCTTTTCGATGCCGACAAAGGCCACGTGGACCCTAGGCACGCTGGTGGTGAGGCGGATATTGCCCTCGTTCTCGACCAGGGCGATGGTTCCGGTTTCGGCCACCAGGAAGTTGGCACCCGAGATGCCGAGCTCGGCCGTCAAGAACCGCTCCCGCAAAAATGCCCGCGCCGCTTTGGCTAACGCCTCGGGCTCGGCGTCAGTCGGCGTTCCCAGATGCTCGTGGAAAAGCCTTCGCACCTGGTCCAGGCTCTTGTGAATGGCCGGACCGACGATGTGCGAAGGCGGCTCCTTGGCCAGCTGAATAATGAATTCGCCGAGGTCGGTCTCGTAGACCTCGAGGCCCCGCGCCTCGAGGAAAGCGTTAACCCCGAGCTCCTCGGTGAGCATGCTCTTGGCCTTGACCACCCGGCGAACGCCGTGGCGCTCGACGATCTCGGCCAGGATCCGGTGCGCGTCCTCCGGGCCGTCGGCCCAAAGCACCTCGGCGCCGTTTTCCTTGAGCCTTGCCTCGGCTTTCTCCAGGTAGTCGGCGAGACGGGAAAGGAGGTGGGCCTTGACGTCGCGGGCGTAGTCGCGCCAGGCCTCGACGGGGACCTCAGCGTAGGCTTTGGCCCGGTTTTGGTCGAAGTGCAGCGTGGCCCGGTAGACCGCTTCCCGTACCTCGGGGTGGTCCTCGATAAGGCTGGCCGAGGCGCGCGGGAAGTCCTTGATCCTCTCAGGCATGGCGCATCCCCTCCGTCTGCCCAGCGCCTTGGCCCTGGCGCGCTTCCCAGAGCAGCTCGGCCAGATGGCGAACCGGCACACCGATGCCCCGGCGCGCCATCCGCCCGACCAGGTGCATCAGGCAGCCAGCGTCGGTGCTCACCAGCGCCTCGGCTTCGGGCAGGCCATCGAGCTTGCGGTCGGCCATGGCCACGCTCACCACCGGCATCTTGACCGAGAAAAGACCGCCAAAGCCGCAGCACTCGCGATCCTCAGCCCAGGGGACGATCTCCGCGCCGGCGTTCTTCAAAAGCCTGACCGGCTCGTCCTCCACCCCAAGCTCCCGCAGAGCGTGACAACCGTAGTGGTAGGCCAAACGCCGGCCCGCAAGCCCCTGCCCCAGTTCCTCCACGCCCAGCACGCGGACGATGAACTGGCTGAGCTCGTAAGTGCGGGCCGAGAGCGCCATGGCCTTGCGCGACGCCGGTCCCCGCCCTTTGAAGAGCTCGGGGTAGTGCACCCGCAGCATCGAGGCGCAGGAGCCCGACGGCAACACCACGTAGTCGTAGCCTTCGAAGACCTCGAGGGTATGCAGGGCCATCGCCCGGGCCTCGTCCCAGTGCCCGGCGTTAAAGGCGGGCTGGCCGCAGCAGGTCTGCCCCCGGGGAAACTCCACGTCGACACCGAGCGAGCGCAAGAGGCGGACGCTCGCCACCCCCGCTTGGGCGAAGAACTGGTCCACGAGACAGGTCACGAACAGAGCCACACGCATGGTTTAGCGAAATTATACCCGGCTCGCTTTTCGAAACCGAAAGCCATTCGGTTTTGTTTTACCCCCTTTTCACCCGTATCGGTTGACGAATCGTAAGCCGAGGGCGTATTCTAAGTCTCGGCATCACAAAGGAGGGGAGTATGCGCAAGTTCCTGGTGGTGGTTCTTTTGGCGGGTCTCTTTGGTATGGCCACGGCCCAGCGGATCGTCGTCGTGACGCACGGGCAGGCGGCGGATCCATTCTGGTCGGTGGTGAAAAACGGCGTGGACCTCGCGGCCAAGGAACTCGGCGTCAAGGTCGAATACCGCGCCCCCGAAACCTTCGACATGGTGCAGATGGGCCAGCTCATCGACGCCGCGATCGCCTCAAAACCCGACGGGCTCGTGGTCTCGATCCCCGACGCCGATGCCCTCGGACCCCACATCAAGGCCGCGGTCGAAGCCGGGATCCCCGTGATCTCCATCAACTCCGGGGCGGACGTGTTCAAAAAGTTTGGCGTCATGATGCACGTCGGCCAGGAGGAGTACATCGCCGGTAAGGGCGGCGGCGAGAAGATGCGCGCCATGGGCGTGAAGAAAGCTGTTTGCGTCAACCACGAGGTCGGCAACGTGGCGCTTGATCAGCGCTGCCAGGGTTTCAAAGACGGCCTTGGCCCCGGCGCCAGCGTCGACGTACTCTCGGTCCCCACCGACTTCACCGAGGTGCGTAACGCCATTCTCTCCTACCTGCAGCGGAATCCCGACACCCAGGGGATCTTGACCCTCGGCCCGGTTGGCGCCGAGCCTACGCTGCAGGCGCTGGAAGAAGCCGGCAAAATCGGCTCGGTCACCTTCGGCACCTTCGACCTCTCCCCGGCGGTACTCAAGGCCCTGAGCGAGGGTAAGATGGCGTTCGCCATCGACCAGCAGCAGTTCCTGCAAGGGTATTTGCCCATCGTCTTCCTCACCAACTACATCCGCTACGGGCTCTTCCCGGCCAACGACGTGGTCCTCACCGGCCCGGGCTTCGTGACGCCCAAAAACGCGGCCCAGGTGATCGACCTCTCGAAGAAGGGCATTCGCTAAACACGCCCCGGGGCGGGGGATCCCCCGCCCCGCTTCCCACCTCGAAACGCTTATGGAACACGACACCCGCCTGCGGAAAGTCAGCCCGGTGCGCGCCCTAATGGCCCGCCCCGAATTCGGCTCCCTGGCCGGAGTGATCCTGGTCTTCGCCTTTTTCGCGGTGGTGGCCGGCGACCGGGGGTTTTTAAGCGCCCGCGGCACCCTCAATTACCTCGAGGTCGCCGCCCAGCTCGGTCTCCTGGCCGCATCGGTCAGCCTGCTCATGATCGCCGGGGAGTTCGATCTGTCGGTGGGCTCGATGATCGGCGCGGCCGGGATGGCGATGGCCATCCCGGTTGCCATATGGGGATGGCCGATGTGGGCCGGCATCGCCCTTGCTTTCCTCCTCGCCGCCCTCGTCGGCTACGCCAACGGCTACCTGGTCATGCGCACGGGACTCCCCTCGTTCATCGTGACCCTGGCCTCGCTCTTCATCCTCCGGGGCGCCACGCTCGGCTTCACGCGCATGATCACCAGCCGGACCCGGGTCTCCGGCCTCCACAGCTACGCGCAAGGCGACCCGCTGGCGGCACTCTTTTCCGGTGATCCGCTCGGAATTCCCATCTCGGTGTGGTGGTGGATTCTCATCACCCTGCTTGCCAGCTTCGTCCTGACCAAAACGCCCTTTGGCAACTGGATCTTCGGCGTCGGCGGCGACGCCAGGGCCTCCCACGCGGTGGGCGTTCCGGTGGCCCGCGTGAAGATCATCCTCTTCATGGCCACCGCGATGAGCGCGGCGCTGCTCGCGGTCATCCAGGTCCTCGACACCGGCAGCGCCGACGTATTGCGGGGCGAGCTCAAGGAGCTCGAGGCCATCGCCGCCGCGGTCATCGGAGGCAACCTCCTCACCGGGGGCTACGGCTCGGTGATTGGGGGCAGTCTCGGCGCGCTGCTGCTCGGGATGGTCAAACAGGGCATCTTCTTCACCGGCATCAACACCGACTGGTTCAAGGTCTTCTTGGGCAGCCTTCTCCTCGCCGCGGTGCTCCTCAACGACCTCCTGAGGAAAAAGGCCCTGGAGGCTCCGAAATGACGCCGCTCATCGAAGCCAAGAACATCAGCAAGTACTTCGGACCGGTGGTGGCGCTCAAAGACATCTCGCTGAAAGTCCACGCCGGTGAGGTGCACTGCCTTCTCGGCGACAACGGCGCCGGCAAGAGCACCCTCATCAAGATCCTCTCCGGCGTGTTCCCGCCCGACGAAGGGGAACTCTTCGTCGAAGGCCGCCCGGTCCGCTTCGAAAGCCCGCGGCAGGCCATGGACCTGGGCATCGCCACCGTCTACCAGGACCTGGCCATGATTCCCCTCATGAGCATCGTGCGGAATTTCTTCCTCGGACGCGAACCCACGGTAGGTTTTGGTCCTTTTCGCCGTTTCGACCTCGCCACAGCCGAAAAAATCGCCACCGAGGAGCTTAAAAAGATCGGCATCGACGTCCGCGACGTGCACCAGGCGGTCGGCACCCTCTCCGGCGGCGAGCGCCAATCGGTGGCCATCGCCCGGGCCGTCCATTTCGGGGCCAAGGTCCTGATCCTCGACGAACCCACGAGCGCCCTCGGCGTCAAGGAGGCGGCGGTCGTCCTCCGCTACGTGATCGAGGCCCGGCGGCGGGGCGTGGGCGTGGTCTTCATCACCCACAACGTGCACCATGCCTGGGCCGTCGGCGACGTCTTCACCCTGCTGAACCGAGGACAGAGCTACGGCACCTTCCGAAAGGAGGAAACGAGCCGGGAGGAAGTCCTGCAAATGATGGCTGGCGGCGAAGAGCTGGCCAGCCTCGAGGTCGAGCTCGAGGAAATCGCCCGCAACCAAGGGAGGAACCCATGAACAGCGAACGACTCACGGTGGCACAGGCGCTGGTCCGATTCCTGGCGGCGCAATACGTTGAGCGTGACGGACACACCACCCGACTCCTCGAGGCCATCTGGGGCATCTTCGGCCACGGCCAGGTGGCGGGGCTCGGCATCGCCCTCGCCGAGGCGCCCCAGCACCTCCGCTACCTGCGGCCTCAAAACGAGCAGGCCGCGGTGCACGCGGCCGTGGCCTACGCCAAGCACCACCGGCGGCTCAGAGTCCAGGCGGTCACCACCTCGATCGGGCCGGGCGCGACCAACATGCTCACCGGGGCGGCGACCGCGACCGTCAACCGCCTCCCGGTGTTGCTCCTTCCCTCCGATTACTTCGCAAACCGTATCCCCGACCCCGTCCTGCAGCAGCTCGAACACCCGATCTCCCACGACGCCAGCGTCAACGATGCCTTCCGCGCGGTGAGCCGCTTCTTCGACCGCATCAGCCGCCCCGAGCAGCTGCTCGCCGCCCTCCCCGAGGCCATGCGCGTGCTCACCGACCCCGTCGAGACCGGGGCGGTGACGCTCGCCCTCCCCGAAGACGTGCAGACCGAGGTCTACGACTGGCCCCAGGCGTTCTTCGCGCCCCGGGTCTGGCACATACGCCGGCCGCCCCCCGAAGCCGAGCGGATCGAGTCGGCGGCGGCGCTCATCCAGCGCGCCAAACGCCCCCTCATCGTCGCCGGCGGGGGCACGCGCTACTCCGAAGCCGAGGCCGCCCTCAAGGCCTTCGCCGAGGCCTTCGGGATCCCGGTTGCCGAAACCCAAGCCGGCAAGGGGGCCCTGCCCTGGAACCACCCGATGAACGTCGGACCGATTGGCGCCAACGGCGGACTCGCCGCCAACCGGCTGGCCAAAGCGGCCGACCTGATCATCGCGGTCGGCACCCGGCTCGGCGACTTCGCCACCGCCTCCAAGACCGCCTTTGAAAACCCGGACCTCAAGGTGATCGGCATCAACGTGGTCCCCTTCGACGCGGCGAAGCTTTCGGGGCTCAGCGTCGTGGCCGACGCCCGCGAGGCTCTGCTGGCGCTGAAGGCAGCCCTCGAGGCGGGGGGCTACCGGGGCAGTGAGCCCGAATACCGTCGCGAGGTGCAAAAGCTCAAGGACCTCTGGGACGCCGAGGTGGACCGCCTCGTCACACCGGGCGAGCAAGGCCTGAGCCAGGCCCAGGTGATCGGCGTTGCCAACCGCGTCTTCGGTCCCAGGGCCACCGTCGTCGCCGCCGCGGGGAGCCTCCCCGGCGACCTCCTCAAGCTCTGGCGCACCGAAGACCCCCTCGGCTATCACTTGGAGTACGGCTACTCGACCATGGGCTACGAGATCGCCGCCGGGCTCGGGGTCAAGATGGCCGAGCCCGAGCGCGACGTGCTGGTGATGGTCGGCGACGGCAGCTACCTCATGATGAACTCGGAGATCGTCACCGCCGTGGCCGAGGGTATCCCCTTCACCATCCTCTTGGTCAACAACTTCGGCTTCCAGTCGATCCACGGGCTCCAGCGCTCAGTCGGCAGCCCGTCGTTCGGCAACGAGCTCCGGCACCGCAATCCCGAAACAGGATTGCTCGACGGCGAAGTGGTGGCGGTCGACTTCGCCGCCCACGCCCGGGCCATGGGCGCCAAAGCCTTCAAGGTGCGCGACGCGGCCTCGCTCGAGGCCGCCCTCGAGGCGGCCAAAACTAGCCAGCAGGTCACCCTCATCGAGGCCATCGTCGACCCCGAAAAGCGGGTCCCGAACTTCGAGGGCTGGTGGGACGTCCCCGTCCCCCAAAAGAGCACTTTCGAAAGCGTGCGGCGGGCCAGGGCCGAATACGAGGCCCAGCAAAAGAGACAGCGCCGCGCGTTTCCACCCACGGAGGCAAAATGAGGATCGCTACCTCGCCCATCAACTGGAACAACGAGGACGTGCCGCTCTACCGGCCCTGGGTGCCCTATCCCCAGATCCTGGATGAGATCAAACAGGCCGGCTACACCGCCACCGAGTGGTCCAGAAGTCTCCCCGAAGACGTCGAGCGCTTAAAGCGCGACCTCGCCGGGTACGGCCTGACGATGGTGGGGGCGTTCGTGGGCCTCGAGCTCCGAAACCCCGAAAAGCGCGAGGCCGAGATCGCCCGCGCCCTGGAAAAGGCTGCCTTCCTCCAGGCCCTCGGCGCCAGGCACCTGGTGGTCGCCGACGCCGGCGACGACACCCGGCGCGCCGTCGCCGGTCATGCCGGGCCGGAGCACTTTCTTTCCGAGGAAGGCTGGAAGAGTCTCACCACCGGCCTCAACGCGCTCGGCGAAGAACTCCAGGCCATGGGCATCGAGCTCGTCTTCCACAACCACGTCGGCACCTACGTGGAGACCGGCCCCGAGATCGTCCGCCTGCTCGAGGAAACCGACCCCCGTCTCGTGGGTTGGTGCCTCGACACCGGCCACCTGGTCTATGGCGGCGGCGACCTTATGACCCTGCTCAAGCGTTACGCGACCCGCGTCCGCTACCTGCACCTCAAGGACGTCGATCCCGAGGTGCTGAGGCAGGCCAAGGCCCGGAGCTGGGGGTTTGACGAGGCGCTCAAGCGCTACATCTTCGCCCCCCTGGGCCGGGGCATGGTTCCGCTCCGGGAATCGATCCTCCAGCTCAAGGCCGCGGGCTTTGAGGGCTGGGTGGTGATCGAGCAAGACACCACCCCAACCGACCCCACCAAAACCGCCCGCGAAAACCGGCTCTGGTTGCAATCGCTCCTCGAGGAGGTCAGCGGTGGCGCATAGCATCGCGCTCATTCCCGGCGACGGCATCGGCCAGGAGGTCATCCCCGAGGGCGTGAGGGTGATCGAGGCCCTGGCCAGGCGTTTCGGCTTCGAGGTCACCTTCACCGAGTACCCTTTCGGGTCGGATTATTACCTGGCCCACGGGGTGATGATTCCCGAAGAAGGATTTGCCCACCTAGCGGCGCACGACGCGATCTACCTCGGCGCCGTGGGCGATCCCGGGAAGGTCCCCGACCACATCACCCTGCGGGGGCTCTTGATCCCCATCCGTCAGCGCTTCGATCAGTACGTCAACTTGCGGCCCGCGCGCGCCCTGCGCGGCCTGCCCACGCCGCTCAAAGGGGACCCGCCGTTCGACTTCGAAGTGATCCGCGAAAACTCCGAGGGCGAATACGCCGGTGCTGGGGGGCGGGTCCGCGATGAAGTCGCGGTGCAAACGGCGATCTTCACCCGCAAAGGCACTGAGCGGGTGATGCGCTATGCCTTCGAGCGCGCCCGGTCCCGAAAAGGGCACCTCACCGTGGCCACCAAATCCAACGCGCTGCAACACGCCCTCGTCTTTTGGGACGAGGTGGCGATGGAGATCGCCCAGGCGTTCCCCGACGTGACCGTGACCCGGATGCACGCCGATGCCCTGGCCGCGGCCATGATCAAAGACCCCACCGGCTTCGACGTCATCGTCGCCACCAACCTCCTCGGCGACCTCCTGACCGACCTCGCCGGCGCGCTGCAGGGCAGCCTCGGCATTCCCGCAAGCGCCAACCTCAACCCCGAGCGGCGCTTCCCCTCGATGTTCGAACCGGTTCACGGCTCAGCGCCCGACATTGCCGGCCAGGGCATCGCCAACCCCCTGGCGACCTTTTGGGCCGGGGCCTTGATGCTCGAGTTCCTCGGTGAAACCGAAGCTGCAAAGGCGCTCATGGCCGCGGTGGAAGCCGTCACCGCCGAGGGGCAGGTCCTCACCCCCGACCTCGGCGGCACGGCCACCACCCGCGAGGTGACCGACGCCGTGCTCGCCAAGCTGGAGGTGACAGCGTGATCCTGGAAACGGACGCCCGGAAAGAGCTCGAAAGGCTCGCCAAAATCACCCGCTACCTGATCCTGAAAACCGTTCACCAAAGCGGGGCCGGCCACGTGGGCGGACCGCTCTCGGCGGTCGAGATCCTCATCGCCCTCTTTTTCAAGGTCATGCGCATCGACCCCAAAAGGCCCGACTGGGACGACCGCGACCGCTTCATCCTTTCCAAAGGCCACGCCGCCGTAGGCCTCTACACCGTCATGGCCCTGAGGGGCTATTTCCCCGTCTCGGAGCTCGCCACCTTCGACAAGGGGAATTCAAGGCTCCAGGGCCACCCGGACATGACCCGGCTGCCGGGGCTCGACATCTCCAGCGGCTCGCTCGGCCAGGGGCTCTCGGCGGGCCTGGGGTATGCCCTCGGGGCCAAACTGGCGAAGAAAGACTTCCACACCTGGGTCCTGCTCGGCGACGGCGAGATCCAGGAGGGCATGGTCTGGGAAGCCGCTCACGTGGCCAGCCGCTACCGGCTCGATAACCTCACCGCGATCCTCGACGACAACGGGCTGCAGCAGTACGGATGGCGGGGCAAGGGTCGGGGCGACCGTAGGGATCCCTGGGACGCCCTCCCCCCAGCCCGGATCTTCGAGGCCTTCGGCTGGCGGGTCATCGAGATCGACGGCCACGACTTCGAGCAAATTCTGAGCGCCTGCGAGATCGCCCGCAAAGGGGCACCGGCAGAACGGCCCACCGCCATCATCGCCCATACGGTGAAAGGGAAGGGCCTCCCCTTCACCGAGGGCAAACACGCCTGGCACTCGAAGGTCCCGAGCAGCGAGGACTTACAAAGGGCCCTCGAGGCGCTCGGACTTGACGAATCGGAGGTGCCGCGATGAAAGCGCTGCGCGAAGCCTTCGGTGAAACCCTGGTCGAGCTGGGGGAAAAATACCCGCGCCTCCTTGTCCTCGACGGCGACCTCGCCAACTCCACCAAAGCCGACCGGTTCGAAGCCGCTTTTCCCGATCGGTTCCTGGAAATGGGAATCGCCGAACAGAACATGCTGGGCGTTGCCGCCGGGCTCGCCCATCTGGGGTTCATTCCCTGGCTCTCCTCGTTTACCGTCTTCTTCACCCACCGCGCCCTCGATCCCCTGCGGATGCTCGTGGCCCAGACCCACGCCAACGTCAAGATCGGGGCCGCCTATTCCGGGCTCCTCACCGGCTACACCGGCAAAACCCACCAGGACGTCGAGGATCTGGCGATCATGCGCGCCATGCCCGATATGGTGGTGCTCGCCCCCATTGACGCGGTGGAGACCCGGGCCATGATGCACTGGGCCTGCGAATACCAGGGCCCGGTCTACCTGCGGCTCACCCGCGATCCCAGCCCCGTGGTCCTCGAGGCCGCCTACCGCTTCGAGCCCGGGCGGGTGCTCGAGCTGAGGCAGGGGCGGGACGTGGCCCTGGTGGGCACCGGTCCCCAAAGCACCCGGCTGCTGGAGGCGGCGAAAGCACTCGCCAGAGAAGGCATCGAGGCCGGCGTTTTCCACCTGGGCTCGCTCAAGCCCCTCGATGAGGACGGGCTTTTGGAAAAGCTCCGTCCCTACCCGCTCGTGGTCACCGCCGAAGAGCACTCGATCTATGGCGGACTGGGGGGGCTTGTGAGCGAAGTGCTCTCAGCCGCAGACCCCAAACGGGTCATCCGCATCGGTATCGAGGACCGCTGGGGCGAGAGCGCCCCCAACGACTGGCTCCTCGACCGCTACGGGCTTTCAGCGCCAAGGATCGCCGAACGCGTTCGCAAGGAGGTGGAATCATGAAACAGCTCGGCGTCGCCCTGCTCGGTGCGGGGCGGATGGGACTTGAGCACGCCAAGGCCCTGGCAGGCATCCCCGAGGCCCGGGTAGTGGCCGTGGCCGACCCCCGTCCCGAAGCCCGCGAAAAGGCCAAAGCCTACGCCAAGGCCGAGCGGGCCTATACCGATGCCCAAGAGGCCATCGCCGATCCCGCCGTCGAGGCGGTGGTCATCGTCACCCCCACCGCCACCCACGCCAGGTTGATCGAGGCCGCGGCCCGGGCGAAAAAAGCGGTCTTCTCGGAAAAACCGGTGGCCTTGACACTCGAGGCCACCCGGCAAGCCCTCGCGGTGGTCGAGGCAAGCGGGGTTCCCTTCCAGATCGGTTTCCAGCGCCGCTACGACCCCGGCTACCTCCGGGCCAAAGCACTCATCGAGGCGGGAACGGTGGGCCAGGTCGATCAGTTCCGGGCCGTGGGCCGCGATCCCGCCCCGCCGCCCATCGCTTACCTCGAGGGCAGCGGGGGGCTCTTCCTCGACATGGCCATCCACGACTTCGACCTGGCCCGTTTTTTGGTCGGCGAGGTAGAAGAGGTGATCGCCTTTGGGGCCGTGCGCGTCGATCCCAAAATCGGCGAGATCGGCGACGTGGACACCGCCCTGACCGTCCTCAAGTTCACCTCGGGGGCCCAGGGGGTCGTCGAGAACAGCCGTCGAGCTACGTACGGGTACGACATCCGCACCGAAGTCTTCGGCGAAAAAGGCAAGGTCGTCGTCGACGCGGTGCCCAAGACCCCTACCTGGGCGTTCCAGGAAAGCGGGGTAAGCGCCGATCACTACGACTTCTTCATGGATCGCTTCGAGACCGCCTACCGGGCCGAACTCCAGGCCTTCGTGCGCGCGGTCCTTGCCGGCCGCCCGCCCTCACCCGGCCCCAAAGACGCGCTGGAAAGCCTCGTCATCGCCCTGGCCGCGACCCGAAGCCTCAAGGAAAACCGTCCCGTGAAACTGGAGGAGATCCGATGACACTCTTGCGCACCCCAGGACCCGGTCCCGTCTCCATCGAGGTCACGCCCAATAACGCTGGCTGGCGCTACCTGGCTTTTAAGGCGATCACGCTCCACCCGGACGACACGTTTGAAATTCACGAACCCGATCGCGAGATCGCCCTGGTGCCCATTGCCGGCCAGGCCGAAATCGAGCTCGACGGAATCACCGAAACGCTCGCGCGAAAGAGCGTCTTCGCCGAGCTCCCCCGGGTGGTCTACGCCCCGCCCGGGGTCAGGCTCCGCGTTCAAGCAAAGGACGCCTTCGACTTCGCCGTGGGCAGCGCTCCGGCCGAGGGTAAGCTGCCCCCGCGCATCATCGAGCCTGCCGAAATCCCGGTGGAGATTCGCGGCGGCGCCAACGCCACCCGGCAGATCAGCCACATCCTGGCCCCGCCCCTCCCCGCGGAGCGGCTCTTGCTCTTTGAGGTCTACACCCCAAGCGGCAACTGGTCCTCCTGGCCACCCCACCGTCACGACGGCGGCCTGGATTCGCCCTACTTGGAGGAGGTCTATTACTACCGCTTCCAGCCCGAAGAGGGGTGGGCCATCCAGCGTATTTACAACGAGCACATCGACGAGGTGGTGCTGGTACGCGACGGGGAAGCGGTCCTGGTGCCCCAGGGCTACCACCCGGTGGCCGCGGCGCCCGGTTCGAACGTCTACTACCTCAATTTCCTGGCCGGCGACGAGCGCACCACCGCGGTGGTCGACGATCCCGAGTGGGCCTGGATGCGCAACGACTGGTCCGGCCGAGCAATCCAATTGCCGATTGGAGGCCGCGTTGAGGACTGAGGAACGCCGGGGACGCATCCTGGCGCTGCTCGAGCGCCAGGGCTCGGTTCGGGTCGAGACCCTGGCCAAGGCCTTCGGGGTCAGCGAGGTCACCATCCGCAAGGACCTGACCGCCCTCGAGGCCCAGGGGCTTTTGCAGCGGGTCTACGGCGGTGCGGTCTACCTGCCGCGCTCGCTCTTCAACCCCTCGTTCGAGGAAAAGCGCCACCAAAACGTCGAGGCCAAGGAGGCCATCGCGCTCGCCGCCCTGGCCCAGATCGTCGAGAACGACGCCATCATCCTAGACGCCGGCACCACCACCCTCGCCCTGGCCAAGGCGCTTAAAGGGCGGTTCCGGCGGCTCTTCGTCATCACTAACTCCATTCCCATCGCCCTCGAGCTCTCGGGAGAACCGTTTGAGATCCTGCTCACCGGGGGCACGGTCCGCCACCACTCCGGCGCCCTCATCGGGCCGACGGCGGTCGCGGCCCTCGAGGCCTTCCAAGCCGACAAGGCCTTCCTCGGCGCGACCGGCGTTTCCTTGGAAAAGGGCTACACCACCCCGAACCCCATCGAAGCCCAGACCAAACAAGCCATGCTGCGCTCGGCGAAGGCCCGTTTCGTCCTCGCCGACGGCAGCAAGCTGGACCGGGCGACACTGGCCAGATTTGCTAAACTGAATGAGGTCGATCTTCTCATCACCGACGCCAGTGCGCCCGAAAGCTTTCTTTCAAGCTTGGCCGAACGGGGTCTCCAGGCGATGGTCGCTGACCTTCCCCTGAAGGCCCCGAGGCACAGTGGAAGAAGGGAAAGGGAGGAGAAGGTATGAGAGGATTGCGGCTTTTCGTGGCACTGCTGGCGGTTTTTGGCCTGTCTCTGGCACAAAAGACCATCGTCATCAAGGCATGGACGGTTGGTCCCGACGACCCCTCGATCACGCGCATGACTAACCTCGAGGAAGCGGTCAATCGCTTGAACGCGGTTTTGGAAAAGGAAAACGCCGACTACCGCGTCAAACTCGAGGCCAGCTTCGACACCACCGACTGGGACAACTACCTGCGGCGCGTCCTGCTCGCCTTCCAGTCCGGCCAGGCCCCTGACATCGTTCAGGCTTCGGCGGCACCGCTCATCGGCGTGTGGGCCACGGCGGGCTTCATCGCGCCCCTCGACGAGTACGTCAACCGCTACCCCGTCTTCCAGCTCGAGGTCATCCCCACGCTTTGGAACGCGGTGACCTTCAAGGGTCAGGTCTTCGGTATCCCGCAAGACACCGAAGCCCGCCCCCTCTACTTCAACAAAACCCTCCTCAAAAAACTCGGCTGGAGCGAACGTCAGATCAACGACCTGCCGAAGAAGATCGAAGCCGGTGAGTTCACTTGGGACGACCTGCTCGCGGTGGCCAAGGAAGCCGTGGCCAAAGGCGTGGTGCAAAAGGGTTACGGCTACTGGCACCGTCCCAAGAACGGGTCGGATTTCATCGAGTGGTACCGCGCTTTCGGTGGCACCATCTACGACAACCAAAGCGGCAAGCTCGTCTTTGAAAAGGCCGCGGCCAAGCGCTACTTCAGCTGGCTGAAAAAGGCCGTCGACGCCGGGGTCCTCCGCGCCGACATGCTCGATGGCAACTGGCGCAACTGGCACCAAAACATCACCGACGGCAAGGTGCTCTTCTGGTCCGGCGGCACCTGGAACTGGGCCGAGTGGACCCAGCAGTGGCTGAAGGATAAGGGCGGCCAGGACTGGCTCTGGGCCAACGTCGGCTTCGCACCCCAGCCCAGCTACAAAAAAGGCGGCAAGCCGGTCACCCTCTCCAGCCCGCAGGCCTACATGATCTGGTCCGGCTCAAAGAATAAAGAGATCGCCGCCCGTATTCTGGCCTTCGTCACCGCGCCCGACCTCGACGCCCGTCACGCCGTGGGTTCGGGGCACCTCCCTGTCTTGAAGAGCACCCCGAGCATCATTGATGACCGCTTCACCCGCGAGGTGAGCGCGCTGCTCAACTACACCACCTTCCAGCCGCTCCACGCCGACCTCCCCAAGTGGCAGGAGGCCTTCTACCGCGGGGTCTCGGCGGTCGAGTCCGGCGGCCTGTCGCCCGATCAGGCGGTTGAGGTCGTGGCGGCCGAGATGAAGCGTGCCCTTAAGGACGAGCTGATCGTTCGCTAAGCGAAAGAGCAAGGGCCCGGGCCCAAGAGCGACGTCGGCCCCACCCGCCCGGGCGGGTGGGGCAAAAAAGGAAACGGGGTGACACGTGCGAAGGTACGCCATACCGGCCTTTTTCCTAACGCCCGCCACCGTGTTGATCGTGCTCTTTTTTATGGTCCCCGTGGTCGCCACGCTGCTGCTGTCGTTCACCGACATCTCCACCACCACCTTGAGCAAGCCGAGCTGGGTGGGCCTTGGCAACTACCGCGATTTGCTCGCGGATCCTTTCCTGAAAAAGATCCTGGCCAACACCGGGAAGTACGTCGCCTTAACCCTCCTCTTTAACGTCGGCATGGGGCTGGTGCTGGCCCTGCTCACGAGCCTGGTGCCCAGCCAGATTGGCGACCAGTTCCGCGCCCTTTGGCTGCTGCCGCGAATCTTGCCCCCGGTGGTCTACGTGTTCATCTGGCAGGGCCTGTTGACCCAGGCACCCATGGGCCTGGTGAGTGACCTTCTCGGCGTTTCCAAGAACTGGATCGCCGCCGCCCCCTGGAGCGTGGTCATCCTGGCCAACGGCATGGTGGGCGCGAGCTTCGGCATGCTCATCTTTACCTCGGCGATCCGGGCCATCTCCCGAGAACTCTTCTACGCCGCCGCAGTTGACGGCGCCACCACCTGGCAGACCGTGCGCCGGGTGATCCTGCCCCTGCTCTCGTGGCCCATCCTCTTCGTCACCGCCTACCAAACCCTCTCCCTGCTCACCTCCTTCGAATACATCCTGCTGCTTACCGACGGCGGGCCCGGCTTTTACACCACCGAGGTGTGGTCGCTCAGGGCCTACCACCTGGCGCTTTCCAACTACTTCGGCAACGTCGAGTTCGGGCTCGGCGCGGCGATGGCGGCGGTTTTGGTGCTCATCGGCATCCTGGTCTCGCTCTTTTACCTCAAAATCTTCAACTTCCAAAACCTGGTCGTCGAGCCCAAAGTGGAGGTGAACTGATGCCGATCCGACCACCTTCCTGGCGGCTCATTCTCATCGTTCTCGGCCTCATCACCCTCCCCATCGGCGTGGGCACGCTGTGGCTCTTGCTCACCGCCCTCTTCAATCAGGTGCACGGGCTCCTTCCCGTGGGCAACATCAACTTCGGCAACTGGCGCTTTCTCTGGGAGGGGTCGATCAACGGCCGCCCGCCGATATGGGTCGCGCTCTTTAACTCGATCCTCTTCGCCGCCACCGTGGCGTTCATCGAGGTCCTGGTGGCCTCGATGGCCGCCTATGCCATCAGCCGCATGAACTTTCCCGGGCGGCGGCTGTACCTGGGCATGATCCTCGTCCTCCACGCCTTCCCCGCCGTCAGCCTGCTGATCGCGATCTACTACATCCTGCGGGTGCTCGGGCTCTTCGACACCCTCTTCGGGGTCATCCTGGTCAAGGCCTCGCTCGAGATCCCGCTCGGGATCTGGCTGATGAAAGGCTTTTTCGACAATCTTTCCTGGGAAATGGAGATGGCCGCGCTGGTCGACGGAGCCTCGCGCTGGACGGTTTTCCGCAAGGTCGCCTTACCGCTGGTGCGCCCCGGCATCCTGGCCTTGGGCACGTTTGCGCTGCTCTCGGCCTGGGGCGAGTTCATCCTGCCCTACACTCTCATCGTTTCGGGCAAGAGCTGGACGCTGGCGCTCTACTTGCAAAGCTTTTTGCGTGAGTCCTTCGTCGACTACGGCATGATGGCCGCGGTGGGGCTCTTTTACGCCCTGCCGGTGTTCGTTTTCTTCCTCCTCGGGCAGAAGTATCTCCTCAACATTTACTCTGGAGGCGTAAAGGGATGATCAAAGGCACCGACGTCACCCTCAGGGGACTCTCCAAGCGCTTTGGTAAGGTCTGGGCGCTCAAGGGCCTGGACCTCGAGGTCCAGGCCGGCGAGCTGGTGGCCTTTCTCGGACCCTCAGGATGTGGCAAGACCACCACCCTGCTGCTCATCGCCGGGATCTACCGGCCCACCACCGGCGAGATCCACTTCGGCGAGCGCCGGGTCGATCACCTGCACCCCAAAGATCGCGACGTGGGCATGGTCTTCCAGTCCTACGCCCTGTATCCCCACCTCACCCTCTTCGAAAACATCGCCTTCCCCCTCAGGCTGAAAAAAGTCCCCGACGCCGAGGTCAAATCGCGGGTCCAGTCCACCGCCGATCTCCTCGGCATCGGCCACATTCTCAACCGCCGACCGGCCCAGGTCTCGGGGGGCCAGCAGCAACGCGCGGCGCTGGCGCGGGCGCTGGTCAAGGAGCCCCAGCTCCTCCTGCTGGATGAGCCGCTGTCGAACCTCGACGCCCAGATCCGGCTCTCCGCCCGGGCCGAGATCCGCAGGCTGCAACGGGACCTCGGCGTGACCGCGATCCTGGTCACCCACGACCAGGCCGAGGCGCTGGCCATGGCCGATCGGGTGGCGGTCTTCAGCACCGGCGAGCTGCAGCAGTTCGCCACCCCCGACGAGCTCTACAGGAAACCGAAGAACACCTTCGTCGCGAGCTTCGTGGGCGCGCCGCCGATGAACCTGATCGAAGGCGTATTCAAGGAACGGGCCTTCGAGGCGGGCGGGTTCAGGCAGGGGCTTGAGGGCCCCCATCCCCAGGGCCAGGGTTGGCTCGGCATCCGCCCCGAAGACATCGAGCTGCGGGCCGAAGGAACGCCGGCCACGGTGCTGGTGGTCGAACCGCTGGGGCGGGAAGCGCTGGTCATGGTCGAAAGCGGCGGCGTTCGCCTGCAGGTTCTGGTGCCGGCGGAGGCCAAGCCCGCCCCCGACCAGCAGATCCACCTCCACCTGCCGGCGGAAAAACTCCACTACTTCGACCGGACGGGGACCCGGGTCGGCCCTTAAGCGCGCGGGGAAGCCATGTTCAAACTCCAACGCGCCCCGGAGCATCCGGTACTGTCGCCTGAGGAAGCACCACCGTGGGCTCGCGGGGCGGTTTTTAATCCCGCCGCGGTTCTGGACGGGCAGGGAAAGCTGCACCTCTTCTTTCGCGCCGTCGCCCCGGGGTATACCCCGTGGCCGGAAAAGCGCGGCTATCGCGACTACGTCTCACGGATCGGACACGCCACCAGCGACGACGGCGTCCAATTTTCCCCCGATCCCACGCCGGTACTCGAACCGGACGCCAAGGACGACCGCTTCGGCGTCGAGGATCCGCGGGTGAGCAAGCTCGAGACCGAAGACGGTCCCCTATGGCTCATGACCTACACCGCGCTCTCAAAGCCGGCGTTTTCCGGCCAGGGCGACCGCGTGGCCCTGGCCCTCGGCCGCGACCTTTTGCGCTTTGAAAAAGTAGGCGTCGTCATCCCCGAGACCAACGACAAGGACGCCGTGGTGTTCCCTTCCCTCATCCGGGGCCAGGTGGTCTTGCTGCACCGCATCCCGCCCAGCATTCAGCTCGCCCGCCTGCCCTCCCTCGAGGCCCTCATCCACCCCGATCCCGACTTCTGGCGCCGTCACACCCGGGCGCACGAGCAGCACACCGTCTTAAAACCCCGCTTCGAGTGGGAGGCGGCCAAGATCGGCGCCGGTCCGCCACCGATCCCAACCAAGGAAGGCTGGCTCCTTCTCTACCACGGCGTCGACCGCGCACGAGTTTACCGCGCCGGGGCGGCGCTCCTTGCCCTCGAGGACCCCTCCCGGGTGCTCGCCCGGCTGCCGTATCCCATCCTGGCGCCGGAGGTCGAATACGAATGTTCGGGGGATATCCCGAGCGTGGTCTTCCCCACCGGGGCGGTGTGCAAAGACGGCCGGCTTTGGGTCTATTACGGAGCCGCGGACAAAAGGATCGCACGGGCGGTGGCGAGCCTCGAGGACCTGCTCGCCGCCCTCAGGGAAGACGGAGTCAGGGAGTAGACATGCTACCCGAAAACACGCCCAAAGAAGCCTTCATCGACGGGCGCTGGGCCCTCGCGCCCAAAACCTTCACCCTGCGGCGCCCCGACACCGGCGCGCCGCTGGCCGAGGTCGCCGACGTCGACGCCGAGACCGCCCGGAAAGCCCTCGAGGCCCAGATCGAGGCCGACGCCCACTGGCGAAAACAAACCCCCGCCGCCCGGGGGGCCGTGCTCCGGCGTTGGTACGAGCTGATCCTCGAGCACGCCGAACCCCTGGCCCGGATCATGGCCCTGGAAATGGGTAAACCGATCCGGGAGGGCCGCAAGGAGGTCGCTTACGCCGCCGGCTTCGTCGAGTGGTACGCGGAGGAGGCCAAGCGCATTTATGGCACCACGATCCCAAGCCCCGACCCTGCCAAGCGCCTCATGGTGATCAAGGCCCCCGTCGGCCCCGTCTACGCCATCACGCCGTGGAACTTCCCCGCGGCCATGGTCACCCGAAAAGCCGCCCCCGCCCTCGCCGCCGGCTGCACGGTCACCCTCAAACCGGCCGAAGAATCCCCGCTCACCGCGCTCTATCTGGCGCGGCTGTGGCAAGAGGCCGGGGGTCACCCCGCCACCCTGCAGGTTCTCCCCACCACCGATCCGGTCGGGGTCAGCCGGGTGTTCCTCGAGGACCCGCGCATTCGCAAGCTCACCTTCACCGGCAGCACGGCGGTGGGCCAGCAACTCTATGCCCAGGCGGCCAAGACCATGAAGCGGATCGCCCTCGAACTCGGCGGCCACGCCCCCTTCATCGCCTTCGAAGACGCGGACCTGGAAAAAGCGGTGGCGGCGGCGATCACCGCTAAGTTCCGAAACGGTGGTCAGTCCTGCGTCGCCGCAAACCGCATCTACGTGCATCGGGCCATCCACGACCGCTTCGCCGAGGCATTCGCCGAGGCGGTGGGAAGGCTCAGAGTCGGCGACCCCCTCGACGAGGCCACCGAGATCGGCCCACTGGTCAACGCGGCGGCGGCGGCCAAGGTCGAGGCCCACCTCAGCGACGCCCTGGCCAGGGGCGCGCGGCTGCTCGGCGGCGGAAAGCGGCGGGGGACCTTCGTCGAACCCGCGGTTTTGGCCCGCGTTCCCCTTTCGGCGAAGATCCTCGAGGAAGAGACCTTCGGCCCCGTGGCCCCGATCCTCTCCTTCGAACGCGAGGAAGAGGCCCTGGCTATGGCCAACGCCTCGCCCTATGGCCTCGCCGCCTATCTTTGGACGCGCGACCTCGGCCGGGCCTGGCGCATGAGCGAGGGCCTCGAGTTCGGCATCGTCGGGGTCAATGACGGACTCCCCTCAACCCCCGTCGCCCCCTTTGGCGGGATGAAGCTCTCCGGCATCGGGCGCGAGGGTGGGAAGTGGGGCCTGGATGCGTTTTTAGAGATCAAGTATGTTTCAGTGGTGATCACGTGACCCGGGAGAGACCCATGAAACTGCCCAGCCACCTCCACTACAAAGACCGCTCGGTTCGCCTCAAGTACCACCGCTTCCAAACCGGCAACGGCCACCACCCACCGAACGCGCTCTCGGCTCTCGCCGAGGTCCTCGAGGGCGGGGCCCAGGCCATCGAGTTCGACGTCGGGCTCACCCTGGATGGGGTCTACGTGCTGATCCACGACACCCACCTCGAGCGGGAGACCACCGGCGTGGGACCGGTGCGCCTCGCCACCCACACCGAGATCAAGCGCCTGCACCTCAGGGGCAGTGCCGAGCGGGTGGCGACGCTCTCGGAAGTGGTCGGCGTCCTCAGCGAGTTCGACGGGCCGTTGAAGGTCCAGGTGGACCTCAAAGAAACGGTTCCTCTGGGCAGGGACGAGGCCGCCTGGCTCCACGAAAGCCTCCGCCCCCTTCTGGAAAAGGACAACCTCGAGGTGGTGGTCGGCTGCCTGGCCGATTGGAACCTGCGCATGCTGGCCCGCGTCGCCCCCGAGCTTCCCCTCGGGTTCGACATCGCCTTTCACCTCGACGCGCCGGTGGGTGAATTCCTGCGGCTGCCCATCCGGGTCAATGCTTACGGCTACCTCGACGACCACCCGCTCGGCTACCGCCGCGTCCTGCCCACGCCCGACTACCTCGCCGACCGCATCGAGGCCATCTCCGGCCTGGTGCCCCGGGCGGTGGAGTTCTACCTGCGCAAGGACTTCGTGCTGCAGGCCCTCGAGGACGGTTACAACCCCGTCGAGCACCTCCACCGCATTCGCCCCGGCGTTACGGTCGACGTTTGGACGCTCGACGCCGACGAACCCGCGGCCAGGGAAAAGCTTTTGCGCCTGCTCCGGGCCGGCGTCGATCAGATCACCACCAACACCCCGCTCAAGCTGGCCGAGCTCTTCGAAACCACCTCGACCTGACCGGGAAAGGAAAAACCCGGACCTCACAGGCCGCCTCCGCGGGCGGCCCTAGAATTCAAGCTTTGGATACATTAAAATTGATAAAGGTGCACTAAAGTCATGGATGCGATGCACCCACGCCGAGAAAACGAAAGGAGGGACCCGATGAACATTCCAGACAAACTCCCGGTCGTGCCGGTCCGGGGCTCGGTGATCTACCCCACCATGGTCATGCCCATCGATGCCGGCCGGGCCATCAGCGTCCGCGCCATCGACGAAGCGCTCGGGCGCGACCGGGTCATTTTCATCGTGGCGCAAAAGGATAAGACCGTCGAAGACCCCGCGCCCGAGGATCTCTTCCAAACCGGGACCGTGTGCAACATCCTGCGCATGCGGAAAAACCCCGACGGAACGGTCCAGGTTCTGGTCCAGTGCTACGCCCGGGCCCGGGCGACGAGCTACGAGGTACACGGGGACTACCTCGAGGCCACGGTCGAGCCCTTAAAGGAGGTGCTGGGCCCGGAGATCGAGATCAAGGCCCTCTACCGCGAGGTCAAGGCCCGCTTCGCCCAGCTCCTCAAAGAGGGCAAGTACGTCTCGCCCGACGTCGCCCAGTTCATCCAAAACCTCGAGGACCCGGTCCAGCTCGCCGACTACATCGCCTTCCACATGGACTTCAAGCTGGAAGACAAGCAGCAGATCCTCGAGCTGCCCTCGGTGGCCGAGCGCCTGAAGCGCATCCTGGTGCTGCTCGACGCCGAGCTCGAACTCATCGAGACCCAGCGCCGCATCCAGCAGCAGGTCAAGGAAGAGATCGACAAAAACCAGCGCGAGTACTTCCTGCGCGAGCAGATGAAGGCCATCCAGCGCGAGCTCCACGGCGAGGAGGGTGAGGAAGAGGTCGAGGAGCTGCGCAAGAAGATCGAGGCCTTGAACCTGCCCGAAGTGGTGAAAAAGGAGGCCGAGCGCGAGCTCGGGCGCCTGGCCCGGATGCACCCCGACTCGGCCGAAGCCGCGGTCATCCGAACCTACCTCGACTGGATCACCAATCTTCCCTGGAACGAGCGCACCGAAGACAACCTCGACATCCACCGGGCCAAGGAGATTCTCGACGCCGACCACTACGGTTTGGAAAAGGTCAAAGACCGGGTGCTGGAATACCTCGCTGTCCGCAAGCTAAAAGCCGAGCGGGCCGAAAAGGGCGAAATCCCCAAGGAAGAGGTCAACAAGGGGCCGATCCTGCTCTTCGTGGGCCCGCCCGGGGTGGGCAAGACCAGTATCGCCAAGTCCATCGCCCGGGCGCTCGGCCGGAAGTACGTCCGCATCTCGCTGGGCGGCGCCCGCGACGAGTCCGACATCCGGGGACACCGCCGCACCTACATCGGCGCCATGCCGGGACGGATCATCCAGGGGCTGCGCCAGGCCGGCACCAAAAACCCCGTCTTCCTGCTCGACGAGGTGGACAAGCTCGGCGCCAGCTTCCAAGGCGACCCCTCGGCGGCGCTGCTTGAGGTCCTCGACCCGGCCCAGAATAAGGAGTTCGTCGACCACTACCTGGGGGTGCCTTTCGACCTCTCGGAGGTCATGTTCATCGCCACCGCCAACTTCCCCCAGCTCATCCCCGCCCCCCTCTTCGACCGGATGGAGCTGATCGAGTTCTCCTCCTACATCGAGGACGAAAAGCTCCAGATCGCCAAACGATTCCTCATGCCTAGGCAGCTGGCGGAGAACGGACTCTCCGAACGCCAGGTGGTGATCACCGACGCCGCCCTGCGCCGGCTGATCACCCACTACACCCGCGAAGCCGGGGTTCGAAACCTGGAACGCGAGATCGGCGCCCTGCTCCGCAAAGCCGCGCGGCGGATCCTCGAGGAAGGGAAAAAGCGGGTACGGATTACCGAGAAGGACCTGGAAAAATATCTCGGGCGGCCCCGCTACCTGCCTGAAACCGAAGCCCGGGGACCGCAGGTGGGCGTGGCCACCGGCATGTACTACACCCCGGTCGGTGGCGACATCATGTTCGTTGAGGTCAGCGTCATGCCCGGGAAGGGCCAGCTCATCCTCACCGGCCAGCTGGGCGATGTCATGAAGGAGTCGGCCCGGGCGGCCCTCACCTACGCTAAGAAGAACGCCGATCGCTTCGGGATTCCCCTCGAGCGGTTTGAAAAGTCCGACATCCACATCCACGTCCCCGCCGGCGCCATCCCCAAGGAAGGCCCATCGGCTGGCGTAGCCATCACCAGCGCCCTGGTCAGCGCGCTGACCGACACCCCGGTGCGGCACGACATCGCCATGACCGGCGAGATCACCCTCACCGGCCGCGTCCTCCCCATCGGGGGGGTAAGGGAGAAGGTCCTGGGCGCGAAACGCGCGGGCATCGCCGAGGTCATCCTGCCCAAGAACAACGCCTCCGACCTCGACGACATCCCCCGCCACCTGAAAAAGAACATGACCTTCCACTTCGTCGAAACCCTCGACGA
>WIAM01000012.1 GCA_015519965.1 Thermaceae bacterium
GAACCGTGAGCGGGTACGACGTGGCCATCGCCAAGCCCAAAAACCAAAGGAGAACTAACAAACGCTTCAACACGAAAAACCACCTCCTCGGGCTGCCGGCTTCGGAGGTGGGGCATGAAAAATCCCCACCGGGAAAAGGCGGGGTAAATAAAGATCTCAAACCCCCCTTTCCCCTCTTCCGCGAGAGGTGCCCAGGCGGGGTGCGCTGGGCTCCCCTGGCAGGTGTTCGGGCTTCCGGGCAACGACGCAAGCTCCTATGCTTGCCCGGTTACCGTTGCGGGACAGCGCCGGACTTTCACCGGACTTCCCCACTTTAAGCCTGAGCTACGCGCCCAGGCACCAGGGGCCTCGTATTGGCAGCCTTTGTGCCCCGTATCGGGGACACCCCCAGGCTAAAACCCGCGTACCAAGTTTTCAAGGGCAGGGCGATCACACGACGGCCGCGGCCAGGAAGCTGACCCAGACCCGACGCCGCCTGGGTCCGTCGAACTCGGCCAGGAAGATCTGCTGCCAGGTACCGAGCAAAAGCCGCCCGCCCTGCACCGGGACCGTCACCGACTGGCCCACCAGCGCCGTTTTGAGGTGGGCGTCGGAGTTGCCCTCGAGGTGCCGGTCGGCAGGGTGATGGTGGGGAATGAGCTCGCGCAATCGCCGCAGAAGGTCCTCCGCCACCATGGGGTCCGCCCCTTCCTGGATCACTAGCCCAGCGGTGGTGTGGGGGCTGTAAAGATGAACGATGCCGTCGGTCAAGCCGGTGCGCTTCACCACCGCCGAGACCTCGGCGGTCAGATTCACCAGGGCCTCCCGACTCGGCGTTTGGATCTCGATCTTTCTCATAGCGCCGTCGTTCGCAGCATAAAGCGCCAGCGGATGGGCATGGGCTGGTCCAGATCGGCGTAGGTGGCCCGGGCCCAGCGGTAGAGCTCCTCGACAGACTCGCGAAAAACCGGCTCGGGGACCTGGTGCGTGAACGAGTACAGCCGTTCCTCGATAGCCTCGAGGCTCTGGCGCGGCGTGCGCTCTTCATCCCACTCCGCCGCGACCTGGGTCTCGGGCTCGAGCCCGAGCTTGCGCAGGGCTTTCTCCACCTCCATCAACCGCGCTTTGTGCCGCCCCCGTTTGAGTTCGAATCCACGGGACTTGAGGATCTCCCGCCAGACCTCCTGAATGCGCCAGTCCTCGCTCTCCCCAACTCCCTCGTCCCAGCCTTCAAAAAGAAAGCCCTGGGGGGCCAAAACGCGGATGGCCTCGAGCAACGCCCGCTGCCAGTCGGGGATCAAATGCCAGAGGTGAACGCTCAGCACCGCGTGGAAACGCCCCTTTTCAAAGGGCAGCTCTCGCACGTCGGCCTCAACCACCTGCACCTTTCGGTTGACGCCGGCGATCTTGTAACGGAAGACCTCGAGCATCGCCGGGTCGTTGTCGACGGCGGTGAATCGGAACCCCCGGGCGAGCACCGGCACCCCGATCCGGCCGGTGCCCACGCCCAGCTCGAGGAAATGCGGGTCACGGAACCGCCGCTCCACCGGGGCGGTGATGGCTGTCGCGATGCGCCCCGAGACTTCAGGGGGATGGTAGCGCGTTCGGTCGTAGGCGAAGGCCACCCGGCCTCGAGCGGGCTCCATGCTCAGGAGGTATCATACCAATCTATTCCTTATAAGCCAAAAGCCGGGACGCTGCGGTGCAAATCTCACCGGTTATCGTTCGCGGCTAGCGTAAGATTTCCAAAAAGTCAACCTGGAGAGGAGGTGGAACCCAGAAGGAGAAGAGAAAAAACACCCCCGAGATAGGCGCAGCAGGGAGGTCTCGTTACACACTCTGCCCAAGGCATACCAGTCGTTCGTTGGAAGGAGGCTTACGTGCGAAAAAAATTGGTCTTATCCTCACTCTTGTTCCTCACTCTCATCCTTGCCAGCTGTAACCAGAACTTCTTCTGGCCGACGCCCACCCCGAGCGGGGTCGAGGGTTATGTCGTCAGCGCGAACGCAGGAAGCGCGATCGCTGGCGTTCAGATCAGCGTGAAGAAGGGTGGCCAGCCGGTCGCGACCGCCACCACCGGAAGCGATGGCGCGTTCAAGATCGATCTGGAACCCGGCCTTTACGACTTCGTGGCCAGCAAAAACGGCTATGCCGGCTCCCAGGTCTTGAACGTCAAGGTAGAGAAAAACCAGGTTACGAAACTCACCATCATCCAACGGCAGGCCTTCAACCCCAACTGGCCCACAGAGCCCCCCCAGGTCACCCTGCAATGGGTGAATGAAGGGGATACTTACGACGCCTCGCAAGGACCGATCCTCTACCGGGTCCAGGTCACGCCCCAAAGCCCGCTCTCGAGCAACATCATCTATGCCGCTCTCGGGAAGATCCCTGGCGCAGGATTTCTGAGCGGCGTGCGCGCCTACTTCGCCCAGACCAACGATACCGGTGACGCGTACCTCAACCCCCTCGATTACGCGGTCAGCGGGCCCACGACGCTTACCGTCGTGGTCTACGACACCAACGGCAACCGAACCGAGCTCCGGCGGCACATCACCATCAATCACCCGAGCCCAGGCAACCTCACCCTGGCTGCACCCGATCTCAGGGGGATTCTGGCGGTTACGCTCTCCAGCCCGGTCCAGTTCTTCCAGGTCACCCCGCAAGCCGCGCCCACCGGCGGCAACCTCTGGGTACAGCTCGTCTGGAGCCCGAGGTACGATTTCAGTGGTATTCCTGACGGCATTCCCTATGGGTATCGCATTTACCGCAGCTTTGACGGCTTCAGCTTTACCGCCATCGGAACCGTGGCTGCGAGCGAAACAGCCTTCGTCGATGCGAGCTCCGAACTCGCCCCGGGCAAAAAGGTCTATTACCGCATGACCGCGTTCATCGGCGACCAGGAGTCCAAGCCGTCGAACGTGCTCAGCACCACGCCCCTCGAGGCCTTCACCGTCTCGCTCGTCTCGCCCGGCGATAATGCCACCGGAGTCTCGGTCACCCCGACCTTCTCCTGGCAAGCGAGCGCCACGGTCAGCCCTTACCACTACTACGCCGCCGCGCTTTGGGACACCGTGAGCGGCGAGATGGCCTTCCTCACCAACAACCCGGTCATGGCCCTGGAAAACATCACCCAGTGGACCTGGAACCAAGACGGCAGCTTCAACGGAACCGCGTTTGAGACGCTGCAAAAGGGCCGATCCTACGAGTGGCAGGTCATCGAGGCCTACGCCCTCGACGACCCCGCCAACCCCACCGCGATCTCGGTTGCCGCCGACGGCCTCGGCCTTTGGTTCCCCTATGGCGTCCCCTCGTCCGATCACTTCACCTTTACCACCGCACCCTAAGGAGGTCACGAATGCGGAAGATTCTCGTACTCCTCACCGGACTCCTCCTCCTGGCCGCCTGTTCCACCACCCCGAACACCACGAGCTCAACTTCCCAGGGATCCGGTCCTGCGATCCCCACCCAACCGGTGGCGATCACCGCTGACCACGTATCGGATCAGATCGTCATCGGCTACCAAAACAGCGGCGATCTGCCTGAAATCCTCTCGGCGCTCGGCGGCGCCCGGGTGATCGATACCATCCCCGGCCTCAAGGCCGCCCTGGTCGAACTCCCGAGCGGGACCAACGCTTCGCTCGCGCTCGGGATCCTCCGGGCGAAAAATCCTCGCGGGCTGCGCTACGCCCAGCCGAACTTTAAGCACCCCCTCCCCACCCCGCAGGGCACCGCGGTCACCGCTATCGGCACCGCCGCGGCCCAGACGGGGCTGAACGACCCGCTTGAAGCGCAAAAGTGGGACCACGACGTGATGCAAGCCGCAGACGCGTGGGCCACCGATATGGACGGCCAGGGCACGACGCCAGACGGCAGCGGGGTGGTCATCGGGATCGTGGATACCGGCATCGACGCCACGCACCCGGATCTGGCCGGGGCATTCGTCCAGGGCTACGACGCGACCGGCTGCTTGAACCTTGCCAACAACGTCATCCCTCCCGACGCGGACGCCAGTCAGCGTCAATTCATCCACGGCACCCACGTCGCCGGTATCGCCGCCGCCCGGGGCAACAACAGCCAGGGTGTCGCCGGCGTGGCCTATAACGCCACTCTGATGGACATCAAGGTCTTCTGCGGTCCCTTCACCAGCGACTTCACCATCGCCCAGGGCGTGTGGGCCGCCATCACCGACGCCGACGGCGACGGCATCGTTCCCGACATCCTGACCATGAGCCTCGGTGGCAAGGGCTACGGCCAGGTGGTCAAAGACGCCCTCGACTCCGCGCTCACCGGCTACGACGTGACCACCGGCCAGGCGCTCCCCGCCTACGACGACGGTACCGGGGGCGGCACGGCGGGGGATGGCATCCCCGACCGAACCGTCACCATCACCGTGGCCATGGGGAATTCATCTCAGGACGAGGTCCAATACCCCGCGGGCTATCCGGGGATCATCGCCGTAGGCGCGACCAACGCTCAGGACCAAAAGGCCGACTTCTCAACCTCGGGCGGACACATCAGCGTCAGCGCCCCAGGCGAGGACATTCTCTCCACCTGGCCCACCTGGACCGGGCAATACTACTACCGCATCTCGGGCACCAGCATGGCCACGCCCGAAGTGGCGGGGGCGGTGGCGCTCATCAAGCAATTCCTGCCCGCGGCCACGCCGTACGAGATCCGCCGCCTCTTGGAGTCCACCGCCGACGACATCGGCCCCCCGGGCTTCGACCGGGGCACGGGCTGGGGTCGGATCAATCTGAAAAAGCTGGTCGATAAGGTCAAAACGGCCCAGACCGAAAAAGGTGGGGTGGCCAAGGTCACCGTAAGCACCGAAAACGGTGGTCTGCCTCTTCCGGCAGTCGACGTCCAGCTTTTGCAAAACGGCAAGGTTAAGTACCTGGCCAAGACCAACGATCAGGGCGAGGCCATCTTCGCCGACATCGCCCCCGGAACCTACGAGGTAATGGTCTCCGGTCAGGACATCACCGACTTTAGCGCCATGGCCACCTGGCCTTTTGAGCGCACCAGCTGGGATTCGGATGGCGATCCGAATAACGGCGTCACCCCGGGTACGCTTACGGTCAACGCGGGAAGCGACATCACCGCTCCGGATACCCTGCCAGCGACCCTTAGCACCACGATGCAGGTGACCATCGAGTGGGCCGGGACCGGCGATCCCAACACGCCCAATGACCTCGACCTGGCCATTCTGGAAGCCGGTCTGGGGTGGAATACCCCCAAGGTATCGAGCGGGCAGCAATCCCCATTCAATCAGGACGACGACGGCACCGGCGCCACCGCCAGCGAGACTTACACCCTGCCCGCGAGCCACACCCCGAGCGAGGCCACCAGCTGGCCCTACATCGTGAGCGTAGACGCCACCAGCGCGAGCCAGGACACGCAGATCACGATCACGGTCACCATGAACGGCACCACCAAACGGTTCGGTCCCATCCCCATCGCCAAGGGTAGCGACGTTTACACGAACTACGCAGCCATCTTGTCCGCCCTGCTCGGAGGCAACGCGGGCTTTACCAACCTCCTGACCGTCTACTAAGCCGATCGGTGCGACGCGAGCCCCCTGCTGTGGCATTCCCACAGCAGGGGGCTCGCCCCACCAGGTGCCCGTATAATCGGTCTGTGCCCGAGGTGGTGGGCAAATACCAGGTCCTACGCGAAGGTCCGCTCAAAGGCTTCGTGCGCACCCTCGAGGTCCAGGGTCCGAGCGGCCCCGGCAAGCTCTACTGGTTCGAGGTCCACGACCCTGAAGCCCGCGCCGCCTTTTTCCGCTACCGGAACGCGCTCAAACGACTCGAGCGCCTCGGCGCGCTCCCCCAGGGCCTCGAGGTCAGCGCCAAACCCGGCCGTTACTACGTCTTCTGGCCTCAAGGCCACGAAATCGTCCCCCCAAAGGGGCGGCGCGCCCGTCGCAAGCTGGCCGAGATCGAAAACGCACTCGCGCCCCTCGGTTACGCTGTCGACCCGGAAGCGGTCAGTCTCGCCGGCGGCCACCTCCAGATCCTCGATCTGGCCCCCGAACTCCAGGCCAGCCCCCCACGCCCGGCGGCCGATCGGATCCCAAGAACCCGCACCCTTTTTCGCTGGCTCCCGGGGTTCATCCTCGGCCTCCTCGGCCTGGCCCTGGGTGCCATCGGCGTCGACCGCTACCTCAACCCTCCGATCTTCACCGTTCCCCCGATCACCGGACGCACGGTCCAGGAAGCGCTCAAAGCCCTCCGGGGAAAAGGGCTCGAAATCGTCTTCCAGGAGGAGAGCCGGCCGGAGCAGCCGGCGGGGACGGTCCTCGAGGTCACCCCCCCGCCCGGCACCCAGATCAAGCCGGGCCGCAGAATCCGGCTCATCATCAACCGGCCCGAGGCGCATCGCGTCCCCAAGATCGTCGGACAGCGCCTCGCGGTCGCCAGCCAGCGCCTTGAGGCCGAGGGCTACCAGCTCGGGCGCGTGGTCCGAACCTACGACGCCTCACCCGCGGGCACGGTGCTCGCCACCCTGCCCCCGGTGGGGTTTGCCCTCCCGACCGGTCAGAGCGTTGATCTTCTCGTTTCCGAAGGCCCCCAAAAACTGCTCACCATGGTGCCGAAGCTCCAGGGCCTCCCGGCCCAAACCGCCGAAGCGCTGGTGGCCATGGCCAAACTCACGCTCGGGCGGGAGGAAAAGCTCCCGAGCCCCGAGACCCCCGGCACCGTCATCGCCCAAACCCCCGAGCCGGGCACGGTGATCGAAGAGGGGACGCCGGTCACCCTCACCATCGCTGAAGCGGTCGAAATTCTCAGGCCGAAAACCTCCCCCACGAACGGCGCCGCACCCCCGACGCCAACCACGCCGCCGACCGCCCCACCGAGCCTGCCCCCGCCGGCCGATCAGGGGCCGACGGTCC
>WIAM01000073.1 GCA_015519965.1 Thermaceae bacterium
AGTTCACCCACCTCCCCGACCCCCACCCGGTCGCCTCGTGCGTCGGCGATCCGGGTCCATAGATGGAACACCGGCCGACCCACCGCCTCGGGGTAGGCCTCTGCCTCGTCGAGGTCCAAGGCAAAGCAGTTCACCCCGGCTTCGGTGAGTCCATAGCCCTGTTTGAACCGGACACCGACGCGACGAAAGGCCTCGCGCACCGACCCGGGACAGGGCGCCCCTCCGGAAATTGCAAAGCGCACACTGGAGAAGTCCGTTCGGGCAAAATCCGGATGTTGGGCCAGCATCTGGAACATGGTGGGCACCATAAAGAGCACCGTGGGTCGGTACGACGAAACCCACGCCAGATACTCACCCGGATCGAAACGCTCTTCGATCAAAACTTCGGCGCCTAGGTACAAAAGTGGTGTAGCAAGGGCGTGGAGCGCAGCATGGAACATCGGCGTGGCCACGATGTAGCGGTCGCTCGGGGCAAGTCCCCAGGAAAACACAGTGTTGAAAGCGTTGAAGAGGAGCTGCCGGTACGGGATCGTCGCCGCTTTCGGCCTGCCGGTGGTGCCGCCGGTAAAGAGCAGCATGGCGGGATCCTCGAGGCCAAGCCTCGGCGAGGCAAACGCCGCCGCTCGCCCCTCGTCCAAGACCGTAAGTGGTAGGGCCCTGGGCCCCAGGTCCTCGACGAGATCCACAAACTCATCGGCATAAAAGAGCCACTTGGGACGCACGTAGGCCACCAGATCCGCGATTTCGGGAGGCGCCAGCCGCCAGTTGAAAGGGACGAGAACGTGGCCGAGGCGCGGCGCCGAGAATAACAACTCCAGGTAGGCCAAGTGATTGGGCGCCAAGAGCCCGATCCGGTCCCCCCGACTCACGCCGAGCGCCGCCAAACGACCAGCGGTCTTCCTCGCTCGCTCGTCCAAGTCGCCGTAGGTGTACCACCGACCCCGAAAGTGCACCGCCGGGCGCTGGGGGTGGTAAGCCGCGTGCCTGGCGATGAGATCGAGGTTGAGTTCCATTTACACCTCCCTCCGGAAAACCGCAGCCCCCCAGTGGTAGCCGACCCCCGCCACCGCGCACGCCGCGAGCCCACCTGGGGGAATCCGTCTGTCCTCGAGGGCCAGCTTGAAGGACAAAATGGGGTCCAGCTGGCCCAAATGGCCGTAGCGCTCGAGGTAAATGCTCTTATCCTCCCCCAGGCCGAGCCCCTCGAGCACCGCCTCGTGAGCCGAGCGTTTCATGTGCAAAAGGGCGAGGTAGCTGAGGTCTCGGGCCTCGCACCCCGCCTCCCGTAATGAGGCCTCAATGACCTGCAAAAAGTTGGGCAGGCTCACCTGAGCCAGTCGCTCTTTCAGCCATTTTGGATCGGTGACCTTGAGGCGGTACTGGTCGAGGTTTTCCCGAGTGAGGGGATTCCGCGTGCCGCCCACCGGCACCAGCACCGCCTGCGCCAGCGACGAATCGGTGAGCAGCCGGGCCGAAAGGAGGCGGAGCCCCGGGCCGTCCCGGCCAACCACCGCCGCACCCCCAGCGGCCCCCAGGTCGTACATGAAACGCACGTGGGGATCGCTGTAGTCGATCAGGTCGCCGTTGCGGTAACCGCCGGCGATAAGCACCTTCCTCGCCTGGCCCGTAGCCAAGAGCCCCTCGGCCAGGACCAGGGCGGTGACGAAGCTGGCGCATTTTTGATTCACGTCGAAAGCAAAGGCACCCTCGGCCCCGATCTCCCTTGCGATATAAGCGGCGCTCACCCACACCGGGTAGTCCTTGTGCTCTTCGGTGATGGAGATGACGGCGTCGATCGCCTGCGGCCGAACGCCGGCATCGGCCAGCGCTTCTTCGGCGGCCCAGAGGGCCATCGCCGCGGGGTGATCGTCGGGCCCGGGAACTGGCTTTTCCAAAATGCCCAGCTTTTCACGGACAACCCATTCCGGAAGCCCGCTTTTGCGAGCGATCTCCTCCGCGCCCATTCGCGACTTCGGTAAGTAAACGCCAAGCCCCTCGATCAAGACCATCGATGAATTCCCCTTCGCTTTGGCCTAACGCTAGCAAACGCCTGTTACAAACCCGTTACACACCCAGGGAAAGGCCACCTGCTAAACTACGGGAAAGCCGATGCGCTACTTCATTCCCGCGACCCGCCTTTTGCCCCCGCGGATTCCCCACGAGGTCCGCAGGTCACGGGTGCGCAACTTGCTCTTTTCCCGCTGGCAGGAAAGTCCGGCCGTGATTTTGGCTGCTCCCGCTGGATACGGCAAGTCAGCGCTCCTCGCACCCCTGGCCGAGGTCTGGGTCACCCTCGGGGAAGAAGCCCGTGACCCCGCGGTTTTCGTCTGGCACTTGCTCGCCGCCTACCGGGACCGGATCGGGGGCAAAGCGATCGAGGCCAAGCTCAAAAGCGGTGACTGGCCAGGGGCCGCGCGCGCTTTGGCCGAGGCCCTCACCACGCTCCCTCCCCACACCCTGGTCGTTGACGAAGCGCACCGGGCTCCGGCCCGCGAAGGCCCATCGATTCTCAAGCCTCTCCTCGACACCCCTGGGCTCCGCCTGGGGCTGGCAGGACGCCGTGCGGCGCCATGGGAAGCGCTGGCCAGCGTCATCGGTCCCGAGGCCCTGGCGTTCGACCTCGAGGAGGCGCTCGCCCTGGCCCGAGCGCTGGCACCGAGCATGGCGGCGTTCGACGTCGAGCGGGCCTGGCGGCTGGTGTCGGGATGGCCGCTGGGGCTTCGGGTGCTGCTCCGCTGCGCCGCCCGAGGCATGCTGCCGGAACGGGCCGTCTTCGAACCCCCGGAGCCCGAGAGCATCAGCGCCTACCTTTTGGCTGGCCTCAAACCCGAAGTGGCCACGCTTGCCGCCCGGGCCGCGGCCTTCACCGAAGTCGGGCCCGAAGAGGCCACGCGACTCGGCATCGAATTCGAAGCGTTGGAAACCTTGGCTGAAGACCTCCTCCTCGAGCGGGTTGGCCACCGATTGCGCTTTCATCCCCTGGTACGCTCGGCCCTCCTTCGCACGCTCCCTACCGAGGAGGCCCGCGCCCTCGTCATCCGAGCGGCGAAACACAAGGGCGGGATCGAAGCTGCGGTGCACCTGATCGAAGCTGGCAGGTATCACGAGGCCGCCGAGCGGCTCAAGGCCGAAGGAGCGCGGTGGTTGGAGCAAGGACTCAACCACAGCGTGCTTTACCTGACCGAACGCCTCACCGGTCACGCCGACCTCTCCCTCCTGCGCGCCGAAGCCTTGCGACAAGCCGGGCGCTACGCCGACGCTGAAGTTTTGTTTCTCGAGGCCGCCAAGCAGGGCGAGGCAGAAGCGCTCTTAGGCCTGGCCCGGCTCTACCTGGACACCGTCGAACCCGCCAAAGCCTGGCCTCACCTCAGGGCCGCCCGGGACCAATTGCCCTGGACAAAGGTCCGGCCCCTGTGGGCGGAAAACGCGCTCAATGCCGGGAGGATCCGCGAAGCCCTAAGGCTCGGCGCCGAAGGGCCGCGGGCGCTTTTGCGCAGCGGTCGAGTCGAGCAAGCGCTGGCGGCCGTCCGTCGCCTGGAAGAAACGCCGCCCCCTCGTCCCTCAAAAAACCACCGAGAAGGGCGACTTTTGCTGGCCCTGCTCGAGGCCATCGCCGGCGATGCCAAAGCCGGGCTCACGGCAGCCGAGCACGCCCGGGCCCGAGGTGAGGATCTGGGCAGCCCCTTTGTGGTGGCCCTGGCCGAGGCCCGAAGGGGACACGCGCTCCTCGCCATGTCGCGCTGGGATGAGGCCGGGACCGCCTACCGCCAGGCCCTCGCCCTCTCCGAGGGGGGGCCGGCACGACTCACCGTCGAAGCCCTTGCCGGGCTCGGCAGCCTTGGCGACGAGTGGGCCCTCGAGGAAGCCCTTCGCCTGGCAGAGGCGAGCGGCGATGCCTGGGTCCGAGCCTTCATCTCAACGATGGCGGCCTACGCCCGGCTGCGCCAGGGCAAAGGCCACCCCCATGCATTTCCCCTGACCGAAGATCCCTTCCTGACCGCATTGGCCCGGGCGTACCCTTGGCAGCCCGGGGACGCCAGTCTCCTCGAGCGCCACCCTTTTCTCCTGAACGCCACCCTGTTTGCGCCCCCCATCGAACGCAGTCGGCGGACGCTTTGGGAAGCAGGAAAGCTGGACGTCGACCACCATCCAGGGGTTTGCATCGAGATTCAGGCCCTGGGCCCCTTCAGTGTCCGTGTCAACGGTCGGCAGGTTCGCTTCAAACGCGCAAAGGCCCGCCTGCTCCTCGCGCTCCTCGTGGCTGGGGTCGAAGGGAAAGAGACGCTGATCGAGGCCCTCGAGGTCTCCCAGGGAGAATTCCGCGTCCTGTGGTCGGAGCTTTTGCACCACCTCGAGCCCGGGCGTCCACCCAGGCGCCGGGGCTATTTCCTCGCCCCTTACCGCCTCGTCCCCCGTCCCGAGCTCAGGATCGACCTCTGGCAAAGCGACGTCTCCCCCGAAACCCAGGCCGAGAGCGACCGGGAGCCCTTTGCCGACCTCGATCACCCCAGGCTCGACGAGGCCCGAATCGCATTCAAGGAAAAGCTGAGGCAACGCCTTATCAATCGAGGCACGGTCAGGTCTCTGCTACTCGCTATGAAACTTGATCCCCTCGACGAGGCACCTCTCGAAGCCCTGGAAAACCTGGGGGACTCGCGAGCCTACCGGGAAGCGCGCGAACGCCACGAACGTGCGCTCCGCTCGCTGGGCCTGGAACGAGCCGATCTCGGCGGGCTTGCTTAAAAACCACGAACCAAGAATTGAGGACGGGGCAGATCCCCGTCCTGATGGTGGGCGGTACTGGACTTGAACCAGTGACCTCCCGCTTGTAAGGCGGGCGCTCTGGCCAGCTGAGCTAACCGCCCGCGCACCGATAGCTTACGGGAGCTAGGGGCATCCATACAAGACGCCGACCTGCGGATGACAGATTCCGACCTCGGCGCTAGAATAGGGGTTTGGAAGGGGGCACGGTCGCGCCCCTCAGCGAGGGGTGAGGAAAGTCCGGGCACCGGAGGGCAGGGTGCCAGGTAACGCCTGGGCGCCGTAAGGCGACGGAAAGTGCCACAGAAAACAGACCGCCGATCCGCCTTCCCTCTCCGGGAAGGGTCATGGAGGCAAGGGTGAAACGGTGGGGTAAGAGCCCACCAGCACCTCGGGAGACCGAGGTGGCTTGGTAAACCCCACCCGGTGCAAGGCCAGGAATCGGGGAGAGCTGGACCCGGCTCGCTCGAACCCGAAGGAAAGGCCGCTTGAGGCCGGCGGCGACGCCGGTCCCAGATAGATGACCGTGCACGACAGAACCCGGCTTACACCCCTTCCCAAGGCGGGCCAGTTGGCCCGCCTTGTTCATGCCCATGCCTTGTGAGTGGGAAAAGGTGGGAAGATTGGACGCTATAGTGGGAAGATGTGGTAGGCTTATGGGTAAGGGAGGGATAAAAGCGAAGCGGCGCCTCGCTCGGGGGTTCGATCTATGCCTTTTGGGGAGTACACCTATTCACTCGATGACAAAGGAAGGGTGGTGGTCCCGCCCCCCTTCCGCGACTTCCTGCGCGACGGCCTGGTTCTTACTCGCGGGCTCGAGGGCTGCCTCTACGTTTTCCCCCTGGCCACCTGGTCCCGGATCGAACGCCAGCTCGAGGGCCTGCCCCTCACCGACGCTGAGGCCCGCCGATTCGTCCGTTTCTTTTACTCCGGGGCCCACAAAACCAAGCTCGACAAAGGGGGAAGGGTTCTGATTCCCCCGAATTTGCGCCAGTTCGCTGGTCTCGAATCGGGCGTCGTGGTTGCGGGTGCACCCGACCGTATCGAGATCTGGTCCGAAGCCCGCTGGTGGGAGGACCTCAAGAAAACCATGGCGTCCCCTCCCAACCCTGATGTCTTGAGGAATTTGAGCGGATGACCGCAAGAACCATCCACGCACCGGTTTTGCTTAAGCCTGCACTCGACCTGCTCCAGGTTGAGGCGGGGAAACTCTACGTCGACGCCACCTTCGGCGGCGGGGGGCACACCCTGGCGATGCTTGAGCGCGGCGCCAGGGTCATCGCCCTCGATCAGGATCCGGCAGCGATCGAACGGGCCGAAGCTCTGGCGAAGGACTACCCAAACGCCCTCACTTACGTCCAAGCCAATTTCCGCGACCTCGTCTCGGTGCTCGAATCACTGGGCATCGATCGGGTCGACGGGATCCTAGCCGACCTCGGCATCTCCAGCTTTCACCTCGAGGACCCCTCGCGCGGGTTCGCCTATCGCCACGACGGACCTTTGGACATGCGCATGGGCAACGAAGGACCCACCGCGGCCGAGATCGTCAACACCCTGCCGGAGGAGGCGCTGGCGGAGATAATCTTCCGTTACGGCGAGGAGCGAAAGGCTCGAAAGATCGCCAAGGCCATCGTCGAAGCCAGGCGCCAATTCCCCATCCAGACCACTCAGGCTCTGGCCGAAATCATCCGCCAGGCCGTGGGCTTTCGCCGAGCCGGCCACCCGGCTCGAAAAACCTTCCAGGCCCTGAGGATCTACGTCAACGACGAGCTGGGGGCGCTCAAGGCGCTCCTTCATTCCAGCGCCCGGGTGCTAAGCGTCGGAGGTCGGCTCGCCATCATCAGCTTCCATTCCCTCGAGGACCGCATCGTGAAACGTTTTTTCCGCGAAAGTCCCGACTTCGAGCCCGTGCACAAAAAACCCATCGTACCCGGGGCTGCTGAGGTCGCGGCGAACCCCCGAGCCAGGAGCGCCAAACTCCGGGGAGGCATCCGGCGATGAAGACCGTCTTGCGATGGGGTTTTCTCCTCAGCTTGTCCCTGGTCTTGCTGGCCACGCTGGGCTGGCGGGTTCAGAACTTAAAGCGCCAGGCGCAGCAACTCTACCAGGAGAACCTGCGCCTCAGTGAGGAGGCGCGCCGCTTGGAAGCCGATCTCGCCCGGGCGAGATCCCCGGAACGCATCCTCCGCTGGGCCCGAGCCAACGGCTTCGTGCCCCTGCCGCAGGGGAGGTGGACGCGATGACCGATCTCGGGCTCAGACGCACCTGGGTCGCCGCACTCTTCGGGCTCATGTGGATCCTTATTTTTGGAGCCGGGTTCTATCAGTTGATCGCGGCTTCGAAGCAAAATGCGCTGCCCCGGATCGAGCCTCCGCCGGTCCCGCCAATCGTTCGCGGGCGGATTCTCGCCGCCGACGGCACCCCCCTGGCCCTGAGCCCAAGCCCGGGCACACGGCTCTACCCGCTCGGGGCCTTTGCCGGGCAGATCGTGGGGTACACCGAACGCTATCGAGACCCCGAATCCGGCGAGTGGGTCTACGGCCGGGGACTCTCGGGCGTCGAACGGATCAGTGAGCTCCGTCTGGCCAGGGGCGAAGACGTCCGCCTTACCATCGACCCGATCGTCCAGGCCCTGGCCGAGGAAGCCCTTGATCGCGGCGTCGAGAAAACCCGGGCCAAATGGGGCGCGCTCATCGTCGTCGATGCCAGAAGCGGTGCCATCCTCGCCGCCGCCAACAATCCGACCCTCGACCCCGAAAGCCCTCGCGGCCGGCCCGGCCAGGACCCCCGGCTCTTCAACTACGCCTTTCGTTACCTCATCGAACCCGGGTCCACGGTCAAACCGCTCACCGCGGCCGCCCTGTTGAATGAAGGCAAGGTCAGCCTGGAGGAGAAGATCTCCGTCCCCTACCGGCGCAAGGTCGCCGATCGCTGGGTTCGCGACTGGCGGTGGCACCCGGTCCAAAAGCTCGATCTGGCCGGCATCCTGGCCAAATCGTCCAACGTGGGGATCAGCCTCCTAGCCGAACGGCTGGATCCCAAGGTTCTCTACCGCTACTTCGAGCGGCTCCACCTCGACGATGCCAACCTCTTGCCCGGATTCAGCGAACGGCCACTGATCAAACCCCCATCGGCGTGGGGTCCGGTGGAGTACGCCAACGCCAGCTTCGGACAGGGATTCGCCATCACCCCGCTCCACCTCGCCGCCGCGTTCAACTCGCTGGCTGACGGCCGTTACAAACCCCCCGTCATCTTCGCCGGCCAAACGGAGGCCCCCACCCGGGTCTTCAACCCTGGGGTCGCCGAGCGGTTGCGGCGCATTCTCACCCAGCGGATCTCGCCCGAAGCCCGCATCCCCGGTTACCGGGTCGCCGGCAAGACCGGAACCGCCCAGATCGCGGTCCCCGGCGGGTACGATCCAAACCGGGTGGTGGCGCTGTTTGCCGGGTTTGTCCCCGCCGACGCCCCGCGGGTGACCGCGGTGGTCGTTCTCTACGACCCCGAGGTTGAAAAGGATCGCCGTTTCGGCGCCTACCTGGCGGCACCGGTTTTCAAGGAACTGGCCGAGGGCCTCTTTTCGTACTGGGGCGTACCGCCGACCTGGTAGTATGAACTTGGGTGAGTGGGTTGTGCAAATACCTCAACATACTCAATACCTAGACCCCGGATGGGTGGCCCGGGTCACCGGAGGACGCCGGCACGAAAAGGCCCGCCCGGCGTCGGACCTGGGCTGGGACAGCCGGAGTCTCACCCCGGGGAGCGCCTTCGTCGCCCTACCTGGCCAGCGCACCCACGGCAACGCCTTTTTGGAGGACGCCCTGGCCCGGGGGGCGGCCTTTTTGCTCACCGACCTGGCGCGCCCCGAAGCCGTCGAGGTCGCTGACCCGTACCGGGCCCTCATCCTCCTTGGCCGGGCCCTGCGGCGGCGATTTTCCGGGCCGGTGGTCGCGGTGAGCGGCAGCGTGGGCAAGACCACGACCAAGGAATCGCTCGCCACAGCTCTGGGGTACGCCGCCACCGCGGGCAACCTCAACACGGTCCCCGCCCTGGCCCGGTTCTTCCTTCACCTCAACCCAAAGGCAAAGGGCGCCGTGGTCGAGCTCGGAATCGACCGCATCGGGGAAATGGACGATCTCGTCGAGCTCACCGAGCCCGAGATCGGCGTGCTCACCGCCATCGCCCCCGCCCACCTCGAGGCCTTCGGGGACCTGGAAACGGTGGCCCGGGAAAAGGGGAAGCTTCTGGCCGCCTCTAAGCTCAAAATCGCCGAGGTGGGGGCCGCGCGTTGGCTCGGCCTCGAGGGCATACGCACCTACGGGTTTGACCCTGGGGCCGAGTTCCAGGGGCGCGACCTCCGCTACGGTCTTTGGGGCACCCGATTCACCTACCGGAGCCAAACGGTCCGCCTCCCCTACCCCGGTCTGGGGCCCGCGCTCGGGGCCCTGGCGGCGCTGGCCGTGACCGAGATCCTTGGCCAGAGCATCGACGACGCCATCGAGCGGCTCGGCGCACTCAGGCTGCCTTCGGGTCGTCTCGAGATCATCCACGCCAAAGACCTCACGATTATCCACGACGCCTATAACGCCAACCCCGCCTCGGTCCAAAACGGCCTGGAACTGCTTAAGCGGGTCCCGGGGCGGAAAGTGGTGGTGCTGGGCACCATGCTCGAGCTCGGCGAGCGCGCACCGGCTCACCACCAAAGTACCGCCCGGGCGGCGGCGGCCGTGGCTGACGAGCTGATCTTCGTCGGCGACTTCGCCGAAACCATGCAAAATGCAGCCGGGCGGGGATCGGTAGCGCGGAGCGTCGCCGAAGCGGCAAAACACCTGCAAAGGGCGCTGCGTCCCGGAGACGTGGTCTATCTCAAGGCCTCGAGGGGCCTGCGCCTGGAGCGGTTGCTCGAGGTGATCGATGGGTAGACCCAAGCTCCTCCCCGCGGGCGTGCTCCTGGCGGGCTTCCTCGCCGCCTGTGCGCCCACGGCCTCTCAGCCCACCCCGAACGTCATCCTCATCCCCGGCGGCACCATCCGGGGGCGCTGGGTGGAGTGGGGTGCCTCGCGCTTTCCCCTCCCCGCTCCCCCGCTTCTGGCCGACGCCAGTGGTGATGCGCTCTACGTCGCCTACGCCGACGAGCTCCTGTATTTCAGGGACGGTACCTTCGTGGAAAGCTTCCCTCTTCCTACGCCGCCCCGCTTCCTCCACGCCTTTCCCGAGGTGGTGGTCGGACTTGCAAACGAGCTCTTCGTCCCCCGAGCCCAAAAACGCTTTTCCTACCCCGCCCGGGATGCCCGGGTGCGAAAGGGCGTGTGGTGGACCGATGGCGACGCTTGGTACGGTGACCGAAAACTGGCCAGAGGTCGGTTCCGCACTGTGGTAGCCGACGATACCCGTGTCGCCTTCCTCGGCGAAGAAGCGCTCTTTCCAGGCATCGGCCGGTTTGCGATCCCCCGGTTTCGTGCCGCAGCGCTGGCGAGCAACCTCTACCTCCTGACCGACGAGGGCCTTGTTGCCTACACCCCGACCGGGCTCCGCGTCGCCCGCCGTCCGGGCGCATACCTGGCCATTGCCGCCCGCGCCGGGGAGGTTTGGGTTCTCGATCGCCAGGGCGAACTCATCCACCTCAACCCGTATCTGGAGGAAACGCCATGAGTGTGGTCACCGCGTTCATCCTCAGCTGGTTCGTGGTCGGCCTTGAAGCGAGGCTGCTCCGAGCTTTGAACCTGGGAAAACGCGTTCGGCAAGATGGCCCCGAGAGCCACCTGCAAAAATCGGGAACCCCGAGCATGGGCGGGCTGGCCATCGCCCTCGCCGCGGCGCTGGTGTGGTGGCGCTACGGTGGCGGCGAGCTCGCGGTCGCGCTCCTGACCCTGGGCTTTTTGCTGCTCGGGCTCCTCGACGACCTGGCCGGGGTCGTTCTGCGACCGCTCAAGGCCCGGGAAAAGCTGGTGCTCCAGGTCCTCATCGCCACCGCCTTCGCCATCCACATCTCGGCCACGGTGAGTTACGCCCCCTGGCCCGCGCTCGACTTCGCGCTCTTCGTGTTGGCTATCGTCGGTACCGCCAACGCCATGAACTTCACCGACGGTCTCGACGGCCTGGCCGCCAGCGTGGGGGTCATCATCCTGCTCCCCTTCCTGGGCTTGCCACTCGGCGGGGCGTTCGTCGGCGCGCTGCTCGGATTCTTGTGGCACAACGCGCCGCCGGCACGGATCTTCATGGGCGATGCCGGGTCCCAGGCCCTCGGGGCGCTCATCGCCGGGCTGTTCCTGGTGCAGGGCAAGCTCTTCTACCTCCCCCTCGTCGCCATCGTGCCCGTCGCCGAAGTGTTGAGCGTGATCGTCCAGGTCATCTATTTCCGGGCCACGGGGGGCGAGCGGATCTTCCGCATGGCTCCACTGCACCACCACTTCGAGCTCGGGGGCTGGCCCGAGGCCAAGGTCGTCTTCCGCTTCGCGGTGGTCACCGCGGTGGCCACCGCCCTCGCGACGGCGCTCTGGGGGGCATGATGCGGCTGGTCTTCGGTCTGGGACAAAGCGGGCTCGGTGTCCTGCGCTTCCTCAAGCGTCACCGAATTCCCGCCCGCTTCTTCGACGAAGATCCAGCGCCCGAACACCTCGAGGCCGCCCTTGCCCTGGGTTTTGAAGCCGATCCTGACCCCGCGCCGGGGGTTTACGAAGAAGTGATCGCCGCACCCGGCGTACCCATCGACCATCCCCGCCTGAACGCGCTCGGCGCCCCGATCATCGGCGAGGCCGAGCTGGCCTCGCGCCTTGGCAAGGCCGAGATCATCGCCATCACCGGCACTGCCGGCAAGACCTCGACCACGACCTTCACCGCCCACCTCCTCCGGGCCCAGGGCCTTTCGGCGCTGGAAGGCGGCAACATCGGCACCCCTCTGGTCGACGTCATCGACCGGGCCGAGGTCGCGGTGGCCGAGCTCTCGAGCTTCCAGCTCGAGCGCATCCACGACTTCCATCCCCGGGTGGCGGTGCTGCTGAACCTCGGACGCGACCACCTCGACCGGCACGGCACGCTCGAGGCCTACCACCGGGCCAAGCTCAACCTCCTCAAAAACCTCACGCCGGATGACGCCGTGGTCTACAACGCCGACGACGCCAGGATCGTCAAGGCCCTCGATGAAACCCCGGCCCGGCGTTTTCCTTTTACCCCTCAAACCTCGCCGCGAACAACCAACCTCGAGGCCGCCCGTCAAGCGGCCATCGCCTATCTCACCCTCCGCGGCGAACCGATCGATCACCGAGTGCTCGAAGAGGGGCTCCGCACCGCCCCCACCGTCCCCGGCCGCTTCGAGGTCGTGGGCCAAAGGGGCGGCGTCGTCTTCATCGACGACTCCATCGCCACCCGAACCCTGGCCGTCCAGGCGGCGCTCGAGGCCGCCCCGGCACCGGTGGCCTGGATCCTGGGCGGCATCGACAAAGGCGCCGACCCTGCGCCGCTTCGCCCCCTGGTGCAGGCGAAGGTGGCCCTGATCCTCGCCATCGGGCGCGACGGCCCCAAGCTGGCTCGAACCTACGCCGACGCGGTGCCGGTCGTCGAGATCAAGGTCTCGGGCAAGGCAGCATTTGCCCGCGCCATCGAAATCGCACTTTCCCGCATCGACCGGGGCAGTGTTCTCCTGGCCCCGCTCGCGGCCTCCTTCGACATGTTCAGCGACTATAAGGAGCGTTCCCAAGCTTTTCGGGCCGCGGTCAAGGAGGTGCAATGGACCCCTACCTCCTCCTAGCCCAGCTCCTCCTCTCCGGCTTCGGCCTCGTCGTCGTGGCGACGGCCGCCCCGGGGCTCTTCGTGTCGCACGCGGCGAAGCTCGGCGTGGCGTTGCTGGTGACGCTGGTGACCTCGAGGGCCTCGCTGCCCTTTTTCCTCAAGTGGGCCCGTTGGCTCTATGCCGGAGCGATCCTCCTCCTCTTCCTCGCCATCCTCATCGGCGTTGACGTCCGACCGGGCAAAGACTACGCCCACCGCTGGCTGGTCTTTGGCGGCATCAGCTTCCAACCCGCCGAGCTCAGCAAGCTCCTCTTGGTCTTCTACCTGGCCAGGTTTTTCGAAGACCACGGTACCGACTACCCGGTTTTGGGACCGGTGACCGTCATCGCCCTGGCGGTGTCGCTGGTGGCCATGGAGCCCGACTTTGCCACCGCGGCCTTCCACCTGATCCTCGCCCTTTTCATCCTTTTGGCCATCGGCGTGCCCTGGCGCCGGCTCTTCGCCATCGGCATCTCAAGCTTCCTCATCGCCATGAGCCTTCAAGGCCTCTACCTCAGCCGCTTTGGCCACGTGCTCGAGCGCTTTCGCGCATTCTTCTCCGGCGAACAGGGGGTCTACCAGGTGGTGCGGGCCAAGGAGGCCATCGTCGCCGGCGGACTCTTTGGCCAGGGGCCCGGCGCCAGCATGCCCTACGTCCCTTACGCCTACAACGACATGGCCTTCGCCACGCTGGCCTTCGCACTCGGCTGGCTCGGGGTCACGCTGCTCTTTTTGGCCTATGGCATCATCTTCTTCCGCGGGATGCAGATCGCGGTAAACCTGCAGGGGGGCATCAGCGTGGTCGCGCTGGGCATGACCGCCGCCCTCACCCTGCAAGCCGCGGTGCATACCGCAGTGGTCCTCGGCCTCCTGCCGACCACCGGCATCCCACTGCCGATGATCAGTTACGGTGGCACCTCGCTGGTGGCCAGCGGGCTGGCCCTGGGGTTTTTGCACGCGGCCTCAAACGCCGCATTTCCCCGCGGCAAGGCCGAGAGGGGGGAGGCACAATGAGGATCGCCCTGACCGGTGGCGGCACCGGCGGCCACATCTTCCCCGCCATCGCCGTGGGCGAAGCCCTTGCCCGGCGGGGCCACGAGGTCTTCTACGTGGGCTCGAGCGGCCTTGAGTCCCAGCTGGCCCCGAAACACTTCCCCTTTTACGAGATCGCCGCCGGCAAGCTCGATCGCACCGCGCTGCGCCCGGCGGAAGCCCTCAAGGTGGCAAAAGGCCTCACCCAAGCCCTGGCTCTGGCCAGGCGGATGCGTCCCGACGCGGTCTTCGCCACCGGCGGCTACGCCGCTTTTCCCTTCGCCTTCGCCGCCAGCACCCTGGGCAGTCCCCTGATTCTGCACGAACAAAACGCCGCGCTGGGCCTGGCCAACCGGCTCCTTTCCCGGCGAGCCCGGGTCCTAGCCCTCGCCGTTCCAGCGAACCTCCCCCCTGCGCTCAAGGCCCGCGCCCAGGTGGTCGGGATGCCGGTGCGTGAGGTTCGGCACCCCCGCGAGGCGGCCAGACGCCAGCTCGGGCTCGATCCAGAACGCACCACCCTTTTTGTGCTCGGGGGCAGCCAGGGCGCGCGGGTGTTCAACCAACGCCTGCCGGCGTTGCTCGCGCCCTTCCTCGACCGTATCCAGGTGATCCACCAAACCGGAACCCGCTGGCTCGAGGAAACCCGCGCCACCTTCTCCCACCCCCATTACCACTTCGTGGACTTCCTCGACACCACGCACGCCTGGTCGGCCTCGGATCTGGCGGTCACCCGCGCCGGAGCCATGACCCTGGCGGAAGCTGCCTACCATGAAGTACCGTTGATCATCGTGCCGCTGCCGAGTTCGGCCGGCGGCCACCAGGAAAAGAACGCACGGCTCTACGAAGCCCGGGGGGCGGCGAGGGTGGTGTTGCAGGAGAACATCGAAGCGCTGGGCGAACACGTCGAGGAGTTGCTCGACCCCGAAACCCGAAGGGCGATGCGAAAAGCCCTTCAAACGCTCAGCCCCGCCGGAAGCGCCGAACGGCTGGCCACATTGATCGAATCGTGCTTGAAAGGAGTCATGGCGTGAAGCAAGGCACCCACCTGCACCTCATTGGCATCGAGGGCATCGGAATGAGCGCGCTGGCCCGGGTCCTCGTCGCCGAAGGCCATAAGGTCTCTGGCTGCGACCTGCGCCCGGCGGAAAACGCAAGGGCGCTGGCGGCGATCGGGGTTGATGTTTTTCCGGAACACGACCCCAACCATCTCCAGGGGGTGGACCAGCTCGTCGTTTCGAACGCGGTTCCCGAAACGCACCCCGAAGTTCAGACGGCAAGAGAGCGGGGCATCCCGGTGCAAAAGCGCATCGAGCTGCTGGCGGAGATTCTGGCCCGTGCACGTAGCATCGGTGTCACCGGGACCCACGGCAAATCCACCACCACCGCCATGTTGGGCCAGATCTTCCTCGCCGCCGGGCTCGACCCCACGGTGCTGGTTGGGGCCAAGGTCCCGGATTTTGGCAGCAACGCCCGCATCGGGCAGGGGCGCTACCGGATCGCCGAGATCGACGAGTCCGACCGGCTGTTCCCCGAGGCCAGAGTCGATGTCGCGGTGCTGACCAACCTCGAGGACGACCACATCGGCGACACGCGCCCCAGCTATCACCCCAGCGAAGCGGCACTGCGTCAAGCCATCCGGCGCTGGCTCGAACGCGCCGGGAAAGTGGTCTACAACGCCGACTGGCCACATCTTTCCCCCCTTTTGCCCGACACCGAGCGCATCGGCTTCGGGCGCCAGCGGGGTGAACTCAGGGCCCAGGCGCTTCGCCTCGAGGCCACCGGGAGCACTTTCTCCCTGGTGTATGACGGGCGCGTCCTCGGCGAGATCCACCTTCACCTTCCCGGAGCCCACAACGTCGAAAACGCCCTTGCCGCCGCGGCCGCTGCGCTTTCCGAAGGCGTCGAGTTCGAGGCCATCCAGGCCGGACTGCGCGCTTTTAAGGGCATCGGGCGCAGGTTCGAGCGGGTGGGTCAGGTCGGGCCGGTGCCAATCTACGACGACTACGCCCACCACCCCACCGAGGTCGCAGCAACACTCCGCACCGCCAAGCAAACCGGGCGCCGGGTTCGCGCAGTCTTCCAGCCCCACCGCTACCGGCGCACCGCCCAGATGTGGCGTCGGTTCGCCGAAGCGCTGGCCATCGCCGACGAAGTCGTGGTCCTGGAGATCTACGCCGCGGGGGAAGCCCCGATCCCTGACGTGAGCGGCGAGAAGATCGCGCAAGCCCTAAAGGCCCTCGGGGTGACGGCATCTTACCTGGGCTGGGACGAAGCCCTCGACCACCTCAGGCAAAGCCTCGAGGATCGAGACCTCATCCTCACCATCGGGGCCGGAGACGTATGGCGCCTGGCGCGCCAGCTGGTCCAGGCGGGGGAAGCGGTATGGAGGTGAAGCGAGTCCACTTAAAGGACTTCACCACCCTGGGCGTCGGAGGACCGGCCGAGCTCTGGCTGGTCGAGAATCTGGATGACCTGGCCCGGGCCACCGAAGCCCCCTACCGGATCCTCGGCAACGGCTCCAACCTGCTGGTGGCCGACGAGGGGGTCCCCGAGCGGGTGATTAAGCTGGGGGGCGAGTTCGCGGCGTGGGACCTCGACGGTTGGATCGGAGCCGGGGCACTCCTGCCCCAGATCGTTCAGGAAGCGGCCAAAAGGGGCCGCTCGGGCCTCGAGGGCCTGCTCGGGATTCCGGCCAGCGTCGGCGGCGCCGTCCGGATGAACGCCGGCACCCGCTTCGGCACCATCGCCGAAGCCCTGGCTGAGATCGAATATTTCCATGAAGGGCGCCTCATCCGGGTAGGACCCGAGGCTCTGGACTTCGGCTACCGGAAGAGCGGGCTACCCGAAGGCAGCGTGGTGACCCGGGTTCGCCTCGATCTCAAGAACCGTCCGAGCGCGGAAATCCTCGCCCGTATGCGGCGGGTGGACCAGGCGCGAAAAGGCCAGCCGAAGCGCAAGAGCGCCGGATGTGCCTTCAAAAACCCGCCGGGGGACGCCGCCGGCCGGCTCATCGACCTCGCCGGCTTCAAGGGCATGCGGCGGGGCGGGGCTATGGTCAGCACCGAGCACGGAAACTTCATCGTAAACTTAGGGGGAGCGAGCGCCAAGGAGGTCTGGGCCTTGATCGAAGAAATCCGCAAAACGCTCCCGCTGGAGCTCGAATGGGAGGTTTGGGGGAGGTTTCCATAAGATGGCCCGCTTCCTCGCCGCCTTGATCCTCGCCGGCTTGCTCACCGTGGCCGGGTGGCTGGCCTTCCCGGTGCGCGAGGTCGTGGTCGTCGGCAACCGGGCCCTCCCCGCGACCGCCGTGGCCCGGATCGCGGGGCTCTACTCCGGCGCCCCCTGGCTGTACCTGGGACCGGCGACCACGAGGAAGCTTGAAAACCATCCCCTGATCGCGAAGGCAAGGATTTCCCGGCCGAGAATCGGGCTGGTGGTGATCGAAATCCAAGAACGCCGTCCCCTGGCCTATCTCGACCGCACCCTTGGTATCCCGAGCGGGGCCAAGGATCGGCTGGTGCTCGATGCCAGCGGCGTTCCCCTGCCCAATTACAGGTGGGGTGGCGTGCGTTTGCTCGGGTACGGGCCCGGCCTTGGCCAGGTGCTCCAGCTCGCCCAGCGTTTCCCCGACGCCCGGGCCATACGCTACTCGCCCCTGGGATTTGGCGTAGACTTTGGAAGGAGCACGCTTTGGGCACCCACGGCACGCGAGTTACTCCGTGCCCCACGCCCGAACAAGGGGCGGCTTCAGATGTACGCTTGGGGGGTGAGCGTCCGCCAATGAACGAGCGTCTTCTCCTCGGACTGGACATCGGCACCACGAAAGTTACGGCAGTCATCGGCGAACTCGCCACCGACCATGTTCTCGACGTCATCGGTGAGGGAAGTGTGCCCTCGGAGGGCATGAAGCGGGGCGTGGTGGTGAACCTGGAACGCACCGTTGAGGCCATCCGCGCCGCGGTGCAGGCCGCAGAACGCGTTGCCGGGGTGAAGCTCGAACGCGCCTACGTGGGGGTGGGCGGGCCCCAGCTGGCCAGTTTCACCAGTCACGGCCTGGCCGCGATTCGCCGGGGCCAGACCATCACCCCCGCCGACGTCGAACGGGCCATTGAACAGGCCCGGGTCTTCCCCCTCGAGGGCGACCACGAGCTCTTGCACGTGATGCCACTCGAATTCAAGGTCGACGGCCAGGAGGGCATCCATGACCCGGTGGGGATGGCGGGCGTTCGCCTCGAGGTCGAGGTGCTGCTCGTCGCCTCGGCCATCGGACCGCTCTCCAACCTGCGCCGCGCGGTCCAGGCCTCTGGGCTCGACCTGGCGGGGCTGGTCGCGGTCCCGTATGCGAGCGGTCTTTCGGTCATCCGCCCCGATGAAGCGGAGATGAACGTGGTGGTCCTCGACATCGGCGGCGGCACCAGCAACCTCGCCTACTTCAAAGACGGGCGGCTGGCCTTTGCCAAGGTCATCCCCATTGGGGGCGAGCACATCAGCAACGACATCGCCACGCTCCTCAAGATTCCTTTCGAGGAGGCCGAGCGGATCAAGCAAAAATACGGCGCCGCCGTACCCGAACTCGCCGACCCAGAGCTGGTCCTCGAGATCAACCAGTCGGGCCACACCGCCGGGGGCATTCCCGCGCCTGAACTCGCCCGCATCATCCGCCCGCGGGTCCGGGAGATCTTCATGCTCGCCCGCAAGGCGCTCGAGGAGGCGGTGGGGCCGATCGAGGTGGTCGCGAGCAAGCTCATCATCACCGGCGGCTCGGCCCTGCTCCCCGGTGTCAACGAGCTCGCCCGACGCGACTTTTCGCTCCCGGTCCGCCTCGGACGCCCTGGCGGCGTCGAGGGCCTGGCCGATATGGTCTCTTCCCCGGCCCACGCGGTCGCCGTTGGCCTCCTCCACTACGCCAAGCAGTACGGCGACGAGAAAAAGCTCCACCACAGCCACCTGGTCAAGAAGTCGCCGTACAAAAGCAACGCCTCCCCGGTGTGGGAGCGAATCAAGTCGTTTTTTAAGGACTTCTTTTAGAGTGGAGGAAAGATGAACGGAGCGGTAATCAAGGTGATTGGCCTGGGCGGTGCTGGGAACAACGCCATCAACCGCATGATCGAAGCCGGTCTGTCGGGCGTCGATTTCATCGCCGCCAACACCGACGCGCAGGTGCTGGCCAAGTCGCTCGCCGACCTCCGCATCCAGCTCGGGGATAAGCTGACCCGCGGTCTGGGCGCGGGGGCGAACCCCGAGATTGGGGAAAAGGCGGCTCTGGAGAGCCAGGACCTAATCGCCGACCACCTCGACGGCGCCGACCTGGTATTCATCACCGCCGGCATGGGCGGTGGCACCGGCACCGGCGGCGCGCCGGTGGTCGCCGAGGTGGCGAACAAGCTGGGGGCCCTGACCATCGCCGTGGTCACCCGCCCCTTCAACTTCGAAGGCCCTAAACGCCGTCGGGTCGCCGAAGAAGGCATCGCCAAGCTCAGGGAGCGGGTGGACGCCATGGTGGTGGTCAACAACGATCGCCTGCTTTCCGCGGTCGACAAGAAGGTCAGCCTGAAAGAGGCCTTCCTCATCGCCGACCGCGTTCTCTACCACGGCGTGAAGGGCATCACCGACGTCATCAACCTGCCGGGGATGATCAACGTCGACTTCGCCGACGTTCGGGCCATGCTGACCGACGCCGGTCAGGTCTTGATGGGGATCGGCGCCGGCAAAGGCGAAAACCGGGTGGACAAGGCCGCGGAGTCGGCCACCACCAGCCCGCTGCTCGACCGCACCATCGAAGGCGCGCGCCAGCTGCTCATCAACGTGGTCGGCGATGAGAACCTCTCGCTGGCCGAGGCCTCGGAGGTGGTGGAAAAGATCCGCAGCGCCACCGGCCTCGAGGAGCCGGACATCCTCTATGGCATCACCTACGAGCCCAAGGCCAGCGACGAGCTCCGCGTGATCCTGATCGCCTCCGGTTTCAACGACGCCACCGGCGGCGGCTACGTCCGCTCGGGGGGGCTTGAGCAGCCGCGGAGCTTCGATCCAACCGATTACGAAATCCCGGCCTTCATTCGCTACGGCGACGCCGACCTCTCAAACCGCTAGGGTGCGCTTTTCGAGCTGGCGCAAAGGAAATCGCTCGACCAAACCCCCCGTGGTCGCGACCACGGGGTCGTTCGTTTTGGGGCCGCGCGACCTTTCCAGGCTCCCCTTAGGCGCCGGCGTAGAGCTCGGTGGTGAGGTACTTGTACCCCGCGTCGGGACTTACGGTCACCACCCGTTTGCCAGGACCGAGCTCGCGGGCGATCTGCAGCGCGATCAGCACGTTGGCCGAAGAGCTCATGCCCAAAAAGAGCCCCTCTTCCCGCGCCAGCCGGCGGCCCAGGGCGAAGGCGTCATCCTCGGTGACGGTGCGGACCTCGTCGAGCAGGTCGAGGTCGAGATTTTTGGGAATGAAACCCGGCCCCATTCCCTGAAAGCGGTGGTTCTCGACCGGGCCACCGGAGAGCACGGCCATGGTCGCGGGCTCCACGGCCACCACCCGCACGGCGGGATTTTTCTCCTTGAGGAAACGCCCGACCCCGCTGATCGTTCCCCCGGTTCCCGTTCCGTAGACGAAGACGTCGATCCCGCCCCCCATGACCTCCCAGATCTCGGGCCCCGTGGTGCGATAGTGCGCCTCCGGGTTGGCGGGGTTTTCGAACTGATTCGGCATATAGGCGCCGGTCTCCTCCACGATCTCCAGCGCCTTTTCGATCGCGGCCCGCATGCGCCGGGCCGGGTCGGTGGGGACGACCTCGGCGCCGTAAGCCCGAAGGATCCGCTTGCGCTCCTCGCTCGCCGAACCCGGCATGGTGAGGGTGAGACGGTAACCGCGGCTGGCGGCGATCATCGCCAGCGCAATCCCCGTATTCCCCGAGGTCGGCTCGACGATAGGTTGCCCTTTGCCCGGCACCAAGATGCCTTCCTCCTCTGCCCGCCGGATCATAAAAAGCGCCGGGCGATCCTTGACCGACCCCCCGGGATTTTGGCCCTCGAGCTTCACCCAGACCTCGGCCATCTCCGGCGTCACGACGCGGCTTAACCTGACCATTCCCGTCCGGCCAATCAAATCTTCAATCCTCATGAAACTCCCCCGAGAGCCACTATACTGAAAGGGCTTCCCCAGGAAGGGAAGGGAGTTTGTTGATGAAAGTAGAAAGAAATAAAGTCGTCACCATCGTCTATACGCTTCGCACCAACGGTGAGGTCGTCGACCAGGGCGAGCTCGCCTATCTGCACGGTCACGGTCAAATCATCCCCGGGCTCGAGGAGGCCCTCGAGGGCCGCCACGAGGGCGAGGCGTTCGCCGTCAGCGTTCCTCCCGAGAAGGGCTACGGCGAACCCAACCCCGAAGGGATCCAGGTCGTTCCCAAATCCGCATTCCCCGAAGGCAGTGAGGTCGCGGTGGGCGAACAGTTCTACGCCCAGGACCCCACCGGCCAGCCCCTGCCATTCGTCATCACCGCGGTCGAGGGCGACGAGGTCACCATCGACTTCAACCACCCCCTGGCAGGCCAGGTGCTCGACTTCGAGGTCGAGATCACGGCGATCCGCGACGCCAGCGAAGAGGAGCTGGCGCACGGCCACGCCCACGGCCCCGAAGGGCTCCACTAAGCGAGGGCCTTCGAGCGTCTCAACATGTCGGCGGCCGATTGGCCGCCGCTTTTCGTTTTCCCGGGGCCCCCGCCGTGGCTTTTGCCACGGCGGGGCATTTAAACTTCCGGGAAGCGAGTGCCGGCCAGCTCTCGCTGGCCGGTTTTTCCTTTTTGGTAAGTTGATGACATGGTACCTGTCAGCACATTCTCGATCGTGGCCCGCGATCCCCAAACCGGCGATCTCGGCATCGCCGTCGCCAGCAAATTCCTTGCCGTGGGGGCGGTGGTGCCCTTCGCCGAAGCCGGCGTCGGCGCACTGGCCACGCAGTCCTACGCCAACACCACCTACGGGCCACGGGCCATGGCCATCCTGAGGGCTGGTGGGAGCCCGAAGGCGGTCCTCGAGGCCTTCGAAAGGACCGACCCCCAGCTGGCCCAGAGACAGTTCGGCCTGGTGAGCACGAAAGGGGAATCGCTGACCTTCACCGGCGACGCCTGCCACCCCTGGGCCGGAGGGCGCTCGGGCGATGGCTTCGCCGCCCAGGGGAACCTCCTGGCCGGGCCACAGGTCATCGAAGCCATGGTCGAGACCTACCAGTCCAAGGCTTCGCTGCCCTTCCCCGAACGGCTGCTCGAAGCCCTGCTCGCCGGCGACCGCGCCGGGGGCGACCGGCGGGGAAGGCAGTCGGCGGCCCTTTTCATCGTGGGCGTCGATAAGGGCTATGGCGGGTTCAACGATCGCTGGATCGACCTGCGCGTCGACGACCACGAAGACCCCGTTCCGGAGCTCGCGCGGCTACTCTCCATCCACCGCCTCCTCTTCTCGCCGCCCAAGGACCCCCGTCCCCTGACTGAGGCCGACCTTCGCTGGCTCACCGAGCTCCTCGCCGAAAAGGGTTTCCTCAGCCGGCCCGTTGATCACTGGAACGAGGAGGTCGAGACCGCGTTCAAGGCCCTGCTCGGGCAGGAGAACCTCGAGGAGCGCTATCGGGGCGGCCCTGAAGTGGACGAGGACGTGCTCAACTACCTGAGGGAGAAGTTCCGGTGAAAACGGTGCGGAGCGCGGGTGGCGTGGTCCTGAACCGCAAAGGCGAGGTGCTGCTGATCCGCGACCGCAACGGCTACTGGGTCTTCCCCAAAGGCCACATCGAACCGGGCGAGACCCCAGAGCAGGCGGCGGTGAGGGAGGTCAGGGAGGAGACCGGCATCGAAGCGCGAATCATCGCTCCGCTTGGCGAGACCCGCTACGTGAACGACCGGGGCGTGCCCCGGGAGGTAGTGTGGTTCCTCATGGAGGGTGAGGGCCAGGTCGCGATCGAACCCGGCCTCACCGGTGGAGGATTTTTCCTCGAAGAGGAAGCCCGAGGCCTGATCGCCTTCCCGGAAGACCTCGAGCTTTTGGAGCGTGCCTATGCCCATCGTGCCCTTTGAAGACAGCCACCCCAGCATCGACGCGAGCGCCTTCGTGGCGGAAAACGCCACCGTCATTGGCAACGTCACCGTAGGTCCCCGGGCCTCGATTTGGTACGGCGCCGTCGTCCGGGGGGACCTCGAGGCCATCGTGATCGAAGAGGGCAGCAACATCCAGGACGGCGCGGTTTTGCACGCCGATCCCGGGGATCCCACGCGGATCGGCCCCTGGGTCACGGTCGGCCACCGGGCGGTGGTCCACGGCGCCACGATTGAGGCAGGGGCTCTGATCGGAATCGGGGCGGTGGTCCTAAACGGCGCCCGCGTGGGCCAGGGGGCGGTGATCGGGGCCGGGGCCGTGGTCCCTCCCGGCGCCTTCATCCCACCGGGGATGCTGGCCCTCGGCGTACCGGCGCGGGCGGTGCGTCCGGTGACGCCGCCCCAAAACGCCCGGCGCTACGCTGAGCTGGCCAAGCGGTACAAGCAGCAGGGCCTTTAAGCAAGAGCCACGGCCGGCGCGCTGGAAAAGGCGAACGACCGCCAATCCCAAATCGGTGCTCGTTGCCACTCACTTAACGCGGGGCAAAGTGTAAATATCCCGCCCTGCGCAAAGGCCGGCCACGATAACGAACGCCGGGCGGACCATCTTCAACCCGACCGCAGAAGCAATAGGGGATCCCGAGCGAGGCGAGGTGGCCCTCCACCAAGCCCCGCCCCTCGGGCCTCACCAGGACCACCGCTTCGAACTCTTCCCCGCCGTAGAGCACCAGATCCTCCCAGGCAAGCCCCGCTCTCCCGGCGTAGCGCAAGACCGCGGGGTGCTGCGGCAGGCGATCGAGGACAAAGCGGAGCCCGCTCGCCTCGGAGAGCTGCCACAGCGTGAGGGCGAGGCCGTCGGAGCTGTCGGCGCTCCCGGAAAGGAAGGGGCGCAGCGGGGCCAGGGCGAGCAAGGCCAGCCTTGCGCGGGGCCAGTAGCCCGCCTCGGCGATCTCGGGAAAGGCCCCAAGCGAAACCCCCCGGTAGTGGGCGTCGATCGCCGCACCCGAGCGCCCCCAGCGGTCCCCGAGCAGCAAGATCCAATCCCCCGCCCTGGCCGATCGGGGAAGCGGCGCCGTTTCGGCCTTGCCCATGCCCGAAGCGGCGAGCGCCTCCGGACCTCGATTGGTGTCGCCACCCAGGAAGTCGGCGCCGTAGGCCCTCGAGGCCCGGGCCGCCCCCCGCACCCAGGCCACCGGCCGCGTCACCTCAGCGTCACCGGGGACGAAGAGGCTCAGCACGAACCCCACCGGGCGTGCCAGCTTGGCTAGCAGATCGGAGGCCACGGCGGTCACCGCACGCCAGCCGAGGGCCGCCTCCGGCATCCCGGCCAGACGGACCGCCTCGGCGGTGAAAGCGTCGGTCTTCAAGAGCCAGGCTTCCCCCGCGATCCAGACCCCGCCAGCATCATCGCCGACCGGGAGCGCCGCGGCGCGAACCCCCGGCCTGGCCAAGGCGGAAAGTTTTTTCAGCAAACGGGGTTCCCCGTACTCGTCGAGGCGCATAGTGCCATCATGACGTAGAATGGGCGCCGATGCGCGTGCGCGTAGACCTGTTGCCCCGAGCGCCCTATCCCGACGTGGTCATTCTGGTGGATGTGCTGCGGGCCAGCACCTCGGTGACCATGCTGCTCGCCAAAGGCGCGACCGAAGTCCTGATTACCCCGAGCCTGCGCGCCGCCAGAGCCTGCGCCAAGGACGCGCTGCTCTTCGGCGAACGCGAGGGGATTCCACCCGAAGGCTTTCACCACGGCACCTCACCCGCCGAGATCGCGGGCCTTTCCCTGAGCGGCCAGCGGCTGATCTACACCAGCGAGAACCTGCCCCAGGCCCTCGACGCCGTCCGGGAGGCCCGGGCGGTGTTCCTCGGGGGATTCCGCAATGCCCGGGCGGTGACCGAGGCCGCCCTGGCGCTGGCCCGGGAGGAGATCGCGATCGTCGCCGTCGGCCACCACCGGCGCGAAGCGCTCGACGACGCCATCGCCGCCGGCTTTTTGGCTAAGCGCATCGTCATGCGACGGCCAGAGGCCACGCTGGTGGACGCTGCCCAGATGGCCATGGCCCTCCTGAAGGCCTTCCCCGACCCGCAGGAAGCGCTTTGGCAATCGGCCGCGGGGCAGTTTCTCTCCGGCCTCGGCTATGTCGACGACCTGGCCCTGGCCAGCCTGATCAGCCACGACCGCGCGGTACCGGTTCTACGGGGGATCGAGTACTGCGCCGACCGTCCCTTCTACCGCTTCATCCGCTATGAGGCTTGAACTCCTGGGCCTGCCCCTCGACCCGGTGGACATGCAAACGGCGCTCGTCCGGATCGAGGGATTCCTCAGCACACCCACCACCGACACCGTCGTGACCCTCAACCCGGAGATCGTCGTCCGGGCCCAGAAGAATCCCGATCTCCAGGCGGCCATTCGCAAAGCCTCGCTGGTGACGCCGGACGGGGTGGGCGTGCTTTGGGCCATTCAGAAACTCTATGGGCAGGAACTCCCGGAGCGCGTCACCGGCATCGAACTCACCGAGGCGCTCTTTATGCGTTTCGGCGAGCGAATCCGGGTCTTTTTCCTCGGCGCGAGGCCCGGCGTGGCCGAGCAGGCGGCGCGAAATGCCCACGCGCGCTACCGAATCCGCGTCGCAGGGACCCATCACGGCTACTTTCAGGATCCGACCCCTGTTTTGCGAACCATACGCGCTTCTGGAGCCGATCTGCTGCTTTTGGCCCTGGGCGAGCGCCAGGAAGTCTTCATGGAACGATACCGCGAGGTCCTCGGAGTTCGCGTGGCCATCGGCGTCGGCGGCACCCTCGACGTGCTGGCGGGCAAGGCCCGGCGCTCGCCGGCCTGGACCCGGCGCCTGGGCCTTGAGTGGGCCTGGCGCGTGGGAACCGACCCCCGCCGCTGGCGGCGGGGGCTCAGGCTGGTTCGCTTCGTCCAGCTGGTCAAGGCCGAGGCCCGGCGCCAAGGCTGACGGGGGATGCCTCTGGCCCCGGCCGGGTGAGCGCTGCGCTAGGGCGTTTCCACGACCTCCCGGCTTCCCACCCCGGCGACGAGCTTGTTCAGGGCGTCGAGGTAGGCCCGGGCTGAGGCTTCGACGATGTCCGGGGCCACGCCCCGACCCCCTACGACCACGGTTCCCATCCGCAACCGGACCGCCACCTCGCCCAGGGCCTCGGTGCCCCCAGTGGTGGCCTCGATGCGGTAGGCCTCGAGGGCCGGGCTCATCTCCACCGCCCGCGCGATCGCTCGGTAGACCGCATCCACAGGACCGTCCCCGGTGGCCGCTTCCTGCACCTCGCCGGAAGGGGTCTGCACCTTCACCGTCGCCACCGGGGTGAGCTGGGTCCCGGCGTGCACCTGTAGATCGATCAGCTTAAAATGCTCGGGCGCGCGTGTGCGCTCGTCCTCGATGAGCGCTACCAGATCCTCAGCCGAGACCGTCTTCTTGCGTTCGGCGATCGCTTTAAAGCGGGTAAAGAGCTGCTTGATCTCCTCGTCGGTCAGCTCGTAGCCGAGCTCCTGCAAAGCCTGGCGGAAGGCGTGCCGGCCCGAATGCTTACCGAGCACCAAGACCGCGGCCTGGCGTCCGACGAGCTCGGCGTTCATGATCTCGTAGGTCTCGCGAGCCTTGATCACGCCGTCCTGATGAATGCCCGACTCGTGAGCGAAGGCGTTGGCCCCCACCACCGCTTTATTCGGGGGCACGACCATCCCGGTGAGCTGGCTCACGAGGCGGGAAGCGCGGGAGAGCTCCCGGGTGTTGACCCCGGTCTCGGCCTGGAAGAAGTCGCGCCGGGTGTAGAGGGCCATCACGATCTCCTCGAGGCTGGCATTCCCCGCCCGCTCACCGATGCCGTTGATCGTGCACTCCACCTGGGTGGCCCCGGCGCGCACCGCGGCCAGGGAATTCGCCACCGCCATGCCCAGATCGTCGTGGCAGTGCACGCTCCACTCCACGCCCTCGGCCCCGGCGGTATGTTCGATGACGTAGCCCACGAGCTCGGCGAACTCCCACGGCACCTGATACCCCACGGTGTCGGGAATGTTGATGACCGTGGCCCCGGCACGGATGGCCTCGCCAAAAATACGGACCAGGAAGTCGGGGTCGCTCCGTCCGGCGTCCTCGGCTGAAAACTCCACGTCGTCGACGAAGCCCCTGGCGAAGGCCACCGCCCAGCGGGCCCGCTCGACCACCTCGTCCGGGGTGAGGCGCAGCTTCTTCTCCATGTGGATGGGGCTGGTGGCGATGAAGGTGTGGATGCGCTTTTTCGCTGCCGGGGCGATGGCCTCGGCCGCCCGTTCGATGTCGGGCTTTGCCGCCCGGGCCAGCGCCGCGATCACCGGGCCCTCGACCTCCTCGGCTATGCGACGCACCGCCTCGAAATCACCCTGGCTGGCGATAGGAAAACCGGCCTCGATCACGTCCACCCCCAGTCTCGCCAGCTGCTGGGCGATGGCGAGCTTTTCATCCGGGGTGAGCGCCACGCCCGGTGACTGTTCGCCGTCCCTGAGCGTGGTGTCGAAAATCTTAATCCGCCGCATCGGTCTCCTCCTCAATCCGCGCCTTGATGAAGGGCATCATGGCCCGGAGCCTCTTGCCGACATCCTCGATCGGATGCCGGGCCCAGCGTCGCCGGCCGGCCTCGAGCACGGGTCGCCCGGCGCGGTTTTCCAAAATCCATTCCCGGGCGAACTCGCCGTGTTGGACCTGGCGCAGGACCTCGCGCATCCGCTCCTTCACCTCATCGCCGATAACCACATCGCCGCGGGTATAGTCGCCGTACTCGGCGGTGTTCGAGATCGAATACCGCATCCCGGCCAGACCCGATTCGTAGATCAGATCAACGATGAGCTTGACCTCGTGCAGGGTTTCGAAGTAGGCGACCTCCGGCTGATACCCGGCCTCGACCAGGGTCTCGAACCCGGCGGTGATCAAACGGGTGAGCCCGCCACACAGCACCGCTTGTTCCCCAAAGAGGTCGGTCTCGGTCTCCTCGGCGAAGGTCGTGGTCAACACCCCGGCCCGCGTCGCCCCCAAGGCCTTGGCGTAGGCCAAGGCGGTAGTCATCGCCGCCCCGCTCGCGTCCTGATGCACCGCGACCAAAGCGGGCACCCCCCGGCCGGCCTCGTACTCGCTGCGCACGAGGTGGCCGGGGCCCTTGGGCGCAACCATCCAGACGTCGAGGTCCCGCCGGGGTCGGATCTGTCCGAAGTGGATGTTGAACCCGTGGGCAAAGGCCAGCGCCGCCCCTTCCCGCAGGTTCGGCTCGACGGCGCGGGCGTAGACTTCGGCCTGGACCTCGTCGGGGAGCAAAACCATGACCACGTCGGCCCGCAAGACCGCTTCCTCGACTGTCAGCACCTTAAGCCCGCGCCCGGCAGCCTCGTCCCAACGCCGGGAGCCCTTGCGCAACCCGACGACCACCTCGATCCCCGAATCTCTGAGGTTGAGGGCGTGGGCGTGCCCCTGCGAACCGAACCCCAAGACCGCAACCGTCTTCCCCTTCAGAAAACCCACATCCGCATCGTGATCGTGATAAACTTTCATACCGCCTCCCTTTTTGCTTTCAGCCTCAATACCCGTTCACCGCGGTCCATGGCCACCGCCCCGGTCCGCATGGTCTCGAGGATCCCGTAGGGGGCCATCTCCTCGATGAACCGGGTGATCTTGGCTGGATGCCCCGTTACCTCAAAGGTGAGCGCTGTCCGCGCCACGTCGACAATTCGCGCCCGGAAGGCCTCGGCGATCTCCTTGAGCTCAAGGCGTTCCTCGACGCCCGCCACGTGAACCTTGACCAACGCCATTTCCCGCTCCAGGTGCGGCCCTTCGTGATCGACCACCTTGAGCACCTCGATGAGCCGGTTGAGCTGCTTTTCAACCTGTTCGATGGTCCGGTCATCGCCGTAGACCACGAAGGAAATGCGGCTCACCGAAGGGATGTGGGTACGGCCCACCGCCAGCGATTCGATGTTGAACCCCCGGCGCGCGAACATCGAGGTGATGCGGGTCAGCACCCGCGGATGATCCTGGACCAAAACGCTCACCAAGTGCCTCATCGCTCGACCTCCTCCGGGGCCTCGAGGATCATATCCTCGGCGCTGCCCCCGGCCGGGATCATGGGGTAGACCGCCTCGTCGGGCGCGACGTCAAAGACGGCCAGGAACGGCCCCTCGACCTCGAACATGCGTGCCACCGCATCAGAAAGCGCATCCCGGGAGCGGACCGAGGTGCCCTCGATTCCGTACGCCCGGGCCAGTTGGACGAAATCGGGGTTCGAATCGGCGAGGTAGACCTCACTGTAGCGATCGTCGTAGAAGAGGTCCTGCCACTGGCGAACCATGCCCAGATAGCCGTTGTTCAGGATGACCATTTTGATGGGGAGACGGTACTTCACCACCGTCGCCAACTCCTGCATGGTCATCTGAAAACTCCCGTCGCCGTCAAAGAGCACTACCGTGCGCTCGGGGTGGGCGATCTGAGCCCCGATCGCCGCCGGCAACCCAAATCCCATGGTCCCCAGGCCACCCGAGGTCAAAAAGCTGGCCGGGTGCTTGACCGGGTAGAACTGGGCGGCGAACATCTGGTGCTGGCCCACCCCGGTAACCACGATGGCCTCGCCCCCGGTGGCCTCACCGACGGCGCGAATCACCTCTGGGGAACGCAGCGAAGCGCGTGCGGGCACCCGCAGCGGATAAGCTCGCAGCCACTCCCGGATCTGCTGCCACCAGGGGTCGAGCGAAAGCGGCTTGGCCCCTTCGGCGAGTCGCTCCGCCACCCAGCGGGCATCGCCGACCACCGGAATCTGAGAATCGACGACCTTGCCGATCTCGGCCGGGTCGATATTGACGTGGACCACAGTCTGGGCATTGGGGGCGAAGCGGGACACGTCGCCGGTCACCCGATCGTCGAAGCGGATACCGATGGCGATCAGCATATCCGCTTGCTGAATGGCCAGATTCGCCGCCGCGGTCCCGTGCATCCCGGGCATCCCCAGGAAATGCGGGTCATCGGCGGAAAGGATGCCCAGGCCGTGCAGGGTGGTGGTGGTGGGAATGCCGGTGACCTGGACGAAACGGCGAATGGCCTCGGCCGCGTGCCGCGCCCCGCCGCCGGCGATGAGAAGGGGACGCTTTGCCGCCTCCAGCGCCTTGAGCGCCCGCTGGATCTGCCGGGGATGGCCGCGGTAGGTCGGCTTGTAGCCGGGCAGGTCCACACCATCGGGAAAACGCCCCGTGAATTCAGCGTTTTGGACGTCCTTGGGCAAATCGATGAGCACTGGGCCGGGCCGGCCGGTACTGGCGATGTAGAAGGCTTCCTTAACCACCTTGGGAATTTCATTGACGTCGGAGACCAGATAGTTGTGCTTGGTCACCGGCATCGTCACCCCGGTGACGTCGGCTTCCTGGAAGGCGTCGGTCCCCACCGCGGTGGTAGGAACCTGGCCGGTGATCGCCACCATCGGCGTCGAATCCATCATGGCGTCGGCGAGGGCGGTCACCAGATTCAGGGCGCCGGGCCCGCTGGTCACCATCGCCACCCCGACCCGGCCGCTGGCCCGGGCATAGGCCGCGGCCGCGTGCCCCGCGCCTTGTTCGTGACGTACCAAGACGTGCCTGAGATCCGGCCGATGATAGAGCGCATCATAGACCGGCATGATGGCCCCGCCGGGATGGCCGAAGATCACTTCGACCCCTTCCCTACTGAGCGCCTCGAGAAGTACTTCTGCCCCGGTCATACCTCACACCCCTTTCCCAAATAAACGCGCGCCCCCGGAAATCCGGGGGCGCGTCTTGGGTCTCGATGCATCAACAGGCAACCGACCCCGCCCCCGACCGAATAATGACTAGGTCTAGGGCGAGAACGGGGCCGCTGCTCACGCGTCGCATCTTGCTGGCAATTTTATGCAATCCCGCCCCCCCTGTCAACCGCGCCATCTCCGAAGATTCATTCCGCCCGCGCCAGCCGCCTCCGCGAACTCGCGGCCAGAGCCCCAATCGCGCCCGCGATCTGCTCAAGCGCCCCGGGACGCAGTCGGTAGTATGTCCACCGTCCCACTCGCACGCCTTCGATCAAACCCGCCTGGCGCAGGATACGCAGGTGATGGCTCACGGTCGGGGCCGAAAGCCCTAGCCTCTTCTCAAGGTGGCAAAAGCAAACGCCGTATTCGCTCCCGCACCGCGGATCCTCGAGGGCCTCTTCATCCGGCAACTCGGCGAGCAATCGCACGATGCGCAATCGGGCTGGATCCGCTATGGCCTTGAGCTTGGGTGAAAGCCTCTCCACGTCGATCAATTCAAGCCCAAGCATACCAACCTTCCACATCCCTGACCACCTCATTCCACCCACACCCATCATGCCCTCCAAACGAATTGAATTTGTTCAACAACAATTGACATTTGTCCCATCTCTTTGATATACGTAAAACCATCCACAAGGAGGGAGGGAATGATGGCACTCACCCGCAGGCAGTTCGTCAAGGCCTCAGCATCGGGACTCGCGGCCCTTGGCCTGGCCCGGGCCGGGTTCTGGTTCGCTCCAAGCCTACCTTACGCTTCGGTCAAGGTCGCGAACCTTGCCAACCTCGAGGTTGGCAAACCCGTTTATTTCAGTTACCCGGACGCCCGTTCCCAGGCGGTTTTGGTCAAGCTCGGTACCCGGGCCATCGGTGGCGTCGGTCCGGACAGAGACGTGGTCGCCTTTAGCGCCTCTTGCACGCACATGGGGTGTCCGCTCCAGTTCAAAAACGGCCGCTTCGTCTGCCCCTGCCACTATTCGATGTTCGACCCCGCGAAAAATGGTGAGGTGTACCAGGGTCTGGCCACGGAGTTCTTGCCCCAGATCCCGCTCGAGGTGGTCCCGCAATCGGGCGACGTCTTCGCGAAAGGCGTCGAGGGGCTCATCTGGGGACGGGTGAGCAATCTGCTCGGATAAAGGAGGAACATCATGTCCCTGTACAATCGACGCGACGAGCTCCCCATTCCCCCAGCTGATGCTGAAACCCACACCACGGTCTGCCAGTACTGCAACGTCGGGTGCGGGTACAACGTTTACGTCTGGCCCGTCGGGCGCATGGGGGGTAAAAAACCCAATGAGAACGCGTTCGGCGTCGACCTCACCCAGCCCCAACCGCCACTGACCGGCCTTTCCTACACCGAATCGATGCACACCACGGTCACCAAAAAGGACGGACGCCAGTACCACGTTGTTGTGGTGCCGGCTCGCGATTCCGAGATCAATCGCGGCGACTACTCGACCCGGGGCGGCACCAACGCGCTTACCGCCTGGAGCGAGACCCGCGGCACTCGCGAACGTCTCAAGTATCCACTTCTTCGCGTAGGGGACGAGTTTCAGGTGGTTTCCTGGAAAACCGCGTTCCAGGTGCTCTCCGGCGTCATTAAGGGCGTGCTCGACCGCTACGGTCCTGAGGAACTCACGGCCAAGGCTTTTGACCACGGCGGAGGCGGCGGCGGCTTTGAAAACAATTACGGGGTCGGCAGCCTGTTTTTCACCGGCCTCGGCATGAAGTACGTCGCGATTCACAACCGCCCGGCCTACAACTCCGAAGTCTGGGGAAGTCGGGACCGGGGGGTCCATGAGCTGAACTACAGTTACGAAGACGCTCGGCTCGCCGACACCATCGTTCTCTGGGGGGCGAGCACCTTTGAAACCGCCACCGTCTTTTACATCGAGCACATGCTCAACAACTTCAAGGGGGCGACGGTCGGCGAAAAGAAGGCCGCCTTCGCCGAAGGGGAACCGGCGGAACCGGCGCGCATGGTCGTCATCGATCCGCGTAAGACCTCGAGCGTGACCATCCCCCAGAGCATCGACGCTTCCCGCGTGTTGCACCTCAGGCCCAACCTGGGAACAGATTACGTTCTCGCGAACGCGCTGGCCCGGATCATCTGGGAAAAGGGGTGGCACGACGAAAGCTTTATCCAAACCCGCACCGACCTGGCGACCTTCGAAGATTACAAGCGGAAATCGCTGAAACTGTACCAGCCGCTCGATGAGGTGCTGTCCGAAGCCGAAACCATTACCGGAATCAGCCGGGAAGCAATGGAAAAAGCGGCGGCCTGGATCGCGAAACCCAAAGCCGGCGGCCACCTTCGCCGGTCCCTCATCATCTACGAAAAAGGCATGATCTGGAACATGAAAAACTACGACCAGATCGCCTCGGTGGTCCAGCTGGCCGTGCTCACCCACAACATCGGCCGGCCCGGCACCGGCTGCGGGCGTCAGGGCGGCCACCAGGAAGGCTACGTGCGGCCGCCCTACCCCGGCGACCGGCCGCCGCCCAACGTCGACAAATACATCGAAGAGGGTCACGGTAAGTTCTACTGGGTGATCGGCACCGATCCCTACCTCAGCACACCGAACAGTCAGTACTTCAAGAAACGGATTCACGCCCGGACCCAGGCCCTGACCGAAGCGCTCTCGCTCCACCACGGGCGCGGCGGTGAACCCGGAGATCCGGAGGCGCTGGTTGAGCGGATCCTCGAGGCCCTCGACGTCACCGACGGCCTATTCATGGTCGTCCAGGACCTCTATCTCACCCACGTCGCGCGCGACGCTCATTTGGTGCTGCCGGCGGCGGGGTGGGGGGAATCCGACATCACCTCGATCAACTGTAACAGCCGCCTGCTCAGGCTCTACGAGAAATTCATGGATCCCCCCGGGGAGGCCAAACCCGACTGGTGGATCATGGCCCAAACTGGCCTTGCCATCGCCCAGCGCTACCGTGAAGAAGGCCGGGAACAAGACGCCAAACGCTTCGAGTTTGGCAAAAATTGGAAGACGCCGGAAGACGTCTTCCTGGCCGGAGCCCGGGAATTCCCGGACAACCGGGTCTCTGAAGCCGACGAGGCCACGCTGCCCGCCGAATGCTACAAAGGCATCGACTACGCCTTCCTGAAGAAGGTCAAACTCAAGGGCATTCAAACGCCGGTCCGGATCGACCCCAAAACCGGAAAGCCGGTCGGAACCAAACGCCGCTACGTCTACCGCTTTGGCACGCCAGACGGCAAGTTCAAATGGTACGGCACCGACGATTGGGAGGGTTACCCCGAAGAGGTCGCGAAGTACTTCGAGGGCGAGCGAAAATCGCGCTACCCCTTCTGGCTGACCACGGGACGGTCACAGCTCGTGTGGCAGACCATGTACCACGACAAGTATCTCCCGGAAAAGATGCTCGCCCTGCCTTTGCCCTACGTCGAAATCCACCCGGAGGACGCGAAACGGCTGGGCGTCAAGAGCGGCGATCTGGTCGAGGTTTACAACGAAGAAGGCAACGGCAACTTCATGGTCTACGTGAGTGACTCGGTCAAACCAGGCCTGATCTTCGCGATCATGTACCACCAGCGGGGGAGCGCCAACAACCTGGTCTCGGGCTATACCGACCCCAAGACCACCATCCCCTGGTATAAAGGGACCCGCGTCGCGGTGCGAAAACTCTCGAACGGACTGCCCGACCTCATGCAAAGTGCCTCCACCCGGCCCGTCAACGACTTCGAGTAATCCGACACCGTCGGCCACCCCGACTCCGGGTCGGGGTGGCCGTCACTGGCCAGACTCAACCTTGAAGCGGCCCCGGGCCCAGACCCGGTCACCCGACACCAGCGCCACTTCCACGGTCCCCCCGTTCCCTGGCGCCTTGAGGTCCAAAGTAAAGGTATACGCATCAACCCGTTGCATGGGCAACCGCTGGCCTTCGACCTCGAGGAAGGCGTTCGCCACCTGCTTCAGGAAGAAGGCGCGCACCCGCACTGACTCTCCCGGGCTTACGAAAGCCGGCTGCATTTCCAACCTGGCCAAAGGTCCGGGTCTGATGACCGCGAGAAGATTCTGCTGCCGCTCTTCTTCGCCCCGCCTGGCCAGCACGTTCAGGTAAATCGCGCCTTTGGCCGCTTCGGGGAGCGGAATCCGGCCTTGCCACACTCCTCCACCCGTGTCCTCGAGGGGATAGCGGACCCCCTGCATCACCGCCCAGACCTGATCGGCGGTCTTGGCTACGGCCTCGATACGGAGATCGGCACCGGGCGGAAGCTGCGACTGCACCAAGCGAGCCTGCAAAACCAGATCCTCAGCCGCCAGTGTCTTCCGAAGTTCTCGGATCACCGGGACCGCGCTCAGCGCGACCCTCGGCAGGGGTCCGGGCGCCAGGACGAGCCGCACCGGAGGTGAAGGTTCCTGGTAACGCCGCAGATCCTCGCGACGAAGCATGAGGCTGTAGCTCCCCGGGACCAATCCGCCGGCCTGAAAGATGCCGCGACCATCGGTCCAGGCGACCTTCACCCCACCGGCCCCGCGAATGTCAACGCGCGCGTAAACGACCGCCTCCTCATCGGCGTCGAAGACCCCGTTGCGGTTGGTGTCGTACCAAGCCTGCCCGACCACCCCCGCCACCGTCTCCACGGGGATATCGAGCCGGGTTCTGGCCCCCTGGTCCACGCGGACTTCGATGGCCCGCAAGAGGCTCAAGTCGGTGGGCAGACCCAGCACCCGCACCAGGTACCGTCCCGGGTAGGCCTCGACTTCATACTTCCCCGAACGCCCAACGACGCCACTGGCATCGGCCAGGGCGACCCGGCCGGTCGGGACCGCCTCTTCCCCCGCATCCCGTACCCCGTTGCGGTTCTCGTCCCGGTAGACCTCGCCATACACCCTGCCCGTGGCCCGCCCCCCGAAAAACGCGATCACCGGTTCGGGCGTGGCAAACCCGCCGCGGAAAGCGAGCTTCGCGCCCAGCCGCCAGGTAACCTCGCCGTCGTACGTCACCTCCGAAAAGGCGGAAAGCTCGCTCCCATAGGCGTAGCTGAGACGGGCCCGCCCCTCGGTGGTGTCGGTTTGGAGGTCGTAACGGTAGCGGCCCTCGAGGAGCCAGTCTTCAAAGAAGTACTCCCCGTTCAGGTGTATGAGCGATGGCCACGGCGTCCCGCCAAGCCCGGCGGCGAAGGTGTAGCCCGGTTCGCGGTAACCGAGCGAGACCCCCCAGCTCGGATTCCCGGCCACGAAGCCGAGCGATGCCCGGGCCGAAAATCCACCGAAGCGGCCGTCGAGGCTGGTTCCCACGACGGCCCGACCGCCGCGAACGCCAACGTTGGCCCGCCAGGCGATGGGCAGCTCGATCGACTCGTAGAGGAGGCCGAGGCGGGCATAGAGGTTCCCGTCGTAGGAAACGGCGGGCTCGACGAAGCTTTCAGGACCTACACGGCCCCTGAGCGAAGCGTTCAAGGTGAGCTTTTTCTGTCCGAAATACCCTTCGACGCGAAACCCAAGTGGATCCTGCTGCCGGCTGGTCGCGACCACCCCCCCCGAGAGCTGACCCAAAACATAGGCGGTGCGACCGTCGAGGGTGAACGCCGCCTGTTCCATCTTGACCCGGATTCCGGCCGTCCCCGAGGCGGAGGCGGACCCCGCACTGAAATTGCCGGTCAATCCCGCCCAGGGCAAAATCCGGATCCCCGGCACCACCGCCCAGTCGAGCCCGGCCCGCAGCGATCCGAGACCGGAGCGGTAACTGGCGTGCAAAAAGCCGATCTCTCCCGAGAGGGAGCCCCCGATGGTGAACGGCCCCTGCCAGCCCGGGGCGCTGACGTAGAGCTCGACGGGTCCGAGCTCGCCCTCGAGCCTCGACGAACCCCCGGCGTAGCGGTAGCCCAAGCGCCAATCGGGGCCCCAGAAGTTGATCTGGGCCCCGAGATCAGGGGAAAAGCTGGTCCCGGACCCGAGGCGAATGTAATCGGAGAGCGAACCGCCGAACCCGGCGCCCAATTTCCAGGAAAGCCCGTTGGGGTCGTACCCGATTCCAAGGCCGAGGTCGTAGGAAAGCACGGGCCCTTTGAGCCCATCCGCCCCCGCGAAGGGAAGGATCTTGGTGTAGATGAGGGCGTGGCGCTTGTAGTCGGAATCCAGGCTTGAACGCAAACGGATCGTCAAGGCGTCGTTCTGCTTGCTCGTGGCCGCCAGGGTGACGGTCACCTCGCCGACCTCAGCGGGAGCGAGCCGCAAGCGCTTGGGCGTAAAAGTAAAATCCAGCGAGCTGCTCAGGTCAAAGCTCACGTTATCCACCGCGTTGCCACGGTTTTCCACGCGGATGACGTAGACCACCTTTGAGCCCTGCACCACCGTCTTTCCCCTCGGTGCCGCGATGCGGAGGTCGGGGCGCGGTCGCACCCAGACCTCCACCCGTGAACTGGCGAGGACCGTCTGGCCACCCAGTGCCTGAACGATCACTTCATAGCGTCCCGCGCGGATGTTCGGACCCAGGAGGACGTTGGCCAAAGCCCGCCCGCCTGCGAGCGTGGGAACGGACATCAGCCGAAAGCCCGGGGGCAAGACCACACGAAGCTGAACGTCGGAAAGGGGACTCTCGATGGGAATGGAGAGAAAGCCCCCCGGATCCACCTCCATCCGCTCGGGCGTCCGTACCTGCGCCAGCGAGACCGACGACAGAGCGACCGCGATCACCAAGAGGAATAACGAGAGTTTCTGCACCGCGCCCCCTAGGGTCTCGCCAGGGTGAAGGTCAGGTTCCCACGATAAAAGCCTGGACGTTCGTTGCCCTCAAGCCGCAGGCGCAGCTCGACCAGGTACCGTTCGTAGGCCTCGCTCGGGCCCTGCCCGACGAAAAGGACCACCGCGTTCCCCAGGGGAAACCAGATCCCTCCGTCGACGCGCATTTCGATTCGGTCGGGATCGATGGCCCTTCCCGACTCGCTCACCAGCGGGGTGAGCGTCGCCGAGAGGAACCATCCCCCATCGATGTTGCTGAACACCCGCAGCTCGAGGGGCCCCTCGGGGGTGGTGGCCGGATAATAGGCGGGGAACTCGGCCGGGGGGTAGGCGGCCTGCCTCAGGTCAAAGACCAAGCGATCGCTGCTCAGCATGAGCGCGCTGCCGCCGGGCATTCGCAGCTCGACCGGCACCTGAGCGAGAGCCACCGAGATCAGCAGACCCAAAACCACACCAAGAACCCGCCTCATCGAACCTCAATGCTCCCCTCACCCGCCACCAGGTCGCTCTGGCCATAGTCGAAGACCGCCAGCGTCACGTACCTCCCAGGTTCCAGCGGCTTTTTGAGGACGGCCCCGACCTCGTGGGTCGATCCGGGCAGGCTCGGGGCGTCGCTGAGACGGGCGGTCTGTACCAAAACCCCGGACTCGGTCCGGACCTCGACCCGGCCGCTCAGGCGAAGCGCGGCGTTCCCCTCGTTTTCAAACGACACCCGAATCTCCGCCGGGTTGTCGCCCTTTGGCGGCTGGTAACGCATGCCAACGATCGCGCCCGAGCGCTTGAGCGGTGGAATGTTGACGTAGATCACGTGCCCCACTCGGACGCGGAACCTCACCCCGACACCGGCGGTGTTCTCGGCGGCGTTGGCCGGCTCGGAGTCAAAAAACACGATGCCCCAGTAGCTTCCCGGTTCAGCATCCTCGGGTATGGTCAGCGTGTACCGAACCTCCTGGGTCGCCTTTGGGTTCAGGCGGAACTCCAGCGGATTGACCGAGATCCAGGGCAGGAGCGATCGCGGATGCGAGGCCGGCGGCAGGTAGACCGCGTTTCCCTTGGGGTCGAGCAGGAAATCGTTAAAACCGACCGTAACGGCAAGGATTCCTCTATTCCCCGGGTGGTCCACCTGGATCGAGCGGGTGATCACCTCACCCGGCTGGGCGTCGAAAATCGTCCTCGGGGGGCTTACGCCAACCCCAGTCTGGGCCAGGGCCATCCCATAGAGGGCGGCCAAGGCGAGCGCGAAACTGAATTTCGTAACTGTACTCATGATTTATTCTACCTCACTTCATAATGAGAACCCGGGGCCATGCCCCGGGTTCCATGGGTTTCGATCAGATAGGGTCGATGCGGAAAGTAATGGTGAAGACGTACGTTCCTGCAGTCTCGGTTCCATCGAACCAGAAACCTTCGGTGATGTAGTCATCGAGCCAACCCGCGAAACGACCGCCGCGGATCTTCAGCCACTCGATGGGCGAACCATCGTCGCCGTTTCCAGGCGTCACCTCGAGGAACGGGGTAAACGTCAGATCACCCTGGGGAAGCGGCTCGGGCCGGTCGTGGAAGAAGAGCCGACCGTAACTGGCATCCCCCAGCGGGTAGGGGCTTTGGATGTTGACCTTGAGGTCAAACTCACACCCAGTTGAGTTGCCGTCTTCCTGACCAGCGGTGGAGACCCAGTTGTTACAGAACTTCTGGACGATCTTCTTGTTGATGCAGACCAGCGTACCCTTTTCATTGCCACCGATCCGACCATCGTTATCGAAATCGTAGATGGCGGGGTAGGTGTCGATGGGCTGGAGATCGCCGTTTTGGTAGGCGTCGAAGACGTCCTTGGAGTCCACCGTGCCGTCGTCGTTGTAGTCGCCGAAGTCTTTCGGGACCAGGAAGCACCCTTCACCGGTTTCGTAACTGCCGAGCGGCGGGCTGTTCAGATCGAGGTCCCACTGCGTCTCGGTGATGTGCAGGGCGACCCGCGGAGGAACCGTCACCTCGATGTTCTCGGTGGCGCTGGCCTCGTTGTCGCCTACGTTCACCACCTCAGCCGGCGTCTGGGCGTAGCCAAGCCCCAGCGCGACGAGTAAAAGTGCGAAGAATCCTGTGCGCATAGGCTACCCCCTAAAGGCTCGAAAGCACGAAGTTGACCGTGATGTCGTAGGTGCCCGAAGCCTCGGTACCGTTGAACCAGAAGCCCTCGAGGATCAGGTCATCCAGCCATCCGCCGGTGGTGCCACTGCCCTGAGCAACGACGTCCGGTCCGTAAGGAAGGGTCGCGGTCATGAAACCGTCGGCCGGCCCATTGGGCATGATGAAGTCGCCAAGACCGAAGATGCCAAAGCCCTCAGTGGCGGGGCTCGTCACTTCGACGGAAAGCTGCCAGCCATCGGGGTTGTTGGAGAACTTCTGGAGGATCTTGGTGTTCAAACAGAGCACGGTGCCCTTCTCGTCGTTGCTGATCGCGCCATCATCGTTGTAGTCGTAGATGGCCGGGTAGTTCATCGCCGGGCGCAACTCGCCTCCGCCGGCCAGGAAGCCCTGTAGATCCTGGGGCGTCAGAACGCCCTTCGGAACCAGGTAACAACCCTCATCGGGGAGCGCCGGATCGTTCGCGTTATAGGTGTAAGAATTCGGGGCCGAGGGGAATTCTTGGGCGCCGAGATCGACAACCCAGCTCGCCTCGGTCAAATGGAGCGCGTAACGCTCGGGGATGACCACGTTGATCTCTTCGCTCACGCTCGCGCCTGAGTCGTCGCCAATGGTCCAAGCCTCGGTGCTACCCGTGCCGTTTTCGCCGTTCGCTGAAGAAACCGCCAATGCGCCGAGCGCCAGTACTGCGAATGCTGCTGTCCAATGCCTTTTCATTCTGAACTCCTTTTCCTAAGAATCTTTTGCCGAAAAATCTACGATCTGCCGAATGCCATTTCCTCTAAAGCAGCGTGAGTGAGTAGACGAGCACCCCCTGGTAGTTGCCAGGCACCTCGCTGCCATCCAGCCGCAACTTGATGCCCAGCGTGACCGACTGCCATCCGCCGGCATAACCCCGGACCGCCTCGAGGAGAACCCCTCCACCAACGCCAGCCGGCGCCGGACAAACCACCGAAGGTGGCCAGTCCGGGGCCTCACCGAGACACTTCCACTCGGGCGAAGGCGGATTGGCGTTGCCCGAGCCGGTCAGGATCGAGTGCACCGCCAGATGGTTCTCGCCGAGCGTTCGTCCGCTCGTCGGGTCTTCCAAAGGTGCGAGCACCGCGACCGAGAGGTCCCAGTTGCTCTGGGTGGTGAAGATGCTCAGTCGAAGCGAAGGGTGGGTGAAGAACTGCGGGAACTGTTTCGAACCCGGAATCACCATGCCCCACTCGTTGAGCTTGAGCGGCGGATAAGGCCGACCCTCGTCATCGAGGAAGCGACCTTCCGGAAGCTCGGGGTAAAGCGAGGGACAATGCACGGGCACCGCGCCCAGTGTGGCGCACCGGAGGTCGAAGTAGACCGCGGTGTCCTCGGGTCGCAGGCACAGGCTGGGGTCGGTCGGGCTGTCGTCGCAGTACGGGGGTTGCCCCACCGAACTGCTGCCAGAGCTGGCGAGCGCCATCCCCGTGGCCGGGGCCGCGCCAATGTACATCACCGCGCTGTTTTGAGGAACCCGTACTTCGATTTGCTCGCTGACCTCTGCACGCATCTGGGACACAGACGTCACCGCCAGGGCAAAGCCCAGCAAGAACAATAAGGCCCAGATGCTACCTCGTGCCATTTGACCACCTCCCTTTCCTAGCCACGTCCGAATATTAGTCCCCGGTGAGTAAAACCGGCCTTCACGGCGAAAGACGCGCTGCCAAGGTTTGCTCAGCCTGTGGTAGGCTGAGCGTTAAGGTCAAGCGGCCAGTCGCGGGCACCCTTTCACGCCAGCTTCACGCCAGCCTTTACGCGCCGTCACCGCAAAGCCCAAGGAGTTCATTCATGCAGGAAGCCACGCTTCATTTATTCGGTCAGGCCCGCCTCGAATACCGAGGAAACCCGGTTTCGCTCGGAAAGAAATCGCTCGCCATTCTTTACTATCTGGCCATCGAAGGGCCGACCCCCCGGCGCAAGCTGGCGCGCCTGCTTTGGAACCACAACGCCGCCCTGCAAAACCTGAGGGTCGAGCTGGCCAAGATCCGCCGTGTCCTCGGCGATCCTTACTGGGCCCGCGGCGACGATGTGCTGGTGCTGCCGGCCCGGGTCCGCCTCGAAGAAGACGGCGAAGGGCTGCCTTTGGAGGGCCTGGAAAACCTCGAGGTCCCCTGGGACAGCTGGCTCGGCGCCCTCCGCTCGCGTCTCTTCGCGGCGCAACCCTACGGTTTCCTCGAGGACCTCCCCGAACCCTCGCTCCTCATCATCGAGGCCCCGACCGGCGCCAACGTCAGCACGCTCATCCACCGCATCGCCGCCGCGCGCGGCCTGGAGATCCGGAAAACCACGCCCCAAAGGCAGCGGGCACTGTACCTGCTCCAGCGCGACGTGGACATCGAAGCCTGCCTCGACTGCAGCGGCCTCCTGGTCTACGTGCGCTCCCACTTCGGGGAAGACCCCAAAAGCCTCCTCACCCTCCGGGCCAGCTACCCTCCGCAGCGCACTCGCTACGTCCAATACCCCCGGCTCAGCTTCGAAGAGGCCCGAAAGCGCCTCTCGCGCATGAGCTTTTCCGAACAGGCGCGCTTTTTCTTGGCCACCGGCGGCGTCGAAAGCCACTTCACGGAAGCGGTGAACGCCGGCCGCCCCTACCCCCGCAGCCTGGTCGCCAGCTACCACCTCGAGGCCCGGCGGCTCTCGCACCCGGCGCGAAGCTGCCTTGAACGGCTGGCCATCCACCCCGGGCCCATCGGCGACTGGCTGGTCGACGCCGTTGATGCCGAAGGCCATCTCGATGAACTGATCGTCCGCCGCTGGCTCAAGATGAGCCCGGAAGGTCTGCGCTTTTCCGACCCCGTCGCCCGGCGGGCCCTGGCCGCCGGACTCCCCCAGGATCTCAAGACCCGGCTCCACCGGCGGATCGCCCAGGCCGCCCGCAACCAGGGCGAGGGTCTGGCCGAGGCGTACCACCGAATCTCGGGTGGGCTGCCGCTGGAAGGCACCTCGCTGCCCAAACTCGATCTTTGGGCCGAGCTCAGCCTCAGGGCTTTTCGCGGACAAAAGCCGGACCATCGCCATGGTCTCGCGCCCGAACCCCTCGAGGTGGGCGCGGAGATGCTCTCCCCCGAACCCATGGCCCGCGGCCCCGGAACCGAGATCGGCCACCAGGGCATTTGGTTCATCCGCGACCTGCACCAGTCCGAACCCAGCCAGGTCCACCTCGAGGCCTTCGAGAACGAACCGGTGATTTTAAGGATGCGGCTCAACGCCTACCTTGAAAACCCGCTCTACATCGGGCTCGACGGGCAGAGCCTGCCCCTTGAGCTCAGCGCCGGGCACACCCGGGTTCACTTCGCCCCGGTGGCCGGCCCTTACCGGGAAGGCAATATCCTAGTCCTGCCCCTCGGAAACGGGGATTACTGGTTCGAGCTCGCACCCGACCTGCCTATCACCTTGCAAAGCCGGGCCGCGGCCGGGGTCATCGGGGTCGAGATGAGCTTCCACCGAGTGGCCTCCGCGCCGCTCGCCCGGCGAAGCTCGGCCGCCAAGATCACTGGTTGGACGATCGGATCAGACGCAAAAACTCCCCGCGAGTCTTGGCATCAGTCTTGAACACCCCCCGCATCGCGCTCGCGGTGGCGGTTGAGTGCTGCTTTTCCACCCCTCGCATCATCATGCAAAGGTGAACGCCCTCGACGACCACCCCGACCCCCTCGGGTTCGGTCACCGACGCCACCGCCTCGGCGATCTGCACCGCCAGGCGTTCTTGGATCTGCAAGCGCCGGGCGTACATATCGACGATTCGGGCGAACTTGGAAAGACCGAGGACCTTTTTCCGGGGGATGTAACCGATATGCACCTGCCCGAAAAAGGGCAAGAGGTGGTGCTCGCACAGCGAGTAGAACTCGATACCCTTCACAACTACCATCTCGGATCCCTCGGCCTCAAAGAGCGCGCCGTTGACCGCCTCGGCGAGGTTTTGCCGGTAGCCCCTGGTCAAAAAGGCCCAGGCCCGGGCCACGCGCTGGGGGGTGTCTTTGAGCCCCTCGCGAGACGGGTCCTCGCCGATCAAGCGCAGCCAGGCCTCGACCAGAGCGCTCATGCGATCGATATCGAGATCGGTTTCAAACACCAATCCGGTGTCTTCCAGCTCAACTGTTTTTTCAACCCTCTCCATGCTGCCTCCGAATCGTTCAAAGCCCTCGCGCGCTCACGGCGCCCATGCCCAAAGCCTAGCAGCGAAGTCAAGGGCCATTGGTTGTCTAGGAGACGAAGCCGGCATCAAAGGTTCCACCCTCCCGAAACCTCCAGCACCTGCCCGGTGAGGTAGCCCGAGTCCCTACGAACGAAAAAGAGCACCGCCCGGGCCACTTCCGAAAGCGTCGCCGGCCGGCCCATGGGCAGCTCATCGAGGGGCTTGGTCACTGAATTCTCCGCCACCCCGGGGCTCACAACGTTGACCGTAATGCCCTCGCCCGCCAAACGCCGAGCCAGGGCCTTGGCGTAGAGCACCACCCCGGTTTTGGCCACGAAATACGGGGTGATATGCGTCTTCGAGGTGATCTGCCCGCTCCCGGCATACCCCAGGAAGATGACCCTGCCCCAGCGCCGCTGGCGCAGGTAAGGCAGCGCCGCCTGGGTCACGAAGAAGGCCGAGTTCAGGTTGGAATCGAGGATGGCGAGCCACTCCTTCGGGCTCACCGTCTCGATGGGTTTATAGAGGTAATCGCCCACGTTGTTGACCACGACCTCAAGCCCACCGAGACCCTGCCCAGCCGCCCGGACCACCGCCTCGGCCTCGGAGGCGTCGGTGAGATCGCCGCGTACGGCCAGGGCCTTGCGGCCGAACCGCCGAATCTCCGCCACGACCGACCGGGCCTCCTCGAGGCTTTTCCGGTAGTGCACCGCCACGTCACAGCCCGCCCGGGCGAGCTCGAGGGCGATCGCTCGCCCGATGCCCCTCGCCGCCCCGGTCACCAGGGCACGCACGCCACGAAGCTCACTCACCAGAGACCTCCAAGTATGTTTCGAGCAAACGCTTGGTGTAAACGTTGAGGGGGTAGGAGAGGCCCATCCGGGGCTCGACCCAGGCCCAGCGTACGATCTCCTCGTTGGGCCGAACCGACTCGTCCGCGGTACGCGCCAGGTAGTTGAGAAGGATGAAGTGAGCCGATTTGTGAAAAGCCGGATCAAGGATCATCTCCTGCACCAGGACCAGCCGCAGGTCCGAGAGCTTAAGTCCCACTTCCTCCTCAAACTCGCGCAAAAGCGCGTCCTCCATGGACTCGCCCCATTCGATCTTGCCCCCGGGAACACCCCAAAGTCCCCGCCACTTCGTTGTCTCGACCAGCAGCACGCGGCCCGAAGGCCCGGTCACCAACGCCGCGACCGTAGGAATCGGATGCGCCATATGTGGCCAAGATACAACGCGAGCACGAAAACCGCTTCGGCGATGACCAACTCCACATACGCCGGGCTCCGCCCCAAAAGCGCCAGCAGTGCCAGCGCCGTGTGTTGACTGGAAAGCCCGAGGTTGGCAAGGAGTTGCCGCAACCAGGCTGGGGGTTCACCGGGAAAAAAGAGCCGGCGAAATAAGGCATCTTGGGGCCCGAACACCCAGCGGTAGAAGGCCTCGAGCCAAGTCGTCCACGGCTCGGGACCCCGCGCCGGGGGCAGCTGCCCGGCGCTATTCACGACGTAGTCGGCAGTGAGCAGGAGCGTAAGCAGCCCCAAGGCCAAAAGCGCCTCCAAAAGCGCCCCCGCCCGGAGGCCCAACGCGACGAACAGGCCGAGGTTGGTGAAAAAATCGACCTCCGTGTCCAGGTAGCGCCCGAGCTGGGTGGCCTGTCCCCGCGCCCGTGCCAGCTGGCCATCGGCGTTATCGAGCGTGGTGCGGACCAGAAGCAACGCCGCGGCGAGGTCGTCGCTCCCGGCCAGGAGCATGAGCGCGGCACCGAAACCGATGGCCCCCTGGGCCAACACCAGATGTTCCGGCCGGACGGGGCTCCGGTAAAGGGCCATGACCACGAGGTGCGCCAAAGGCCGGTAGAAATATACGGCCACCAGCTCGACCCCGCGTCTTGGCTTCAAGCTCCTACGGTACACGGCGGCACCAACCCGAAGGGCACCTCGTCCCACCCACCCGGGCCACAGCGACCCGGCTCGGATAGACGTACATCCAGGCCGGCGCCCGTCGCCCGGCGAGCTGCACCCAGACCCGCACCCGCGCGTATTCCTGGCCGGCGGCCTCGAAGGCATCGAGGCGGGCCAGGGCGAACTCGAGGTCGCGATAATAGTGCAGCTCGCCCCAGACCCGGCCTCGCCCCTCGCCCACCGCCGCCGGGTAACCGCGCGGCAGATCATAGAGGACGAACCCGTCGACGCAGCCCATCACACTCTTCCGCCAACCGGCCAGGCGGGCTACGGCGAAGGACCGATCCCCCTTTCGCAGGGTGCCGTAGACGAAAACGCCAGCTGGATCCGGCTCAGGCGGTCTCCTCAAAGCGATACCCCTTGGGGACCACCACCACGCCCGCGGGCGTGATGGTGAACCCCCGTTCCCGGTCGGCCTCGAGGTCATAGCCAATCTCGGTTCCCGGCGGAATCCGCACGCCTTTATCCACGATCACCCGGCGCAACCGGGCCTTCCGACCGACCTCTACCCCGTCGAAGAGCACCGAGCGCTCGACCAGGCTCCAGGAATTCACCTTCACCCCGCGAAAGAGCACCGACTCCCGGACCGTCCCGCCGCTCACCACCACGCCGCCGGCGATCAGCGAATTCACGGCCTGCCCCACCCGCCCTGCCTCTTCGCGAACGAACTTCGCCGGGGGGCTAAAGAGGTTCGCGGTACGGAGGGGCCAGTCAGGGTTATAGAGGTCGAAGGAGGGCCGTTCGGTCACCAGGTCCATGCTGGCCTCGAAATAGGCATCCAGGGTCCCCACGTCGCGCCAGTAGGTGTTTTGCCCTTCCCCGGGTATGGGATTTTGGAAAAAATCATACGCGAATAGCGCGTAGCCTTCGGCCAGGGCTTTGGGCAGGACGTCCTTGCCGAAGTCGTGCGTGCTCTCGTCGTCCTCGGCATCTTCCAGCAATAACAACCGCAGCGCCTCGGTCTTAAAGAGGTAATTCCCCATCGACACCAGCGCTCTGGTGGGGTCAGTGGGCATCGGCTTCGGGTTTTCCGGCTTTTCCTCGAACGAGAGAACCCGCCCCCGCTCATCCACCTCGATGACGCCGAAACGGCTGGCTTCCTCGATGGGCACCGGGTAGGTGGCGAGGGTCACGTCGGCCCCGGTATCGAGGTGAAACTCCACCATGTGCCGGACATTCATCTTGTAAATGTGATCCCCGCCGAAAACCGCCACCACCTCCGGCGAGTGGTTCTCCACCAGGTGCAGGTTTTGGTAAATGGCGTCGGCCGTGCCCCGGTACCAGACCGGCCCGAGCTCCTCGTAGAGGTACATCTGGGCCGGAACCAGCACGATGAAGTGATCGTCGAGGAACGCCCCGAGGCGCCAGTAACGCTGGATGTGCTCGGTCAGGGACTGGGCCTTGTACTGGATGAGCACGTAGATCGAGTAGATGCCGGAGTTGACCAGGTTGTTGAGGACGAAATCCACGATGCGGTACATGGCCCCGAACGGCACCGCGGGTTTGGCCCGCTTGGCGGTGAGCGGGTAGAGCCGCGTTCCCCTGCCGCCAGCCAGCACCATCGCCAGCACATCGATTCGCCTCGGCATGGCTTCAGGCTAAAGTAAGGGACGTGCGCCGCGCAAACGCCGAGGCGATCCGGCTCCAGATCCCGATGCCGCAAAGCCCCGAGCCAAACCCCGACCCCCTCTTCGGCCAGCCCGAGGCCAAGGAGGCCTTAAAGGCCGGTTTTTTGCTGGGCCACCCGGTGCTGCTCGAGGCCCCGGAATCGTTCCTGCTCGGTGTGCGTCTCGAGGCCTTCTTCTCCCCCCTCCTCAAGGCGCTTCCCGACGATCCCCCGCTGGTCCTCGAGCCCGATTCGGGCCTCTGGCGTGTGGTCGAGCGGCCCCGGGATAAAGCCGCGAGGGTGCTGCGCCCGGGGGGACGACCCGGATTCCTCTACGACCCCTACCCGACCCCGAATCGTCTCTTCGGGGATTTTGCCTACCGCGAGGGGCCGCACGGGCCCTGCGCCGGCCCGGCGGATTTCCGTCCCGGAAGCCTCTTTCGGGTGGGAAGCGGGGTGGTGGTGCTCGAGGCGAGGCCCATCGCCCAAAACGCCACCCTTCGCGAAGCCCTGGTCGAGGCGATTCGCCTCCGGGCCTTTCAGCCC
>WIAM01000074.1 GCA_015519965.1 Thermaceae bacterium
GGCTCTGCCCTCAAAGCCCTCGAGGCGCTGCACCAAAACCCCAACACCAAGCGTGGCGAGAACGAGTGGGTGGACAAGATTTGGGAGCTCTTGGACGCGCTGGACGAGTACATTCCCGAGCCTGAGCGGGACATTGACAAGCCGTTTTTGATGCCGGTGGAGGACGTGTTTACGATCACTGGACGGGGGACGGTAGCGACGGGTCGCGTGGAGCGCGGGAAGCTGACGGTAGGCGAGGAGGTTGAGATCGTCGGTTTGCGGCCCACGCAGAAGACGGTAGTGACCGGGCTTGAGATGCACCGGAAGGTTTTGAAGGAAGCGATTGCGGGTGACAACATCGGCGCGCTGCTTCGGGGCATTGCCCGGGACGAGGTTGAGCGGGGCCAGGTACTGGCGAAGCCTGGGAGCATTACGCCGCACACCAAGTTTGAGGCGCAGGTGTACATCTTGAAGAAGGAGGAGGGGGGTCGGCACACGGGGTTTTTCACGGGGTACCGTCCGCAGTTTTACTTTCGGACGACGGACGTGACGGGTGTGGTGACCTTGCCCGAGGGTGTTGAGATGGTGATGCCGGGTGACAACGTGAGCTTCACGGTGGAGCTGATCAAGCCGATTGCGCTTGAGGAGGGGTTGCGCTTTGCGATTCGCGAGGGCGGCCGCACCGTTGGGGCTGGCGTCGTCACCAAGATCTTGGAGTGAGGTGAGGCATGCCTAGGATTCGCATCAAGCTCAGGGGCTTCGACCACAAAAGCCTGGATGCCTCGGCGCGCAAGATCGTTGAAACCGCGCGTCGAACCGGTGCCCGGGTTTCCGGTCCCGTGCCCCTGCCGACGAGGGTCCGCCGTTTCGCCGTGCTCCGTGGCCCGTTTAAGCACAAGGACTCGCGCGAGCACTTTGAAATTCGGACCCACAACCGCCTGGTGGACATCATCGATCCCAACAAGAAGACCATCGAGAGCCTGATGGCGCTCGATCTTCCCACCGGCGTCGAAATCGAGATCAAAACCGTGGGAGGTGGCAAGTGAAGGGGATTCTCGGCACCAAGGTCGGGATGACCCAGATCTGGCGCGGCGATCGCGCGGTCCCGGTGACCGTGATCCACGCTGGGCCATGCCCGGTGGTGCAACGCCGGACGCCTGAAAAAGACGGTTACCTGGCCGTACAGCTCGGGTACCTTCCGGTCAAGGAGAAAAAGGTCAACCGACCCATGCGCGGCCACTTCAAGCGCGCGGGGGTGGAGCCGGTCCGTTACCTCAGGGAAATCCGCGATTTTAACCCCGAAGAAGACGTGGTCACGGTGGCCATTTTTCAGCCCGGCGAACGCGTCGATGTGACCGGCACTTCCAAGGGTCGCGGCTTTGCCGGCGTGATGAAGCGCTGGAACTTCGCCGGCGGACCGGACTCGCACGGCGCGCACAAGATTCACCGGCACCCGGGTTCGATCGGGAACCGTAAGACCCCCGGTCGCGTTTACAAGGGGAAGAAGATGGCCGGCCACTACGGCGCCGAGCGCGTGACCATCCAGAACCTCGAGGTCGTCGACGTGATTCCCGACGAGAACCTGATCCTGGTCAAGGGTGCGGTCCCTGGGCCGAACGGCGGGCTGGTGATCGTGCGCGAGACCACGAAGCGGGGGGTGAAGTGATGCCCGCCGTCGAAGTGATCACCAAAGAAGGCCGCCAGACGCGCGAGGTTGGCCTTCCGGAAGAGGTCAACGTCCACATCCTGTGGGAAGTGGTGCGCTGGCAGCTGGCCAAGCGCCGGGCGGGGACCGCGAGCACCAAGACCCGGGGCGAAGTGAGTTTTTCCGGCAAGAAAATCTGGCCGCAAAAGGGCCTCGGTCGGGCTCGCCACGGCGATCGCGGCGCACCGATCTTCGTCCGCGGCGGTGTCGCCTTCGGTCCCAAGCCCCGCGATTACAGCTACACCCTGCCGAAGAAGGTGCGCCGCAAAGGGCTGGCGATGGCCCTCGGCGACCGGGCCCGCGACGGCAAGCTCACCGTCGTTGAGTCTTTTGACGGTGTTCAGGGCAAGACCAAGGAGTTCTTGGCTTGGGCCAAGGCCAACGGGTTCGATGGCAGCGAGCGGGTGCTGCTCGTAACCGCGAATGAACTCGTCCGCCGCGCGGCCCGCAACTTGCCCTGGGTGAGCGTCCTCGAACCGGAAGGCATCAACGTCTACGACATCCTCCGTCACGAGCGCCTGGTGATGGACGAGCCTGCCTTCCAGTTGGCCCTTTCGCGGGCGGGTGTCGGAGGTGAGGCGTGAAGACTCCGTACGACGTCATCCTCGAGCCGGTGCTTTCGGAAAAGGCTTATCAGGGCTATCAGGCGGGCAAGTACACCTTCTGGGTCCACAAAGACGCCACCAAGACCGAGGTGAAAAACGCGGTCGAGGCTGCGTTTAAGGTCGATGTGGTCAAGGTCAACCTCATGAACGTCCGGGGTAAGAAAAAGCGCCTGGGGCGTTATGAGGGCAAGCGGCCCGATCGCAAGAAGGCCGTGGTGACCGTGGCCCCCGGCCAGAAGATCGAGGCCCTGGAAGGGCTGATTTAGGAGTGAGGCATGGCGATTAAGAAGTTCAAACCCTACACGCCATCCCGCCGGTTCATGACGGTGGCCGACTTCTCGGAGATCACCAAAAAAAGGCCCGAGAAGTCGCTGACCGAGCCGCTCAAAAAGACCGGTGGGCGCAACAACCAGGGGCGCATCACGATTCGCTTCCGCGGCGGCGGCCACAAGCGTCTGTACCGCATCATCGACTTCAAGCGACGCGATAAGGCCGGGATCCCCGCCAAGGTGGCCGCGATCGAGTACGACCCCAACCGTTCGGCCCGGATCGCTTTGCTGCACTACGTCGATGGGGAAAAGCGCTACATCATCGCGCCCGATGGCCTCAAGCCCGGGATGCGCGTGGTGAGCGGGCCGGAGGCGCCGATCGAGGTCGGCAACGCCCTCCCGCTTCGCTTCATCCCCGTCGGTACCACGGTGCACGCGGTCGAGCTGGTGCCGGGCAAAGGGGCGCAGCTCGCCCGGAGCGCCGGGACCGGGGCCCAGATCCAGGGTCGCGAGGGCGACTACGTCATCCTCCGCCTGCCCTCGGGTGAGCTGCGCAAGATCCACGCCGAGTGCTACGCCACCGTCGGCGTGGTCGGGAACGCGGATCACAAGAACATCACCCTGGGCAAGGCCGGGCGCAGCCGCTGGCTCGGGCGCAAGCCCCACGTCCGCGGCTCGGCGATGAACCCGGTCGACCACCCCCACGGTGGTGGTGAAGGGCGCGCGCCTCGAGGCCGCCCGCCCGCTTCGCCCTGGGGCTGGCAGACCAAAGGCCGTAAGACGCGGAAAAAGCGCAAGCCCTCGGACCGCTTCATCATTTCGCGGAGAAAGAAGTAGGGGTGAAACATGCCGCGTAGCTTGAAAAAGGGCGTTTTTGTAGACGATCACCTTCTGGAGAAGGTCGAGGCTTTAAACGCGCGTGGGGAACGGCGGGTGATCAAGACCTGGAGCCGCCGCTCCACCATCGTTCCCGAGATGGTGGGCCACACCATCGCCGTGTACAACGGTCGCCAGCACGTTCCCGTCTACATCACGGAGAACATGGTCGGCCACAAGCTCGGCGAGTTCGCGCCCACCCGCACCTATCGGGGCCATGGCAAGGACGCCAAGGCCACCAAGAAGAAGTAAGGAGGGGTCATGGAGGCCAAAGCCACAGCACGCTATGTTCGCATGTCCCCCCGCAAGGTGCGCTTGGTGGTCGACCTGATCCGTGGCAAGAAAGCGGAGGAAGCCGACCGTATCCTGCGTTACCTCAACAAACGGGCGGCGCACCCCGTTCGCAAGGTCCTGAAGAGCGCCATCGCCAATGCCGTGAACAACCACGACCTCCTCGAAGACGCCCTCTACGTCAAGGAGGCCTACGTCAACGAGGGGCCGGCGTTCAAGCGGGTGCTGCCTCGCGCGCGCGGGCGGGCGGACATCATCAAGAAGCGGACCAGCCACATCACCATCGTTTTGGAGGAACGGCATGGGGAATAAGATTCATCCGGTGGGGTTCCGTCTCGGGATCACCCGTGACTGGGAGTCCCGCTGGTATGCCAACAAGAAAGATTACAAGCACCTCCTCGAGGAGGACCGGCGAATTCGCGAGCTCATCGAGCGTGAGGTCTACCACGCCGGGGTGGCCCGGATCGACATCGAGCGCGCCGCCGACAACGTGAGCGTGACCGTCCATGTGGCCAAGCCCGGGGTGGTGATTGGCCGCGGCGGCGAGACCATCAAGCGACTCCGGGCCGAGCTCGAAAAGCTCTTCCCCGGCAAAAACATCGCCCTCAACGTCCAGGAGGTGCCCAATCCCAACCTGTCGGCCCCGCTCGTGGCCCAGCGGGTGGCGGAGCAGATCGAGCGCCGCTTCGCCGTGCGGCGGGCCATCAAGCAGGCGGTGCAGCGGGTGATGGAGGCCGGCGCCAAGGGGGCGAAGGTGGTGGTCTCCGGTCGTATCGGCGGCGCCGAGCAGGCGCGGACCGAGTGGGCGGCGGATGGCCGGGTGCCGCTGCATACCCTCCGCGCCAACATCGACTACGGCACCGCCCTGGCCCGGACCACCTACGGCGTGCTGGGGGTAAAGGCGTACGTCTTCCTTGGCGAAAAGATCGGTGAGCGCCCGGTGATGAAGGCGGCCAAGGCCCGCCCCGAACGTCCGCGGCGGCGCCGGCCGACCGTTCGCCGACGCGTGAAGAAGGAGGAATCCGGCGATGCTGATGCCTAAGCGCGTGAAGTATCGCAAGCAGCACCGCGGCCGTATGAGAGGCGCGACCAAAGGCGGCGACTACGTGGCCTTTGGCGAGTTCGGCCTGGTGGCCATGGAACCGGCGTGGATCACCGCTCAACAGATCGAGGCGGCCCGTGTGGCGATGGTGCGCCACTTCCGGAGGGGCGGCAAGATCTTCATCCGGATCTTTCCCGACAAGCCTTACACCAAAAAGCCCCTCGAGGTCCGTATGGGTAAAGGGAAGGGTAACGTCGAGGGCTGGGTCGCGGTGGTGAGGCCGGGACGGGTGATGTTCGAGGTGGCGGGGGTCTCCGAGGAAGCCGCCCGGGAGGCGTTCCGTTTGGCTTCCCACAAGCTTCCGATCAAGACGAAGGTGGTGGTGCGCGATGCCTACGATGAAGCCCAATGAGATCCGCAACATGACCCCTGAGGAGATCCGCAAGAAGGTGGTCGAGAAAAAGCGCGAGCTCATGGACCTGCGCTTTCAGGCCTCCATCGGACAGCTTTCCCAGAACCATCGCATCCGGGAGACCAAGCGAGAAATCGCCCGTCTTTTAACCATCCTTCGCGAGAAGGAACTCGAGGTCAGGGAGTAGACGATGCCGAAGAAAGTTCTCACAGGCGTGGTCGTGAGCGACAAGATGGACAAGACCGTATCCGTCCTTGTCGAGCGGCAGTTCCCACACCCGCTCTACGGCAAGGTGGTGCGGCGCTCGAAGAAGTACCTCGCCCACGACGAGGAGAACGCCTACAAGGTAGGGGATGTGGTGGAGATCATCGAGAGCCGTCCCATCTCCCGTCGCAAGCGTTGGCGTGTGGTGCGTCGTCTCGAAGAGGGGCGACACGACCTGGTGGAGCGTTATTTCCTACGCAAGAAGCGGGGTGAGTGATGGTTCAGCAGGAGTCAGTGCTCGAAGTCGCCGACAACACCGGCGCCCGGAAGATCTTGGTGATCCGTGTGCTAGGTGGGTCCGGGCGGAAATATGCCAGCGTCGGTGACGTGGTGGTGGCCACCGTCAAGGAGGCGATTCCTCGGGGCCAGGTCAAGGAAGGCGACGTGGTGCGGGCGGTGGTCGTGCGGACCAAGAAGGAAGTGAAGCGGCCGGACGGCTCCGCCATCCGCTTCGACGACAACGCAGCGGTCATCATCAACAATCAGGGTGAGCCCCGCGGGACGCGCGTGTTCGGGCCCGTCGCCCGTGAACTCAGGGAGAAGAAGTTCATGAAGATCGTCTCCCTGGCGCCGGAGGTGCTCTGATGCGTGTCCGTCACGTGAAAAAAGGCGATACGGTGGTGGTGGTTTCCGGGAAGTACCGGGGCAAGACCGGCCGGGTGATCGCGGTATTTCCCAAGCGCTTCCGGGTCCTGGTTGAGGGCGTCAACGTGGTGAAGAAGGCGGTTCGTCCCAGCGAGGAGAATCCGCAGGGGGGATTCCGCGAGCAGGAGGCTCCCATTCACGCTGCGAAGGTGCGCGTGCTCTGTCCTCAGTGCGGGCGACCGGTCCGGGTGAAGCGCAAGGTGCTCGACGACGGCACCAAGGTGCGAATCTGCAACCACTGCGGCGCGGCGCTGGATTCGTGAGGTGAAGGATGCCATTGAACGTAGGGTTAAAGAAAAAGTACGAGGAAGAAGTTCGCCCCGAGCTCTTGAAGCGCTTCGGCTACGAGAACATCTGGCAGGTGCCCCGGCTTGAGAAGGTGGTGGTGAACCAGGGCCTTGGCGAGGCCAAAGAGGATGTCCGAATTTTGGAAAAGGCCGCCAAGGAACTCGCCCTCATCACCGGTCAGAAGCCGATCATTACCCGGGCCCGGAAGTCGATCAGCAACTTCCGCATCCGCAAGGGGATGCCCATCGGGCTCAAAGTGACCTTGCGCAAGGACCGGATGTGGATCTTCCTGGAAAAGCTCTTGAACGTGGCCCTGCCGCGGCGCCGCGACTTCCGGGGCATCGACCCTAACGCGTTTGACGGCCGGGGCAATTACAATCTGGGGATTCGCGAGCAGCTCGTGTTCCCCGAGATCACCTACGACATGGTCGACCAGACCCGGGGCATGGACATCGCGATCGTCACCACGGCAGAGACCGACGAGGAAGCCAGGGCGCTTTTGGAACTGCTCGGCTTTCCCTTCAAGAAACAGTAGGAGCAAAGATGGCCAGGAAAGCACTGATCGAAAAAGCGAAGCGGAAGCCCAAGTTCTCCGTGCGCGCGTACACGCGTTGCGCCCGGTGCGGGCGTTCGCGGTCGGTTTACCGTTACTTCGGGCTGTGCCGGATTTGTATCCGCGAGTTGGCGCACAAGGGGCAGCTTCCGGGGGTCAAGAAGGCCAGCTGGTAGCGGGAACGGTCGAGGGGATTCCCTCGAGACCGCTCGCGATCGAGTTGCGATAAAGGAGAGAGACAATGCTGACCGACCCAATCGCAGATATGCTGACCAGGATTCGGAACGCCACCATGGTCTTTAAGGAGACGGTGGACGTTCCCGCCTCCAAGTTCAAAGAGGAGATCGCCAAGATCCTGGTTCAGGAAGGTTACCTCAAAGCCTACGAGGTGGTGGAAATCGGTGGGCGTCCCCACCTGCGGCTCACGCTCAAATACGGTCCGGTGCGCAAGACGGCCCGCGGGCGTCGCCCGGAGCAGGTCATCAAGCACATCCGCCGGGTCTCCAAACCCGGCCGCCGGGTCTACGTCTCGGCTCGCGAGGTTCCGGTGGTGAAGCGCGGGCTGGGGATCGCCATCATCTCCACCTCCAAGGGCGTCATGACCGATCGTGAGGCTCGCCGCGCGGGCGTTGGCGGCGAAGTCGTTTGCGAGGTGTGGTGATGAGCCGAATCGGGAAAAAACCCATCCAGATCCCGCAGGGTGTCACCGTGGAGGTCGCCCCGAGCGAGGTGCGGGTGAAGGGGCCGAAGGGCAGCCTCACCGTGGCCATCGACCCCGATATGCGCGTGATCGTCGAGGACGGTGTGGTCCGTGTCGAGCGCCCGACCGACAGCCGCCGCCATCGCAGCCTGCACGGTTTGACCCGTACGCTGATCGCCAACGCGGTTCAAGGCGTGACCCAGGGCTACACCAAGGAGCTCGAGATCAAGGGCATTGGCTACCGTGCCAAGCTCAGCGGCCGCGCGCTCGAGCTGAGCGTAGGATTCTCCCACCCCGTGATCTTCGAGCCCCCGGAGGGGGTCACCATCGAGGTGCCCGAGCCCACCAAGATCCGCGTTTCGGGCATCGACAAGCAGCTGGTGGGACAGGTCGCCGCGGATATCCGGGCGATTCGGCCGCCCGATGCCTACAAGGGCAAGGGTATCCGCTATGCCGGAGAAGTCGTCCGCCTCAAGCCGGGTAAGGCTGGAACAACGAAGTAGGAGGAACCATGGCCAGATTGAGCGCATACGATCGGCGTAAGTTTCGCACCCGGAACAAGATCCGGCGCACTTCGAAGGGCAAGCCGCGCTTGAGCGTTTTCCGCAGTCTGAGGCACATCTACGCCCAGATCATCGACGATGAGCAGGGGGTGACCCTGGCGGCCAGCTCCAGCCTCGCCCTCAAACTCCAAGGCAAAAAGAGCGAGGTCGCGAGGGAGGTTGGGCGCGACATCGCTCAAAAAGCGCTGAAGAAGGGCATCGAGGAGGTCGTTTTCGACCGCGGTCCTTACAAGTACCACGGCCGTGTGAAGGCCCTGGCCGAGGGTGCGCGCGAGGGTGGACTCAAGTTTTAAGGAGGGGACATGCCGGAAACCGACTTTGAAGAGAAGATGATCATGATCCGTCGTACGGCGAAGACCTACCAGGGCGGTCGGCGCTTCCGTTTCGGTGCGCTGGCCGTGGTGGGAGATCGCCAGGGTCGCGTCGGCGTGGGCCTGGGAAAGGCGAAGGAGGTGCCGCTCGCGGTGCAAAAGGCCCAGGCCGTGGCGCGGAAGAACATGATCGAGGTTCCCATCGAGAACGGCACGATCCCCCACGAGATCGAGGTCGAATACGGTGCGACGAGGATCATCATGCGCCCGGCGGCGCCGGGAACCGGTGTCATCGCCGGAGCGGTCCCTCGCGCGATCTTAGAGCTGGCGGGCTACACCGACATTCTGACCAAGGCCCTGGGGAGCCGAAACCCCATTAACGTCGCCTACGCCACGCTCGAGGCCCTCAGGCAGCTGCAGACCTGGGATGAGGCCCGCCGGCTGAGGAAGGAGGTGGGCTGATGGCTCGTCTCCGCGTGCGTTTGGTCAAGAGCCCGATCGGTTACGCCAAGGACCAAAAAGCAACGCTCAAGGCGCTGAAGTTGACCAAGATGAATAAGGTCCACGAGCTGCCCGACAATCCCGCCGTTCGGGGGATGATTCACAAGGTGAGGCACCTCGTGGAAGTGGAGGAGGTGAAGGAATGAAGCTCGGCGATCTCCGCCCGAACCCGGGGGCGACCAAGCGCAAGAAGCGGGTGGGCCGCGGACCCGCCTCGGGGCACGGCAAAACCGCGACCCGGGGCCAAAAGGGCCAGAAGTCGCGTTCGGGCGGCACCAAGAACCCGGCCAAGCACGAGGGCGGCCGTTCCACGCTGGTGATGCGTTTGCCCAAGCGCGGCATGCGCGGGCAGGTTCCGGGCGCCATCCGCCGCGTTGTTTACGAAGAGGTCAACCTTCGCGATCTGGCGCGCAAGTTCCCCGAGGGCGGTGAAATCACCCCCGAGAAGCTGGTCGAGGCCCGGCTCGTGCGCAAGGATCGGCCGGTGAAGCTTCTGGCGCACGGCGAGGTTCAGGCCGCCTACACCGTGCTCGTGCACGCGGCGAGCAAGCGCGCGCTTGAGAAGATTCAGACCGCCGGTGGGAAGGTCGAACTTCTAGGCAAGGGGGCCTAGAATGCTTCGGGCCTTCAAAGACGCTTTTATCATCCCCGAGCTGCGCCAGCGTCTTCTCTTCACCCTGATGATGCTCGGATTTTTCCGCCTGGGCACCTACATCCCCAACCCCGGGGTGGATATCGAGAAGATCCAGGGGTTCTTGGGGACCCAGGCTGGCGGGATCTTTGGCATCATCAATCTGTTCTCCGGTGGGAATTTCCGAAACTTTTCGATCTTCGCCCTCGGCATCATGCCCTACATCACCGCGGCCATCATCATGCAGCTTCTGGTCACGGTGGTGCCCTCGCTGGAGAAACTGCAGCGCGAGGGGGAAGAGGGGCGGCGGATCATCCAGCAGTACACCCGGGTGGGCGGCCTGGCCTTGGCCGCCTTCCAAGCCCTTTTCCTCGCCGTCGCTTTCCTTGAGTCGAACAATGGGCAGTTCCTGTTGCCCGGTTGGGAGCCCGGTTGGGCTTTCCGCTTCATCGTGGTCGTGACCCAGGTCGCGGGGACGGCGCTGCTCCTTTGGATGGGCGAGCGGATCACCGAATACGGGATCGGCAACGGTGTCTCGCTCATCATCTACGCCGGGATCGTTGCCACCTGGCCGCCTCAGATCCTGAGGGTACTGGGGCTGGTTCGCGCCGGCGAGATCGGGGTGCTGCAGCTGCTCTTCTTCTTCGCCTTCATCATCGCCGCGTTCGCCGGTATGGTCGCGGTGACGATGGCCGAGCGTCGGATCCCGGTTCAGTATGCGCGCAAGGTGGTGGGACGAAAGGTCTACGGTGGCCAGAGCACCTATCTGCCCATCAAGCTCAACGCCGCCAACGTGATCCCGATCATCTTTGCCGCCGCCATCATTCAGATCCCGATCTTCCTGACCGCGCCCTTCCAGGAGAGTGCCTTGGCCCAGAGCATCGCCTCGTTCTTTAACCCCACCCGGGCCAGCGGCTTGATCATTGAGGTCATCCTGGTGATCCTCTTCACCTACATCTACACCGCCGTGCAGTTCGACCCTCGGCGCATTGCCGATAACCTCCGTGAATATGGCGGCTTCGTCCCCGGGGTGCGCCCGGGTGAGCCGACGGTGCGTTTCCTGGAGCACATCATCAGTCGTTTGACCCTTTGGGGCGCGCTCTTTTTGGGCCTCGTGACCGCGCTGCCGCAGATCATCATGAACATCACCGGGGTTCAGGCGTTTAGCTTCTCGGGCATCGGGTTGCTGATCGTCGTCGGGGTGGCGCTCGATACCCTGCGGCAGATCGAGAGCCAGTTGATGCTGCGAAACTACGAAGGGTTCCTGAGCAAGGGCCGGATTAAGGGGAGGCGAAGCTTTTGAGCACGAATCAGCCAATGGTTCTCATCTTCCTGGGGCCGCCGGGGGCCGGTAAGGGCACCCAGGCGGCCAGGCTCGCCGAGCATTTCGGCCTCAAGAAGATCTCGACCGGCGATATCCTTCGCGATCACGTGAAGCGGGGAACCGATCTGGGCCGGCAGGTGGCCCCGATCATGGCGCGCGGCGACCTCGTCCCCGACGATCTCATTCTCGCCATCATCCGCGAGGAGATTGAAAAACTCCCGGCGGCGCGGATCATCTTCGATGGCTTTCCCCGCACCCTTCCCCAGGCCGAGGCCCTCGAGGCCCTGCTCCGCGATCTGGGTCTGGCCACCGACGCGGTGGTGCTTTTGGACGTACCCACCGAGGAACTGGTGGCACGGCTCGGCAAGCGGGCGCGCGAGGAAGGGCGGGCCGACGACACCGAGGAAGCGATCCGGCGTCGCCTCGAGGTCTACGCGCGCCAAACCGCGCCATTGATCGATTACTACGCCGGTCGGGGCGTGCTCTTGCGGATCGAGGGCGTGGGCGAGGTTGAGGCCGTGACCCGGCGAATTATCGAAGCATTGGAGGCGTCTTTGTGGCCATCGTCATCAAGCGGCCAGAAGAAATAGAGAAAATGGCCGCCGCCGGTCGCCTCCTGGCCGAGGTGATGGAAGAGGTCGCGGCCCATGTCCGGCCCGGCGTGCGCACCGCCTTTTTGGATGAGGTCGCTCGGGAAGCGATCCTCGCTCGCGGGGCAAAGCCCGCCTTCCTTGGTTACCAGGGGTTTCCCGCCACCATTTGCGCGAGTGTGAATGAGGTGGTCGTTCACGGCATCCCCGACTCGAGGCCGTTGCAGGAAGGCGATGTGCTCTCGATCGACCTCGGGCTTTATTACGACGGCTACGCTGCGGACATGGCCAAAACCTTTCCCGTGGGGCGTGTTTCCCCTGAGGCTGAGCGCCTGATCCGTGTGACCGAAGAGGCCTTCTGGAAAGGCTTTGACGCGGCTCGGACGGGCGGTCGCATCGGCGACATCTCGGCCGCGGTACAAAAGCACGTCGAGGACGCCGGCTTTTGGGTGGTCCGCGAGTTCGTCGGGCACGGCATCGGTAGGAAGTTCCACGAGGATCCCCACGTGCCCAACTTCGGCCGTCCGGGCACCGGTCCCAAGCTGCGCCCGGGGATGGTGCTCGCCATCGAGCCGATGGTGACCCATTTTCCGGCAAATGTAGTAATATTGAACGATGGTTGGACGGCCAGTGCCGGCAAGGGGAACCTGGCTGCCCACTACGAGCACACGGTGGCGATTACCGAGGAAGGACCCCGGATTCTGACCGGGGAGGTTTAGGAGGGGTCGTGGCCAAGCAGAAGGACACCATTCGCACTGAGGGCGTGGTGCTCGAGGCGTTGCCGAGCACGCGCTTCAGAGTGAAGCTCGATTCAGGACCGGAGATCTTGGCCTACGTGTCCGGTAAGATGCGGCGGCATTGGATCCGCATCCTCCCCGGTGACCGTGTGGTCGTGGAGATCTCCCCCTACGATCCAACTCAGGGCAGGATCGTTTACCGGAAGTGAGGAAGAACGATGAAGGTGAGGGCTTCGGTCAAAAAGATCTGCGATAAGTGCAAGGTCATACGGCGGCACGGTCGTGTGTACGTGATCTGCGAGAACCCCAAACACAAACAGCGTCAGGGGTGAGGTGAATGGCAAGGATTGCAGGCGTAGAGATTCCCAGGGATAAGCCGGTGAGCGTGGCGCTGACCTACATCTACGGCATCGGCCGGGCGCGCGCCATGGATGCGGTGCGGGCGGTGGGGCTCGATCCCCAGCGGCGGGTCAAGGACCTCACCGACCAGGAAGTCGTCAAGCTGCGTGAATACGTGGAGAACACGTGGAAGCTCGAGGGCGAGCTGCGCGCTGAGGTGCAGGCCAACATCAAGCGTTTGATGGACATCGGTTGTTACCGTGGTCTTCGGCACCGCCGTGGGCTTCCGGTGCGCGGTCAGCGGACCCGGACCAACGCCCGGACGCGCAAAGGGCCCAAGCGCACGGTTGCCGGCAAGAAGAAAGCCCCCCGGAAGTAATTTCCGGCCAGTCGATACTCCTTGGAGGAGAGTATGGCCAAGCGTCAGAAAAAAACAAAAGCGGTCAAGAAGAAAACCAAGCGCCAGGTGGCGCACGGCAAGGCCTACATCCACGCCACCTACAACAACACCATCGTGACCATCACCGACCCCGACGGGCATCCCCTCACCTGGTCCTCGGGCGGGGTGATTGGCTATAAGGGAAGCCGTAAAGGAACGCCGTATGCGGCCCAGCTCGCGGCCATGGACGCGGCGAAGAAAGCCCAGAACTACGGGATGACTTCCGTCGACGTCATCGTCCGGGGCACCGGTGCCGGGCGCGAGCAGGCCATCCGGGCCCTGCAGGCTTCGGGTTTGCAGGTGCGGTCGATCGTGGACGATACCCCGGTTCCGCATAACGGCTGCCGTCCCAAGAAGAAAAAGCGGGGGTAAGTGAGATATGGGTAAATACATTGGACCAGTGTGCCGTTTCTGCCGACGGGAAGGCATTAAACTCTACCTCAAGGGTGAACGTTGCTACGGGCCGAAATGCGCTTTGGAGCGCCGGCCTTACCCACCCGGTCAGCATGGGCAGAAGCGTTCCCGCCGGCCTTCCGACTACGCGATCCGTCTGAGGGAAAAGCAGCGGCTGCGCCGCATCTATGGCCTCAACGAGCGTCAGTTCCGGAGCCTTTTCGAGGAGGCGGCCAAGAAGAAGGGCGTGACGGGTACGGTGTTCTTGCACCTGCTCGAGTCGCGCCTCGACAACGTGGTCTACCGTCTCGGCATCGCCGCGAGCCGCCGGCAGGCGCGCCAGATCGTGCGCCACGGGCACATTACCGTCAATGGTCGCCGCGTCGACATCCCGAGCTATCGCGTCAAGCCCGGTGACACGGTGGCGGTGTACGAAAAGTCCAAGAACCTCGACATCATCCAGGCCAACGTCGAGCTCGCCAAGGGTCGCAAGGGCAGCCCCTGGCTGGCCTTTGATCCCGAAAAGCTCGAGGGTAAGTTCCTGCGGCTCCCCGACCGTGAGGATCTCGCGCTCCCGGTCAACGAGCAGCTGGTGATCGAGTACTACTCGAGGTGATGATGGAGACCACGAAGCTCAAGGCACCTCGTTTTGAGGCCAAGGTCGAGGGCAACTACGGAGAGTTCGTCCTCGAGCCTTTGGAGCGCGGTTTTGGCGTGACGCTGGGCAACCCGCTACGGCGGGTCCTGCTCTCGTCGATTCCCGGAACCGCGGTGACCAGCGTCTACATCGAGGACGCGCTGCACGAGTTCCAGACCTTGCCCGGGGTGCGCGAGGACGTCGTTCAGATCGTCCTCAACCTCAAAGAGTTGGTAGTGAAGATCCTGGACCCCGAGGTCGAAACCGTCACCCTCCGCCTCCGGGCCGAAGGGCCGAAGGAGGTCAGGGCCGCCGATTTCGAGGTCCCATCGGACGCCGAGATCGTGAACCCCGACCTTCCCATCGCTACCCTCGGCGATGGGGCGCGCCTGGTGATGGAAGTTCGCGTCGACCGAGGCGTGGGTTATGTTCCCGCCGAGCGCCACAACATCAAGGACCGCATCAACTCGATCCCGGTGGACGCGCTCTTTTCGCCGGTACGCCGGGTGGCCTACCACGTCGAGGACACCCGTCTCGGTCAGCGGACCGACCTCGACAAACTGACCCTCAGGATTTGGACCGACGGCTCCGTTTCCCCGCAAGCCGCGCTCTCGCAGGCGGTCGAGATCTTGCAAGAGCACTTCAACTTCTTCGCCCCGGCCGGTGAGGTGGCTGAGGCGGAGCCCGCCGAGGCTACGGAGGAGCCCGGCGAGCAGGAGGAGTCGCGCACCCCCTTGGAGGAGCTCGACCTGAGCACCCGTGTGCTGCACAACCTCAAAGAGGAGGGTGTGCACACCGTGGAGGATCTGCTCGTGCTCTCGCTGCGCGACCTCAAGAAAATCCCCGGTATCGGTGAGCGCAGCGTTGACGAGATCTTGCAGCGCCTTTCGGCACGCGGGCTTTCCTTAAAGGAGTGAAACGATGCGACACAGGAAAGCAGGAAGGAAACTCGGTCGCCACTCGAGCCACCGGCTCGCGTTGTTGCGCAACCAGGCGACCCAACTGTTGCGGCACGGTCGGATCGAGACCACGATCCCCAAGGCCAAGGAGCTGCGGCGGTTCGTCGAGCCATTGATCAGTGTGGCCCGGCGGGGCGATCTGGCTGCGCGCCGGCTCGTCATCCGCGACATCCACGACCTCGAGGTCGTCCGCAAGCTCTTCAACGAGATCGCCCCGCGTTACAAGGATCGGCCAGGCGGCTATACCCGTATCCTCAAGCTGGCCAAGCGCCGCCGTGGCGACGGCACGCAGCTGGCGATCATCGAGCTGGTCGAGGCTGAAAACAGCGCCGAGGCCTAGCCTTAGCCTCGTTGCGTGCCCCTATCCGGGCTCGGGTAGGGGCACGCCGGTTTAAGTGCCCCGACGTGACAAAAGCTGCGGCAGGGGTCCTGGAAAAACGAAAGCAGAGGCTAACCGGCCGCCGACATGTTCGACATGTTGAAAAGATCAAGGGCCCTCGCTTAGCCCTCGCCGTCGTCGGTATCGATGGCGGGGTAGATGCGACGGCCCCCCGCTTCCCGTTCCAGCTCGTGCCGGAGCTCGCGGAGGTCGAGAAAGCGATCCGCGGCCGACCGCAGCTCGAGGTCGATGCTGTCGTCGATGCCGAGGAGCCAGACTTCCTTGCCCAGGGCGCGGACCGCTTCCACCGGGGCGGCGAGCCCGGCTTCGCCGGCGGCGAGCACCGCGACCTCCCAGCGTGGCGCGGTGAGCAGGAGGTCGGTGGCGATCACTGCGTCGAAGCGGGGTTCGGAGTGAACTTCCCGCCAGCGAACCGTATACCCCATGAACGCCAGGGCGTCGAGGAATTTCTTTTGCCGCTCGTCGTTGATGTCGGTGATCGGGGCGTAATAGAAGGCGTTGTAAAAAGCGTGGCCCTCGCGGAAATAGGCGAGGGTCTTGCGGTGGTCGACGTTCCACCCCATACGCCGGGAGGCGGAATACACGAAGGACCCATCGATGAAAATGGCCAGTCGTTCCATATCGCCTTAGCTTACCCGCAGGATGATCTTGCCGAACACACTGCGGCTCTCGAGGCGACGGTGCGCCTCTTTGGCTTCCGCCAGCGGCAGAACGTCGGCGACCACGGGGCGGAGCTTCCCGGCTTCGATCAAGCGCAGGATTCGGAAAAGCCTCGATTTTGAGGCCATGGTGGAACCGTAGATGGTGAGTTGCCGGTAAAAGACGTGTCCGAGGGGGGTCGTGGCCTGGTAACCGCTCGTGGCCCCGACCAGGGCGATTCGCCCGCCGCTTCGGGTCGCCTTGATCACCGATTCCCAGTAATCGCGCCCGGTGTGGTCGGCGACGGCGTCCACCCCCTGGCCTCCGGTGAGTCTTCGGACGACCTTGTACCAGCCCGGTTGGTTGTAGTTGACCACCTCATCGGCGCCGAGAGCTTCGGCCCGGGCGAGCTTTTCGTCGCTCCCGGCGGCGGCGATGACCCGCGCTCCGAAGAGCTTCCCGATCTGGAGGGCGGCCACGCCAACCCCGCTGCCGGCCGCCATCACCAAGAGGGTTTCTCCCGGGCTGACGCGGAGCTTGTCCACCACCATCTGCCAGGCGGTGAGGAAGGTCAGGGGGAAGCTCGCCGCTTCCTCGAAGCTCAGTGCTTTGGGTTTGGGAGCAATGTTGGTTTGGGGAACGATGACGTACTCGGCGTAGGTGCCGTGACGGTGCTCGCCGAGGATCTGATAGCCGGGGCAGAGGTTATCCGCCCCCGAGAGGCAGGCCTCGCACCGCCCGCAGGAAACCCCGGGGTTGAGCACCACCGCCTTGCCGAGAAGCGTATCGTCGGCGCCGGGGCCGACCGCGTCCACGACCCCGGCGCCGTCGGCGCCGAGGACGTGGGGGAAGGTGATTTTGGGGTTGGCCACGCCCTTTCGGATCCAGACGTCGAGGTGATTCACGCCGGCGGCCACGAGCCGTACCCGAACTTCACCGGGGCCGGGTTCGGGAAGGGGCAGCTCGCCGACCTTGAGAACATCGGTTTCTCCGAAGGCTTCGATATAAGCTGCACGCATGCCTTATGCTATGAACCGCTCGCCTATTCCTGCAACCAGACGTTGAAGGCCCGCCGCGCCCTGGGCGCGGCGGGCCTTTTTGGAAAGCTCCGCTAGTTAGAGTTTTTAACCGCTTGTGCGACTTCGTCGTAGGGGGGCTCCAGGCCCGGGTTGTCTGCGATCCAGCGCCAGCGGACGATGCCATCGGCGTCGACCACGAACGCCGCACGCTGAGCCAGTTCTCTGAGCCCCTTAAGCTCGGGGAGCACCACGCCAAAGGCGCGAATCGCTTCCTTGTTGAAGTCGGAGAGGAGGGGATAACCGATGTTGTTTTTCTCGGCAAAGGCCTTTTGGCAAAACGGGGTGTCGACGCTGATGCCGACCACCTCGGCCCCGATCTCGTTGTAGAGCGCCATCTGGTCGCGGAAGGTACAGAGCTCCTTTTCGCAAACCGAGGTGAACGAACCGGGGAAGAAGAGGATCACCAACGGCTGGCCCCGCCCGTAGCTTGCCAGGTCAACGGGATTTAAGTCCCTATCAAATACCACAGCACTGGGAACCCGATCACCAACGTTGATCGCCATAGTCTCAAACCTCCGGCCTCAACTTACTCCCCCTTGGGTCGGGGCGAGTGCGTCTTAGATGACAAAATGGTGGCGTGGTTGAGATCCGAGGCCGTTTCGTGACCTTCGTTCCACCTCCAGGGGCACGGGCGCTGGTTGGTGATTTCACCGACTGGCTGCGAAGGCCGATGCCGGTCTCCGGCCCCGTCACGCGCGCGTTCCCGCCCGGAAGCTACATCGAGTACGCCTACCTCGACGCCGAGGGTCGGCCCTTCCCGGACCCCGCCGCGACGCACCTGGCGGAAAACCCCTGGTGGGATTATGCCCGTGCGGTGGTCCTTCCCGGCTGGCGCTACGAGGCCCCGCCGCAGTTTGTGGTCCCGCCGGATCGATTGCAGAGGATTAAGTTTGAATCCAGGGCCTTCGGTGAGCCGCGCCGCTTGATCATCTACGAGCCGGCTGAGCAACCGAGGGCCGTGCTTTTTGTCCAGGATGGGGTCGCGTTTTTCCGGATCGGGAAGATGGCCGAGATCGCCGAGGCCCTGATTCGCTCCGGAGAAATACACCCCGTCCGCATCGTTTTCATTGAACCCTCGGACCGCAACCGGGAGTATCGTTTTTCTCCCGCGTACCGGGCGTTCGTGCTTAAGGAGCTGCTCCCCCGCTTTTCCGGTGGACTTCCCGCTGGCCTTTGGGGCGCCTCGCTCGGCGGCTTGGCCTCGCTCTGGCTTTGGGGCGAAGAAGCCGCGTTCTCGTTCGCCATGGCGCACTCGCCGGCGCTCCGCGCGCGACCTGGTGGGAGCGATGCGCACCGGGACCCGGAATGGCTGACCGAGCGGCTGGGGGAAAAGACGCTTTCGGGCCGGGTATACATCGAGGTCGGTCTTTTGGAGTGGCTCCTGGCCCCGGCCCGCCGCTTCGCCGCCATGCTGGCCGAGGGGGGTGTGCCGCACGCGTACCGCGAGCGCCCCTCGGGGCACAACTGGGTGACCTGGCGGCAGGGGATCGCCCCGGGCCTCAAAGAACTTCTGGGGCGCGACCTGCCGCTCTAAACCTCTGGGCCTGCCACGGCCGGGTGCGTGGCGAGCGCCGGGGCGGGGCGATTAGGCTGGGGGCATGGGCGTTCTATCAGGCACCCGGGTCCTCGATCTCTCGCGCGTTCTGGCCGGACCGTTCGCGACCCAGATCCTGGCGGATCTGGGCGCCGAGGTCTGGAAGATCGAGTCGCTCACCGGGGACGACACCCGTCGTTGGGGGCCACCGTTCGTGGCCGGCGAGAGCGCGTACTTCCTGTCCGCCAACCGGGGCAAAAAGAGCCTGGCGGTGAATCTCAAGGATCCGCGGGGCGCAGAGCTGGTCCGGGCGCTGGCCCGGCAGGCCGACGTATTGGTCGAGAACTTCAAGGTGGGCGGCCTCAAGAAGTTTGGGCTCGACGAACCGTCGCTCAGGGTCGTGAATCCCCGTCTCATCTACGTCTCGATCACCGGTTTTGGCCAGTGGGGGCCGAGGGCGAACCAGCCGGGCTATGACGTGGCGCTCCAGGGCATGACCGGATTGATGAGCATCACCGGGGATCCTGACGGACCGCCGATGAAGGTGGGGGTGGCCCTCATCGATGTCCTCACCGGGTGGGCCGCGCTCTCGTCGATTCTCGCCGCCTTGCTGGAGCGCGAGCGGAGCGGTCGGGGGCAGTACATCGATCTCTCGCTCTTCGAGGTGGGCTTGATGGCGCTGGTGAACCAAGCCCAAAGCTACCTGACCACTGGCAGCGCCCCGAAAAGGCTCGGCAACCAGCACCCACAGATCGTCCCCTACCAGGCTTTCGAAGCCTCGGATGGGTGGTTCATCCTCGCGGTGGGAAACGACGCGCAGTTCGTCCGGATGTGCGAGGCCATCGGGCGAAAGGACCTGTCCCGCGACGCCCGTTTCGCCACCAACGCCGACCGGGTTCGGCACCGAGAGGCCCTGATTCCGGAGCTCGCCACCGTTTTCCGTCAAAAGCCGCGCGACGAATGGCTGGCCGAGTTCAACCGGGTCGGGGTACCGGCGACGCCGGTCTACGACCTCGCGGAAGCGTTTTGCGATCCCCAGGCCCGGGCCAGGGGGGTGGTGTGGGCGGTTGATCATCCCACCATCGGGAAGCTTCCCCTGGTGGCCAATGCGCTCAAGGGAATGCAGCGCGCCCCGGCCGAGCCCGCCGGACCCCCGCCGCGGCTCGGGGAGCACACCTTCGAGGTCCTCGGCCGGGTGCTGGGTCTGGATCAGGAAACGCTTGAGGCCCTCGAGGCCGCGGGCGTCATCAGGGACGCCTCTTAACGACGGCCCCGCGCCTTGAATCAGTGGGCGTCGGGGTAGGCGGCCTCGAGGGCGGCGGCGAGCGCCTCGCCGGGCGCAGCCCCTTCGCCCCGGTGGGCCTGGTCCTCCTTTTCGATCCAGACCACGTGCTGACCTTCCCCCTCATTTTGGAAGAGCGCTCCCCGCCAGCCCCGTTCCAGCAAGGCCTCGATCGCATCGCCCAGCGAGGCGGCCGGCAGTCCGCGGGCCTCGATCGAGGCGGCCGAGGCGGCGGGGAAGTCGGGCGAGAAGCCCTGCCGTGCGACGAGCTGGCCGTAGCGGGCGTCGCGGGCTTCCATCACGCCGCCTTTGGCGAAGTAGTGTTTGAGGATTTTGAGCCAGTCGCCACTGCGGCTGATCGGGGCCATGGCCTCATAAGCCAGCCCGAGCGCGTCTCGTGCGTAGTCCTGGTAGCGATCGGTGTGCACCACGAGGCTTTGCGGGAGTCGCGGCCTGGGGTTTGGCCGTTCTTTGGGCACGCCGACGGTGAGCCCGGCGACGGGTAAGACCCCTGGCGGAAGGTTCAGGAGGTCTGCCACCTCAAGCGGCCGGTTGAGCAGGCCTCCGATCCAGCAGATGCCATACCCCAGGGTCTCGGCCATCGTCGCCAGGTTGGCTCCGGCGAGCACGGCGTCGACGATGGCGAAGTGGAGCGCCGTGCGCGGCCAGCGCCCCATGGACTCGCCCCTGAACTCGAGCAGCTTCTCCAGGCGGTGGACGTCGGCCAGGAGGACGAAGAACTCAGCCGCATCCTCGATGTGCTTTTGGCCCCCGGCGAGCCGGGCGAGCTCGGCCCGGAGCGCCCGGTCCTTGATCCTGAGGATCGAGTAGAGCTGGGCCGTAGCGTCGGTGGGCGCCCGCTGAGCGGCCTCGAGCATCGCCAACACGTCTTCTTCGGGGATCGGCGTCCTTTGGTAGTCCCGGACACTGGCCCGGTTTCGCAGGCGTTGCAAGAACTCCATGAGGACAATCCTACCTCGGGGATGTTCGGGAAAGCGCCGTTATAATCGCACTTGGGTAGAGCGTTCTTCAAAGGAGGGGAGATGGCGATACGCGTAGCGGTCCCAAAGGAATCGGTGCCAGGCGAGCGCCGTGTTGCGGTGACCCCTGACGTGGCAGCGAGGATGCACAAACAGGGGTATGAGGTATGGGTTGAACGGGGCGCAGGCCTGGAGGCGTTCTTCGTTGACGAAGCTTACGAGCGAGCGGGTGCCAAGCTCATCGATGATCGAAAGGCCCTTTTCGCCGAGGCCGACCTGGTCCTCAAAGTGCAGCCACCGGCGGAGGATGAGGTCGCGCTCATGCGTGAAGGCTCGATCGTCGTCGGTTTTCTTCAGCCCCACAAATACCCAGACCGGGTACGCCGGTTGATTGAAAAGGGCGTCAACGCGTTCGCCCTGGAGCTGATCCCGCGAATCACCCGCGCCCAGGCCATGGACGTACTCTCGAGCCAGGCGA
>WIAM01000075.1 GCA_015519965.1 Thermaceae bacterium
CCTGGGACATCTGTCCGGACGCCGAGCGGGAAGATCGGTCCATGAAAGCGAGGAGACGTTACGTTTACAGGCTCTTGGCTGTCGGGATCGCGGCGTTGGGGCTCGTGACCGTGGCCGCCGGGGGAAAGCTCGGCGCAAAGCCGATCACGCTTTCCGCGGCCGGGGCGGCGATCCCCAAGGTGTACGAGGTCGTCGACGGGAACAAGGTGCCGCTGGTGCACGAGGGACCGGCAGAGGAGCCGGGCGACTGGCAGTTCAGCCCGGTGTATACGGCCGGGACCGCCGGCGGCCCCAAAGGGGTGGCGACCTTTTTCACCGCCAAGGGCTTCGACCCCGCCCTGCGGGCGGTCCTGCTCCCCAACGGCACCAACGGAACCACCACGATCACGCTGACCCGGCTGGAGACTGGGGAGGAGGTCACCATCCCGGTGACCGTGGTCCCGGCTCCCGCCGGCGATCCGGCGCGGGGTAAAGCGATTTTCGACACCCACTGCGTCGAGTGCCACGGCGCCGACGCCCACGGAGTGGACGGCCCGAACATCACCTATACCGATCAGGGCATCGGCGGCTGGACGATCTACCAGTTCAACCGGGCGGTGAGGATCGGGGTTGACGACGAGGGAGAAGTCCTCGACAAGGACATGCCGCGCTTCGAGAAGGTGGGCTTTGGCCACGGGGCACCGACCCCGCAGGAGATCGCCGACATCTTCGCTTACTTAAAGACCTTGAAGTAAGCGTCGTGTCGATCGGGAAGGCGCCCCTCTCGGGGCGCCTCTTTCTATCCGGCTGGACCGGGCTGGTTCCGACTGCTACGGCCCGAGTCAGCTGTCCAGCCTGCCGGTCAGGCGCGGAAGGCACCTGTCCGGAGAGCAACTCCGGCTACGGCTAAGAGGGAAGCGTCCGGGCTTGCCCATCAAAGGGTAGCGCCTTGTCCCCGGGGTAGAGCGGCAAGCCGGCGCGAAAAGCCTGACCCGAATCTTCCGCAAGCTTCTGCGGGCTTCGAAGCTTCGGCGGGGGAGGAGCCGCTGCGTCTATTTGTATCCGTTTTTCGGTGCATCATGTGCGGGACACATGGCAAACAGCCGAATATGCGAAGCCCGGCCACACAAGGGGCGAGCCTGTTCATTTACAGCCGCGCAACCGGTGCCAGCGGAGTAGCTTGATAGGGGAAGGCCATGAGATCGGTATTGCTTACCCTCCTCCTTCTTGCCCAGGGCGCCCTGGCGTACGAGATTCAGGGCTCCCTCCAGGGACCGTACCCCATCCAGTACGTCTACGACGGCGACACGCTCCGGGCCGGGGGCGAGAAGGTCCGCCTGGTGCTCATCGACACCCCGGAGTCGAGCGCCAACCAGCGCACCGCCGACTCAAACGAACTGGTGCTCGGCAAAAAGGCCAAGGCGTTCGCCGAGGCCCTGATCAAAAAGGCCGGGAGCATGGTCTACCTCGAGGTCGCCCCCGAGGCTCGCGACCGCTATGGGCGGCTCCTCGCGTGGGTCTACCTGCCCTACCTTGAGGGCACCACCGCCTGGACCTACCAGGGGAAGAAGCTCACCAGTCTCAACTACGAACTGGTGCGTCAGGGCTGGGCCGAGGTCTTCGTCGTGGGCTCGAAGAACAGCCGCTACCTCACCGCCTACCGCGAGGCCCAGGCCTACGCGAAAAGGCTCTCCCTGGGGCTCTGGGCGGTGTACCAGCAGATCGAAGCCCGTGCCAGCGGCCTCCCCGTCCGCATCAAGTGCGCGGTGTACAACCCGCCGGGGCGCGACGCCGGCAACGAGGAGATCTGGCTCGAGGTCCGAGCTCCGACCGTCCTCGACGGCTGGGCGGTCGGCGACGACGACGGGTTGCGCATCCCCTTGCGGGGGTCCGCGGGGCGCGGTGTGTACGTGGTGCGGATCAGGGGCCGGGCGGCGCTCTCCAACAAGGGCGACACCGTTCTACTGTGGCGAAACGGCCAGGTGGTCGACCGCTTCACCTACGCCGGGGGTGGGGGAGAGCGGGCCTGCAGGTGAGAGGAGCGCAGGCTGGGTGCGGTTGATCCTGGGGCGGGTCATGTCCGAGTGCAGGCCATGGCCCGCGCCGGTTCGCACCAGACTGTGCTCCCCACGTGTACGATTCGGCTGATTCCCGGGTTGGCGGGACTGGCTGATCAGAGGCCAAGAGGACTCCCGAAAGGTGCTGTTTTGGGACCGGCACCCTTGGAGGGTTTCCGGCGGGCGTTTCCCCTTCGTCCCCGATGTACGGCGAAGAACGCGGCAGGCCAGGAATTAAAGCCCTTTTTTCGTCCGGAACTGCAGGGGACAGGGGGATCCGTGCATCCGGCCAGTAAACTCCGTAGGCGGCCCATCCGAGCGGAACTTGCGCCTGCCAGCATCCCGGCTCAATCCTTGGTGCGATCGCGGTATTTCCTGGTGCGGACTCGATCGAAGGATGCAAGGCTCGTGCCGTAGGCGAGCCCCTCTCGTGCGACCCGTTCAGACCACCTTGCATCGTACCGGGAAGCAAGACGCTCCATGGCCTCCGCAAACGTCATCAGGGCTTGCATCACGGACAGTAGCCGCCGGTCCTCGGCAAGGGGGTGCCCCCGCAGGGTCTCGGCCATTTCGGTGGCTCGCGCTTGCAGCTCTTTGGCATCGCTGGGTGAGGTGGGCCGCCTTTCCAGGAGTTTGGCAGCCTCGAGCAGTAAGAGGTCGAGCTCGACGGCAAGCCAATCTGGAGAGCCCTCTGGGGCTGGCTCCGGAACGGGGAGGGCGTATAAGACCTCACCCTTAGGCAGCCGCTCGCCGACCTCCAAGACATTTGATTCGTTCGTTGGGAGGAGTAGCGATCTTCGCTCAAGGGCCGCGAAGGGGCTGAGGTGGATCTCCGTTTGATTGAGTGAAACCCTCGCTCCAAGGTTCACGGGGCGCCCTACGAAAGCGAGCTCGTGAAAGAAAGCCTCGGCCAGCTCGCCATCCGCTACGTACTGATGCGTTCCTCCACCGAGCCGGGCCATCTGGGCGAGCAGTTCGCGATCGTATCGGTCGCCAAAGCCCAGCGTGAACGTATAAACACCGTTCCTCGCTGCCTCGAGGGCTTCTTGCGCCAGAGCCTTGCGGTCAGTGAGGCCC
>WIAM01000076.1 GCA_015519965.1 Thermaceae bacterium
CAAGGGTCGTCCTCACCGGCGCGGCGGGAGGCGTGGTTTTTCGCGTGTCCATGGGGTGCGCACGCGCTCGGCATGGGTGTGGGTTGTATGCATTCGAGATTGCCCTTCGGTATCGGATTTCTAGGGAACTCCCGGTTTTGGGCTGAATAAGTGGCGTTCGCGCTCGCGGTGGGCTGTGGGTCTTTCGGGCTTCAGCTGTTCTTAGAGGTAGTCCTGGGGTTGCTCCGAAAAGCGCACCGCCCCCGCTGTGGGGGCGGCTTTGTCTGGAGCCGGCGGTCGGATTTGAACCGACGACCTACCGCTTACGAGGCGGTTGCTCTACCGCTGAGCTACACCGGCCCGCCAGGGCCTTACTAAGTATAGAGAGCCCGGCTTTGACTGTCCACAAAAAATCCCCGCCTGCTGGCGGGGGTCCGCTGGTGGGCCCTGCAGGACTCGAACCTGCAACCAACCGGTTATGAGCCGGCTGCTCTCACCATTGAGCTAAGGGCCCACGCCCCGATCCAATCTACAACAAAGCCGCAAAAGCGTTGGACCGGCTACGACTCGGCGACGTCTTTGAGGATTTCCAAGGCCTCTTCTTCGGGTAGAACGCTGGCGAAGTAGACGGTTTCGCCTGGGTTCCAGCTTTGCGATGCATGGACGATCGAGGCTTCACCATCGCGAACCCGTACCAGAGGAAGAACTTCCTCGGGAAAGCCAAGAGAGGCCGCGGCTTTGGAGGGAAAGCCTTTGGGGACGCGCCAGGTGAGGACAACGGCTTTGTGGTGAGACAGGGTATGGTCCCAGCTCTCGACGTCGACCGGACCCAAAAACGCGGGTTGCCCGCCCGCGCGGTAGACGAGCTCTGGCCCGACGGTACCTTCGTCGAGCACGGTGAGTGCGCGGCCGATACCGAAGACCTCCCTTCCAATGTGAGTGACGAGCAGGTTGACTTCAGGGTTGGTGGTGATCGCGAGGATGGTCCGGGCCTCATCGGCTCCAGCGGCCTCAAGGACATCCTCCTCGAGCGCGTTGCCCTCGAGGGCCGGGAGCTTTTCCCGGTGGGCCTCACGGATGCGGTGAGGGTTGTGGTCGACCAGGGTCACCGATTGCTCGTGGGCGACGAGAATTCGGGCCACGGTTCGCCCGAGCCCGCCCGCGCCGACGATGACGGTGTGCTTGGCCTCGCCCCGGTGCAGGCCGAGCCAGCGCACGAGCGCGGGGGCGAGCAGGCTGGTGAGGGTGACGGTGATGAAGATGGTGATGAAGACCATGGCCAGGAGCGTTTCCCCGACGTCGCCGAGCGCCAGGGCGAAAAGCGAAGCCACGGATGCGGAAACGATGCCCCGGGGTCCCATGGCGGCGATGAAGACCTTTTCCCGCGTCGAGTGATCGGAGGCCCGGAGTGAGGCGAAGACCGCGATCGGGCGGACGAGGAGGATGAGGAACACCGTCACCAGGATGCCGCGGGGGCCGGCGGCGAGGACCGTGCTCAGGGGAAGGTCGGCGGCGAGGAGCACGAAGAGCACGCTGATGGCGAGCAGGGTGAGCTGTTCCTTGAACCGGCGCAACCGGTGCTCTTCGGGGATGGCTTCGCGCTGGACCACGAGCCCCATGACCACCGCGGCCATGATCCCGGCCTCGCTAAACAGCCCGTCGGCAACGCCGTAGACCACCAGCACCCCCGCCAGGGCCACCAGGTTTTTGAGCTCGAGCGGCACCCAGCGCGGTTGCTTGAGCAGCCAGGAGAGCCCGATGCCACCGACGCCCCCGACCGCGATGCCGGCGAGGAGCCGGCCGGCGTAGGCCAGCGGGGCCTCGAGGACCTCGATCCCCCCGTGGCCCGAAAGGCCGGCGATGGCTTCGAAGATGGCCACCGCCAAAATCGCCCCGATGGGGTCGATGAGGATGGCTTCGCCCTCGAGGATGGTTTTGAGCTGTCGCCCGATTGGCAGCCGTTTGAGGAGGGGCTGGACCACGGTGGGGCCGGTGACCGTGACCAGGGCCCCGAAGAGCAGGGCGACCGGCAGTTCGAGTCCGCCCACCAGCACGCCCGCGGCGCTGGCGCCGATCCAGGTGAGGCCGGCGCCCACGGTGATGAGGCGGCGCACTTCGTAGATCGAGTTTTTGAGTTCGGCGAGCCTGAGGCTCAAGGCGCCCTCAAAGAGGACGATAGCCACCGCGAGCTTTACCAAAAGCGGCAGCCCGTAGCGCAGGGCGTCGGGATGCATGAGCCCGAGGATGTCGGGGCCGAAGATCACCCCGAAACCGAGGAGCAGGACGAGCGACGGCAGCCGGAAACGGTGGGCCACCAGCTGAGCGAAAACCCCGAGCCCGACGGCCCAGACAACGGTAAAAAACGCGAGGCTCTCTTCGTTCATCGGTTCCGGGATCCACTTCTTAAGCGCGTGGGTTAGCCTTGGTCAGCAGGAGGAAAACCCTCGCTTCTATCCTCGGTCGGGGTCTCTGTGGCCAGGGTTGAGAGGCGATCGATGCGCTGCAAAATCTCCTTGTGCTGCACCTTGAGGGAGTCGATCTGGGTCGAAAGGGTTCCGCTTTCGTCCTGGAGGGCGGCCTTGAGCTCCTGGGTGCGCTTTTGGAGCTGGTCCTGAATCGATTGGAGCTCTTCGCGGAGTTCCGCGAGCTCGGCCTCGAGGTAGGCCTTGAGGTTGACGAAGCGGGATTCCTCTTCCTTCTCGAGCAGCTTGCGGGCCTGGTGGAGATCCCGGGCGTAGCGGCGAACTTCGGTGAGCGCGGCGGCTTCGATGCCGAGGGTGAAGAGGACATAGAGCACGGTGAGCACCGCGACCACGCCGAGCATGACCGTGCCCAGCGGGGTCTCGGTTTGGGTAAAGAGCAAATTGAGCTTGGTGGGCTGGGTGAACGCCGGCCAGTTGATGCCGGCAAAAAGCGCGAGCAGCGTTAAGACGGTGAGCACGGTTATCGTGCGGAAGTTCATACCGACCTCCTGCGCCAGTGGCGCTATGCGGCATTATACCCGTGGCTACACGGTGGTCTGGAATCGAGTCCCCGCCTGGCCTTGCCAGGCCCTGCGAATCGCGCCGGCGTCGCCCTTAGCGATCGTCGCCCAGGGGCTTCCCGCATCCAAGGCCGCGATCGCGGCTTTAACCTTGGGGATCATGCCCCCGGCGATCACGCCCTTTTCGATCAGGCCGAGGGCCTCGGTTTTGGCCAGGTGCCGAAAGCGGCTTTCCGGGTCGCCGGGCCTGGCCAGTACGCCCGGGACGTCGGTCAGGAAAACGATGGGGGATCCTAACGCGCCGGCGACTGCCGCCGCGGCCAGATCGGCGTTGATGTTGAGCACGCCGTCGCGGCTGGCGCCCAGGGGGCTGATCACCGGCGTGTGGCCGGCATCGAGGAGTGAGCGAAGAAGGCGCGTGTTCACCGCTCGCACCCGCCCCACGCGCCCCAACCCTTCCTGGGGTTCGGCGAGGAGCAACCCGGCGTCCCGGCCCGACAGGCCGAGGCTGGGTCGGCCTTTTTCGCTGAGGGCGTGGGCCAGGATTTTTCCGATTCGGGTGAGCACCATCTCGACCGCGTCGATCTGGTCGGGTGGGGTGACCCGCTGACCCTCGACGAACACCGTTTCTTTCCCCAGTTCGCGAAGAAAGGCGCCGATCTGCGGCCCGCCGCCGTGGACGACGACCAGATGCCCTTCCCAGGCCGCGAGCTCGGGGATGATGGCTTCCTGGCTTCCCAGCGAGCCCCCGACTTTAACCACCAGTATGGATTCATTGGCCTCCGGCATGGACCCAGCCTCCAGCTGTCCCCAGTTTATGGGATCCCGGTGCCGGGGTCGTGCGTGAGCCCGGGGCGATGGTGGTGCGCGGCACACAGGACGCTTCAGGATGCGCGTATAATTGCAGCCCTAAAAGAAAAAATGCAAGCGGAGAGGGAGGGATACGCGTGTGGCGCAGGCAGGCATTCTGGACTTTGCTGCGGGTGGGGGTGGCTTTCGCCTTGGCCACTTTCCCGGTTTTGGGGCAGGCGCCCTCGCCGCGAAAAGCTCCACCGTCGGTTCCGTTTAACCACGCGAACCTGGCGAAGATCAAGCTGCCACCCGGTTTTAAGATCACGCTCTTCGCCCAGGTGCCGAATGCCAGGTCGCTGGCCGTGGGCAAGCCGATGGGCGTGGTGTTTGTGGGCACGCGCTACGACAAGGTCTACGCCGCGGTCGATCGCAACAAGGACGGGGTGGCCGACGAGGTCTACGCCATCGCCGAGGGGCTCAACGTTCCCAACGGCGTGGCCTTTAAAGGCGGCGTTCTTTACGTGGCCGAGCAGCACCGGGTGATCCGCTTCTTTGCCCCCGAGTTTGACATCGTGCGCCAGTTCCCCCCGGAAGTCATCTTCGACCGGCTGCCCAATAAATACCCCCATGGCTGGCGTTACATCGCCGTGGGCCCCGATGGCAAGGTGTATGTGGCCGTGGGCGCGCCCTGCAACATCTGCATGCCCGAGGGTATCGAGGGCACCGTGATCCGGATGGATCCCGACGGCCAGAACATGGAGGTGTTCCTCAGCGGCCAGCGCAACATCGTGGGGATGGACTGGCACCCCAAGACGGGCGTCTTCTACGCGACCAACAACGGCGCCGACGGGCTGGGGGACGACGTGCCTCCCGATACGTTGATCCGCGCCGACCGGCCCGGGCTCTATTTCGGCTTCCCCTATGTTCCCACGGCGGGTGGATCGACGCCGACGCCCGGTTTCGAAGGGAAAAAGCCCCCCCGGCCGATCACCCCCGCGGTGATGGACTTCCAGGCCCACAGTGCGCCTTTGGGAATCCATTTTTACCGCGGTGAGATGTTCCCCGTGCCCTACCGGAACGGGGCCTTCGTCGCGCGCCACGGCTCCTGGAACCGAACGGTGCCGGTTGGCTACGACATCGTCTTCGTACGCTTTGACGAAGCAGGTAACCCCGTTTCCCAGGAGGTCTTCGCTTCGGGCTGGCTGGTTCGCGGCAGCGCCTGGGGGCGTCCGGTGGACATCAAAGAGCTTCCGGACGGCTCGCTGCTGGTTTCGGATGACTTCGCCGGGGTCATCTACCGCATAACCTACGAAGGCGAGTAGCGCGGGGCCCGTTCGCTTCCGGCGGCCCGCGGGCCGCCGGAAGATCTTTTGCCCTGGGGGCGGGTGGTAATTGCCTGCGGGAAGTGTCAGCATATTGGCATGCGCGTTTCCGAATTGATGACGAAAGATCCTTTGGCGGTGAATAAAGATGAATCCATAGCCAAGGCCGCCGAAGTGATGCTCAATAACCGATTCGGAGGGCTGCCCGTGGTCGACGGCCAGGGGATGATCGCCGGGGTGATCGAGGTCGACGACCTCCTGCCCCACCCGGCGATGGTGCCCCACTCCGACGTCGAGGCTCTGAAACTCTTCGATGACTGGATAGACGCCGGGGACTACGCCGAGATCTTCCGCCGCTACACCGAGACGCCGGTCTCGGCGGTCATGCGCGAGCCGGCGCTGGTCTTGAGCCCAGAGGACGGCCTTTGGAAGGCGCTCAAGGCCCTGGTGGAAAACGACTTCCGACGGCTCCCGGTTGTCGATGCGAACCGCCGGGTGGTCGGTATCCTGACCCGGAGCGATTTCATGCGCCTGTTCCTGGAGGGTCGCTGATGGAGCAAGCGGGACCGAGCATGGCCGAGCTCCTTTTCCAGATCTTCGTCCTGGTCGTCGCGGTCCAGTTCGTGGGATGGCTCTTCCGGCGCTTCGGCCAGCCGGCGGTGATCGGCGAGCTGGTGGCGGGTGTGATCATCGGCCCCTCGGTGCTGGGTCTGGTGCACGAGGGGCCGACGTTTGAGTTCATCGCCGAACTGGGCGCGATCTTCCTCTTGTTCATGGTCGGCCTCGAGACGCGGCTCAAAGACGTTTTGGCCGTGGGAAAGGAAGCTTTTTTGGTCGCGGTGGCCGGGGTGATCCTTCCTTTTATCGGTGGGTACTATTTCAGCGTTCTATCCGGTCACGAGCAGGTGGCCTCGCTCTTTTTCGGGGCCGCTCTGGTCGCCACCAGCGTGGGGATCACCGCCAGGGTGCTCCAGGAGCTCGGCGTACTCTCGCGGCCTTATAGCCGGATCATTCTCGGGGCGGCGGTGATCGACGACGTGCTCGGCCTCATCATCCTAGCCATCGTCTCCGGTATTGCCCAGACCGGCGCGGTGGAGGCGGGGCCGACGATCCGGCTGGTGGTGATCTCGGTGATCTTCGTGGGCGCGGCCATGGCCGCGGTGCCGCTCGTGCGTCGGTTGCCGCTTGATCGGCTGCCTTTCCAGTCGGCCTACGGGACGGCGGTGATCTTCGCCCTGGGTATGGCCGCGCTGGCGGGCGCCATCGGCCTCGCTCCCATCGTCGGGGCTTTCCTGGGCGGGATGGTCCTGGCCGAGGTCGCCGAGGATCTGGGGATCGAGGCGCCGATCCACGCCCTCGAGGGCTTTTTGGCCCCGATCTTCTTCGCCTTCATGGGGATCATGCTCGACCTCAAAGCGCTGGGTGGCGGCGATGTGCTGGTGGCCGGGGCGATCGTGAGCGCAATCGCCATCCTCGGTAAGCTGGTCACCATGGTTCCGGCCCTCACCCAGGGGCTGAAGAGCGCCGCGGTGGTGGGGGTGGGCATGATTCCCCGGGGCGAGGTGGGCTTGATCGTCGCCGCCATCGGCCTTTCCGCCGGGGCGATCGGCGAGGATCAGTTCGCGGTGGTGATCTTCATGGTGGTGGTGACCACGCTGCTCTCGCCGCTCTTGCTCAGACCGCTCATCGTTTGGGCGGAGGGTGGCCGGCTGCCTTCGCAGGAAGGCCAGTAACTAATTGGCGCCTTGCCGTCACCGGCGGCTTTTTCCGCTCGTGGCGGACGGTCTTAGGCTATGATGGATCCAATGAGCGAGCCGAAAATTACACCGCTGGCCCGGCGCCTGGCTGAGGAAAACGGGATCGATTGGCGCCAGATCGTGGGCAGTGGGCCCGATGGAATGGTGACCGAGCGGGACATCCTCAACTACCTGGCCAAGGTCATGTCCGGGGAGGTGACCCTCGAGGGCCCGCCGCCCGGCGAGCCGCCACCGCCGGAGGGCGAGGCCGACCTCGAGGCCGCCCGCTCGGTTCTTGAGCGCGAGGGCGTCGCCCTCGACGATCTCATCCCCGGGGAGCTCGCGGAGAAGGACCCCGGCGAGGCCTTTGAGCTCGATCTGGCGATCGACGAGTGGGACTTGGAAACCGAAAGCGAGCCTCGCGAGGCGGCGACGGCGGAGGAAGTACCGGCCGAGTCCGTCGCCGATGCGCTGGAGCTCGAGGCGGGTGAGGCCCGCAAGACCGGCGAGGTGGATGAAGAAGAGGCGCCCCCGGTCATGGACTCGGTGCCGCCGCCCGAGGATGAGACCGTGCCCCTGGTCCTGGGTGACGAAGGTGGCGAGGCGGTTTCCGCTGAGGCCGGCGCCGTTCCCGACGCGCCCGAGCCCGAAGCGGCGCCGCTTGGGGTAGCCGGCGCGGGGGCGCCCTCGCCGGCGCCACTTCGGTTTTGGGCCCAGTCGGTTCCCCTTTCGCGGCTGATCGAGGCTCGGGAAGTCCTCCAGGCGGAGCTCGGTCGGCCGGTGCCCCTAGGCGCATTGCTCTTCCGGGCGGCGACCGCGGCTCTGGAAGAGCTCGCGTTGCCGCTGGATGCGGTTAAGGGCGTCTTCGACGGGACAAGCTTCCGTGGGCTTGCGGTGCCGCTCGCATCGGGTCTCGTTGGCTTCCTGGAGGCCTGGGAGGGTGCGGAGAACGAAGCCGAAGGGCTTTTGGTGTACGAGGCCGATTCCCCCCTGCCCCTTCCTGCCGCCCCGGCCCTGGCCCTCGCCCTGCCCGAAGCCTCTGAGCAGCAGGGGCTTTTGCTCCTTACCGGTGAGGTTTCGGAGGACCCGGGGCGCTTTCTGGCCCGGGTCGCTCACCGGTTGATGCACCCCGTTTTGCTCGTGCTCTAGCGGCGGGAACGCTTCGGGCCGCGTTTGGCTCGGGGGGCTTGGGCCTGGGGCAGGTGGATGCCTTTGAGCCTGGCCTCGATAGCCCGGATCTGGTCCCGGATCTCGGCCGCGCGTTCAAAGTCGAGGGCCTCGCTCGCCTCCCACATCGCGAGCTCGAGCTCGGCGATCTCGGCTTTGAGCGCTTCCGGGTCGGCGCTCGGGATCTCGATCTCCGCTTCGGCGTAATCCTCCGGTTTGACCAGGGGACGGACCGATTTCTCCACCGTCTTCGGCGTGATGCCGTGCTTTCGGTTGTAGGCTTCCTGGATGGCCCGGCGGCGGTTGGTCTCGTCGACCGCCTTGCGCATCGCTTCGCTCACGGTGTCGGCGTAGAGGAAGACCTCGCCCCGCACGTTCCTGGCCGCGCGGCCGATGGTCTGGATCAGGGAACGCTCGCTGCGGAGGAACCCGGTTTTGTCGGCCTCGAGGATGGCCACCAGACTCACTTCCGGCAGGTCGAGCCCTTCCCGGAGCAGGTTGATCCCCACCAGCACGTCGAAATGGCCGAGCCTGAGGTCGCGGAGGATGGCCTGGCGTTCGAAGGCGTCGAGTTCGTGGTGCAGGTAGCGGGCCCGGAGGCCGTGTTCGATCAGGAAGTCGGTGAGGTCCTCGGCCATCTTCTTGGTCAGCACGGTGACCAGGACCCGCTCGCCCCGCTTTGCCCGCTCCTTGACCGCGGCCATGAGGTCTTCGATCTGGCCTTGGCTGGGTTTGATCGTGACCTTGGGATCCAGCAGGCCGGTCGGGCGGATGATCTGCTCGACCACGCGCCCGCTCACCGAAAGTTCGAACGGACCGGGGGTGGCCGAGACGAAGATCATCTGCCCGGTTTTTTCCAGGAACTCCTCGAAGGTGAGCGGCCGGTTGTCGAGCGCGCTCGGCAACCGAAAGCCGTAGGCCACCAGGGTCTCTTTTCGCGAGCGATCGCCGGCGAACATTCCCTGGATCTGGGGCACGGCCACGTGGGATTCGTCGATGAAGGTGATGAAGTCGTCGGGGAAGTAGTCGAGCAAGGTGTAGGGGGGCTCGCCGGGGGCCCTTCCCGAAAGGTGGCGGGCGTAGTTCTCGATGCCCTTGCAGGTCCCGGTGAGTCGCAGCATTTCGAGGTCATAAAGGGTCCGCTCCTTGAGACGCTGGGCCTCGAGGTGCTTGCCCTCGGCCTCGAGTTCAGCGAGCCGTTCTTTGAGCTCGGCCTCGATGGCGGCGATCGCCGGCGCGAGCCGTTCCTCGGGCGTGGCGTAGTGGCTCGCAGGGTAGAGCACGAAGCCGGGCAGGGTTTTTTGGGTTTCACCGCTCACGGGGTGGACGACGCTGATGCGATCCACCTCGTCGCCCCACAGCTCGACCCGAACCGGCTCGGTGTCGTAAGCGGGCCAGACCTCGATGGTCTCCCCCTTGACCCGGAAGCGGCCCGGTTCCAGGGCCACGTCGTTGCGCTCGTAAAAGAGCTCGATCATGCGCGAGATCAAGGCCTCCCGCGGCCACCGGTCGCCCACGTTGACGATGAGGTTCAATCGGCGGTAATCCTCCGGGTTGCCGAGGCCGTAGATCGCGCTCACCGAGGCCACCACGATGACGTCGCGACGGGTGAGGAGGCTGCGGGTGGTCGAGTGGCGGAGCCGCTCGATTTCGGGGTTGATCGAGGCGTCCTTTTCGATGTAGAGATCGCGGCCGGGGACATAGGCTTCGGGCTGGTAGTAGTCGTAGTAGCTGATGAAGTATTCGACCGCGTTTTCCGGGAAGAGTTCCCGGAACTCGGCAGCGAGCTGCGCCGCGAGCACTTTGTTGGGCGCCAGCACCAGCGCCGGGCGGCCCGCGCCCTCTATGACCTTGGCCATGGTGACGGTTTTGCCGGTGCCGGTGGCGCCGAGCAGGGTCAGGAAGCGCTCGCCATCGGAAAGCCCGGCGAGGAGCTCGTCGATGGCTTTGGGCTGGTCGCCTTTGGGTTCGGGCCCCCGGTAACGGAACATCGTCTTCATTGTAGGCGGCAGGGGCGCGTGCCCCTGCCGTCGCGGTTACAAAGTTTGCCGGAGCTTTTTATCGGGTTTTTTCGAAGATAATTGGTTGCGAGACGTTTCCGACCGCGGTCTGGATGAGTTTTTTGAGCGCCGGGTAGTCCTCGGGCGCGTAGACGTCGCGGTTGAAGACGATTCGTATGGTGGCGACCAGGGCGTTGCCCTCGTCGCGGTAGCGGGCGCTGAAGCTGCCGGCCTGGTTTTTGAAGGTGAGATCCTTGGGCAGGAGTGTGGGCCGGTAGCCATCGGGGTAGACGAGGCGCTTTTGGTATTCGGCGCTGAAGGCCCCGACTGAGACCGGGAAGCGCCGGCTCTCCGGCGCCGCGTAGGTTCGCAGCTGGTCGAGGGGCAAAAGGGAAAGGCCCACCGGGAAGCGGCTGAGGGTCAGGGTGTCGCCAGGCGAGACCGCGCCGGGGCTCTGCCACTCGGCGTGCACCTTGAAGGGGGTGTCGAGGTCGTGGAGCGGCGTGGTGGTGAGGTCGCCGCTGCCGCCTTCGCCAAAGCGGCTAAGGAGCGATTGGACAACCTGCGGGTAGGCGACCTTAGGGACCCCGGAAAAGATGATCCGCCACTGGGCGTCGGCGTAGCCGTGGGTTTCGATGTCGACGCTGCCCTTCAGCGTACCGCCTGGGGTGAGGGTTAGGGTTTGGATCTCGCTGTAGCGGTCGCGTTTGGGGTCGCCGCTCGGGGTTTGGGTAAAGCGGGGGGATTCGCTGGCGATGACCACCGGCTTGGAGAGGTCGCCGAGGGGCAGGACGCCGAAGGGGGCGTACTGGGTGGTTGGGTCGAGGTAAACCCCGTAGTCCGGGAGGTAGAGGATGAGGTGGTTGAACTGCTCGGGGGTGGGGGCAGGGAGGCGGCCGAAGTTCTCACCCAGGTTGATGAGCACGGGCTCGGAGCGAATGCCCTTGGCCTTGAGCAGAGCTTGCAGCAGGGTCACGTAACCCTTGCAGTCAGCGTAGCGCTGCGAGAGTACCTGGCTTGAGGGCTGGGGTACGTAGCCGCCGATGCCGAGCTCGAGGGCCACGTAGCGGATGTTCTTGACCTCCCAGTCATAAAGCTTTTTCGCTGCCTCGAGGCCCTGGCTCTGGCCGGCGATCTCGTCGGCGAGCTTCTTGATTTCGTCGGTGACCTGGGCCTTATCCTTGGCCCGCGCCCAGTAGGCGGCGCCGATCGCCTCCCAGCGCTCGAAGCTGGTCACCGTAAAGGCCGGGCTCACCTGCGCCGGGTCGACCATTCCCGGCTCGAGGGGGACTGGCGCCTCCCGCGAAAAGGTGGCCACGATGCGCTTGCGGTCGCCCTGGGTGGACTCTCGCACCCGGTAGTCGCCGCGGGCCTTCCAGAAAAGGCGCATCGAACTTGGGTAGTCCACCACGATCTCCGCGTGTTTGACCACCGCGTCCACCGGCTCGATGTCGGTGGTGTAGAACTCGCCGGGGAAGTAGGGCTTTTTCTGAACCAGTTTCCATTTCACGTGGACCAGGTCGCCGATCCCCAGCTGGGGGAAGACCACCTTCACCACCTTATCGTCGGAGAAGGTGGGGGCGTCCTGGGTTTCGGGTGGCGCCTGGACGAAGATCTTGTCTTTGGGCACCGGCACCTTGGTGCCGTCCTTTTTGAGGGTATAGGCCTCGAGGACCTCAAGCGACTGCAGCGACTCGGAATACGACATCGACGCCTGGCCCACGGCATCGATTCCGGCCTGGGTGAGGGGGCGGCTTTCCTCTTCGATAATCGCGGTGTAGGTGCCGTCGGCGTTCACCACGTATTCCGCCCGGTAACGCTCGGTTTCGAAATCCACCGAGGGCGTTTGCGCCATCGCCAACGTGCCGAGGAGCAAAAGGAGCAGGGTGGCTCGTTTCCACGTTCGCTTCATCGGTCCCTCCTTCCAAAAATGGAATTTATTCCCGAAAGGGCTTGGCGAATGGGTCAGATCGCACAAGCGCCGGCGGCGCGCTGGCTTTTGTCCCGGGGATGGGGTAGAGTGGAGCGTTTATGGACCTGCGAAACGTTGCCATCATCGCCCACGTGGATCACGGCAAGACCACGCTGGTCGATGCCATGTTGAAAGCCGCCCACGCGCTCGCGCGAGGGCAGGAAGCCGAGCGCATGCTCGATACCGAAGATCTCGAGCGCGAACGGGGCATCACCATTTTGGCCAAGAACACGGCCGTTCTCTGGCGAGGGGTCAAGATCAACATCGTGGACACCCCCGGCCACGCCGATTTCGGCGGTGAGGTTGAGCGGGCGCTCTCGATGGTGGACGGCGTGCTCCTGCTCGTCGACGCCGTGGAGGGCCCGATGCCGCAGACCCGTTTCGTCTTAAAAAAGGCGATCGAGGCCGGTCTCCGTCCCGTGGTGGTCATGAATAAGGTCGATCGCGAGGGGGCGAGGCCGGACGAAGTGCTGAGCGAAACCTTCGATCTGATGGTCGAGCTCGGGGCCAGCGAGGCGCAGCTCGACTTTCCTTACCTCTTCGCCATTGGCCGCGAGGGGAAGGTCTGGCGTGAAGGCGAAACGCCGCGCGACATAGCACCGCTTTTTGAAGCTCTGGTCGAGCACATCCCGGCCCCAAAGGCCAGCGAGGGGTCCTTCCTGCTGCGCGTCGCCAACCTCGATCGCTCCGACTACCTCGGCCGGATCGCCATCGGCAAGGTGGTGCGGGGGCGGGCGCAAAAGGGGCAGACGGTGGCGATCGTGAATGGCGAGGGGGTCCGCGAGCGCAAGATCCTCGCCCTTTACACCCACCACGGCCTGGGCCGGATCGAGACCGAGGCGGTGGTTCCGGGTGACATCGTGGCCCTGGCGGGCATGGAAGACGTGGCCATCGGGGATACGATTGCCGACCGCGATGCGCCCGAGGTGCTCCCCCGCCTCGAGGTCGACGCCCCGACCGTGGCCGTGACCCTTTTCCCCAACACCGGTCCTTTTGCCGGTCGCGAGGGGCGCTACGTGACCTCGCGGCAGCTTTGGGCCCGGCTGGTGCGGGAACTCGAGACCAACGTGGCCCTGCAGGTTCGGCCGCTGGCCGCCGATGCCTTCGAGCTTTTGGGCCGGGGTGAGATGCACCTGGCGGTGCTGCTTGAGAACATGCGCCGTGACGGTTACGAGTTCGTGGTGGGGCCGCCGCAGATCCTGGATAAAACGGTGGACGGGGTGCGGCTTGAGCCCTACGAACAGCTCATCCTCCAGGTGCCGAAGGACCGGGTGGGTGCGGTGGTCGAGGCCCTGGGCACGCGAAAGGGGGCGCTTTTGGACCTGCGGCCCGAGGGCGAGTGGGTTCGGATCGAATACTCGGTCCCGGCCCGGCGCCTCTTTGGCTTTCGCGGTGAGTTCCTGACCCTCACCGGCGGGGAGGGCGTGATGCACCAGAGTTTCCTCGAGTACGGCCCCTACCTGGGCAGCGCCCAGCGCCGCCGCAGCGGCAGCGCCGTCGCCGTTGAAGGCGGGCGCGCCTTTGCCTATGCCATCGGCAAGCTACAGGAGCGAGTGCGCTTTTTCATCGCGCCCGGGGATGAGGTCTACCCCGGCATGGTCGTGGGAGAGCACGTGCGACCGGGCGATCTCGGGATCAACGTGTGCAAGAACAAGAAGCTGACCAATATGCGGGCGGCCGGTTCCGACGAGAACGTCCACCTGGTTCCCCCCAGACGGTTTGCCCTCGAGGAGGCGCTGGCCTACCTGGCCTCCGACGAACTTTTGGAGGTCACCCCCAAGGCGCTGAGGTTTCGAAAAGAGCGGCTCGATGCCTGGGGGCGCCGGGGGAGTGAGCGGGAAAAAGTTCGATAAAGAAGGGCTCAACCTCGCTTGACATTCATTTTTTTTGTGTGCTAGGCTTGGAAGCCGGACGGGGGTCCAACTCCCCCGCCAGCGCGCAGGGTGCCACCCTAGCTCAACAGGAAGAGCACCCGACTTGTAATCGGGCGGTTGGGGGTTCGATTCCCCTGGGTGGCTCCAGAGAACGTGGGCAGGTGTCCCGAGCGGCAAAGGGGGCGGTCTGTAAAACCGTTGGCGATGCCTTCGTGGGTTCGAGTCCCACCCTGCCCACCACGTGCGGGAGTAGCTCAGTTGGTAGAGCATCGGCTTCCCAAGCCGAGGGTCGCGGGTTCGAGTCCCGTCTCCCGCTCCACGGGCTCGCGTAGCTCAGCAGGTAGAGCACTCCCTTGGTAAGGGAGAGGTCGCCGGTTCAAGTCCGGCCGCGAGCTCCAAAGTGACTTCGGGAAGGCCACGCCCGCAACGTGCGGGCGGGCTTACCCTGCAAGGAGGAAAGATATGGCCAAGGAGGAATTTCAGCGCACGAAGCCGCACGTGAACGTAGGGACGATTGGGCACGTTGACCACGGGAAGACGACGCTTACGGCTGCGATCACGTTTGCGGCTGCGGCGGAGAACCCGAACGTTGAGATTGCGGACTACGATCAGATTGACAAGGCGCCGGAGGAGAAGGCCCGGGGGATTACGATCAACACGGCGCATGTGGAGTACGAGACGGCGAAGCGGCACTACAGCCACGTGGACTGCCC
>WIAM01000013.1 GCA_015519965.1 Thermaceae bacterium
CGATCTCGGACCGGCGGGGGATGTCGAAGGCCGGGGGGTCATCGAGGAGGGTGGTGCTCAGCCGCTGGCCGAGCCGGGCTTCCCAGTTATGGTGCCAGTCCTCCGGGAGCGCCTTTGGGATCGGCTTTCCCTGGATCATGTAATAGAGCAAGGTCCACACCCTCGGCGTGGCATCGAGGGAGTAGCCGCCCCCGAGCGTGACCAACAGCCTTCCGCCGGCAAAGGTATCTGCGTATTCGAGGACCCTCGAAAACGCCTGCAAATAGCCCTGGGTGGTGAGGAGTAGATCGGCGAGGGGGTCCATGTAGTGGGCATCGGCCCCAGCCTGGAGCACGATCACATCGGGCCGAAACCATTCCAGCGCCCGCGGGGCCACGGTCTCAAAGGCTAAAAGCCAGCTTTGGTCGTCGGTGAAGGGCTCGAGGGGAAGGTTGAGCTTGGTGCCCACCGCCGCCCCCCGGCCGAGCTCGTGGACGTGCCCGGTGCCCGGGAAGAGGTAGCGGCCCGATTCGTGAAGGCTCAGCGTGAGCACCCGGGGCTCGTCGTAAAAGATCCACTGTACCCCGTCGCCATGGTGGACGTCGATATCGAGGTAGGCCACGCGCAGGCCCTGATCCAAGAGGTAGCGGATGGCCACCGCCAAATCGTTATAGACGCAAAACCCCGAGGCCCGATCGTACTGGGCGTGGTGGAGCCCGCCCCCAAGCTGGAGCACCCTTTTCGCACGTCCCGAGGCAATGCGCCTCGCCGCCTCGAGGGTCCCCCCCACCAGCCGGCGGGCCGCCCGGTCCATCTCGGGGAACACCGGGGTGTCTCCGGTGCCGAGGCCGTATTGCATGAGGTCTCCGGGATCCTCGCCCCGGCTCGCCGCCTCGACCCGGCGCACGAAACGCTCGGCGTGAACCCAAAGGATCTCTTCCCGACGCGCGAGCGGCGGCTCAACGAAATCGACCGGCTCCCCCAGCGCCTCCAAAAGCTCGACCACCATCTCCAGGCGAACCGGGCTGAAAGGGTGCTCGGAGCCGAAGTCATAGGCCAGGTAGTCGGGGTGAAAGATCACCGGGACCATGGTTTCGCTGGCGGCCAGACGACCTCGAACCCCCGTTCCCGCAGCGCCTCGGCCAGGGGTCGGGCCTCGAGGGTCGAGATGCGCAGCACGTTGGTGACCCGGCCGTCGCCGGTGGGGTAGGTGAGCACCGAGTGGATGTTGATCTGCCGCTCGGCGAAAAACGCCGTCAGACGGGCGAGCTCACCCGGCCGATCCGGCAACGCCACCTCGATGCGCCCCGCAGGCTGGGTGGCACCGGTGAGGGTGATGAGGGCGTCGAGCAGGTCGATGCCGGTGATGATCCCCACCAGGGCCTTGCCCTCCACCACTGGGAGACACCCCACCTTTTCCTCGCGCATGACCCGGGCCGCGTCCTCGACCGGATCGAGGGGATCCGCGGTCAACACCGGCGACTTCATGGCCGCGCGCACCGGAGCGCTTTGCGGAAGCGGGTTTTTGGAAAGCGAGCTGGTGGCGAGGCGGATATCGCGATCGGTCACGATGCCCACCAGGCGATCGCCCTCGAGGACCGGCAGATGCCGGATGCCTTTTTCCCAGAGCACCTGGTTGGCCTCGGCCAGGGTGCGCTCGGGCCCAATGGTAATCACCGGGCTTTTCATCACGTCACGAACGAGCATTGGCTCTATTGTATGCCCCGACCACCACCCGGGGTGTCCTACTTCTCATAGGGCTTCCCGATCGCCGCCGGTGGCCGCGCCCGGCCGATGAAGCCGGCCAGGACCAGCATGGTGAGCACGTAGGGGAAGGCCTGGAGGATGGGCGAGGGGAGCACGCCGGCGCCCTCGACCTGAATCCGGAAGGCCTCGGCGAAGCCAAAGAGCAGTGTGGCGCCCAGGATGCCAAAGGGGTGCCACTTGCCAAAGATCAGCGCCGCCAAGGCGATGAACCCCCGCCCGGCAGCCATCAGGCGGATAAACTGGTTGATCTGGTCGATGGAGAGGTAGGCCCCGGCCAGGCCCCCGAGGACGCCGGAGAGCAACACCCCGTGGTAGCGCATCAGGAAGACGTTGATGCCCAGAGAGTCGGCCGCCTCCGGGTGCTCGCCCACCGAGCGCAGCCTGAGGCCCCAGGGGGTTTTAAAGAGGGCGAAATAGGCAACCGGCACCAGGATGAAGGCCAGGTAGACGAGCGGGCTCTGGTCGAGCACCCGGCCCACGGGCGTGGAGAAGAAGTCCCGGGCCCCGGGCACCGACGACAGGTACTGACCGATCGACTGGACGCGATGCACCACCTCCTTGCTGGCGGTGGCATTTTGATAGAGGAAAATGAGGACGATGGAGGGGAGCCCGAACGAGAGCATGTTGATCGCGGTCCCCGAAACGATCTGATCGGCCCGGTAGCGGATCGAGACCACGGCGTGGATCCAGGCGGTGAGGGTACCGGCCAAAATCGCGGCCAGTACCCCGGCCCAGGGGATCCACCAGATCCGGACGTTCGGGTCCTGGGCCAGGTAGGGGGCCTCGAGCTGCTGAACGGTGACCGCCGCGGCCAGGGCACCGAAGTTGATGATGCCTTCAAGCGCGATGTTCACGATACCCGCGCGCTCGTTGAACATCCCCCCGAGCGCGGTAAAGAGCAGCGGCGTGGTCTGCCGCAAGGCCCCGGCGATGAGGGCCACCCAAAAGGCGCTGGAGATCCAGTCCATGACTATGCCTCCTCCTCCCTCAACGCCTCGGCGGCGAGGAGCGGATCGGTGAAGTAGCGCGGGAGGAAACCGCCCGCGGCGATGAAGAGAACGATCAACGATTCAAGGACCAAAACCAGCTCCCGGCTGATTCCGAGCTGCAAATTGAGCTGCAACCCTCCGGTGAGGAGCACGCCAAAGAGGAAAGCGGCGAGGGTCACCCCGATCGGGGTGTTTTGCCCCATGAGGGCCACCGCGATGCCATCGAAGCCGACGTTATAGGGAATCGACTGCTTGAGGCGGTATTCGTCGATACCCCCGCCGAGCACGTAGTGGGTGGCGGCCAGCCCAGCAAAGGCGCCGGCGATGGCCATGGTGAGCACCAGTTTGCTCGAGATCTTCACCCCCGCGTACTCCGCAGCCTTGGGCGCAAGGCCCACGGCCCGGAGCTCGTAGCCGTACTTGGTTCTCCACATGTAGAAGTTGTAGAACGCCACGGCGAAAAGCGCGATCACGAAGGCGCCGTTGAGCCGCACCGAGGCCAGATCGGGCGACATGGTGGCGGGAATCCCGGGCAGGAAACCACCGAGGACGTAACCGCCCACGGCAGCCCCGAGCGCGTAGACCACCCGGCGCCCGAGCTCAAGCCGGCGCCCGAAGATGTAGTAGACGACGAGCATCAGCACCAGGGCCAAGGGCAGGGCCAGCGAGAGTTCCCCCGGGCCCGCGCCATCAAAGCCCAGCATCTTGTGGAGCATGGGGATCCGGGCCTCGGGGCGGATCTCGTAGCTCCTGGGCTCGTAGCCCGGAAACTTGAAGGGCAGGTAGACCTTTTGCCCGAAGAACGACCACTCGTTCTTGCTCAAAAGGAGCAGCATCACCGAGAGGGCGATGTAGTTCATCATGATGGTGTTGATCACCTCGTGGGCGCCAAAGCGCGCCTTGAGCCAGCCGGGGATCGCCCCCCAGATCGCGCCCCCCAGGGCCGCGGCGGCGATGGCGAGGGGCAACACAAAAAAACGGGGGCCGGGGAGGTAGACGCCGACCAGCATGGCAAAGATCGCCCCCATGATCAGCTGGCCCGGGGCGCCGATGTTGAAAAGCCCCGCCTTAAAGCCAAAGGCTACGCTGAGACCGGTGAAGATCAGGGGCGTAGCGATGAGCGCTGACTGGAAGAGCCCCGAGAGCGAGAGCACAGGGCCGAAGAGGAGCTGGAAGGTGTAGGTGACGAGATCCAGCTTGGCCACCAGATAGGCGTAGGTGGAAAGGGGTTCGCGCACACCCGGGATGGGGCGGAGCAACCACACGATCGCCCCGCCGACCACCATGGCCAGCACCATGCTCACCGCCGGAACCACCACCCCCCGGTAGCGGACCAGGATCCGCTGCCCTTTCGGCTGGTTGAGCCGCGCGGTCACCAGGAGGAAAAGGGCGTAAAAGAGCTGGACGTAGAGACCGAACGACAGCGAGTACCGCCGGAGGGGCAGCCGCCTCGGGCTGACCCCGCGCGCGAGCGCTTCGGTATTGATCTCGGCGACCGCCTGGTAAAAAAGGTAGGCCTCGAGGCCAAAGAGCAAAAGCCCGAGGCCGCCGAGCACATAGAGCCACCGGGCCCGCTTTTGGCCGCGGGTCAGGGTGTAGACGAGAACCGAGACCAGGGCCAAAACCGCCCACAGCGCGAACATGGTCCCCAGCCACCCCAACTCGGGCCAGGGGCCCCGGGCGTTGCTCGGGTTGACCACGCCAAAGGGCGCGAGCAAAACACCACGCCCGCCAAAAGCACGCTTGGCCACGAACCACGGCGAAATGGCCATGAGGGCCGCCGATGCCAGGGCGATGAGCGGAAAAAAGACGCGGTTCACGGGGGGTTATTGTAAGGCATGGCCCGGGACTTTCACCACGGGGCTTTATGATGAATAGGTTATGGATCCCGAAAGCCGCGATCCAGAAGCCGTACGGCGCATGTTCTCCGAGATCGCGCCGCGCTATGACCTGCTCAACCGCCTCCTCTCCTTCGGCGTCGACCGCCGCTGGCGGATGGCCGCGGTTCGCGAGGCCCTCGAGGACAACCCCCGCCGGCTGCTCGACGTCGCGACCGGGACCGGCGACGTCGCGCTCCTGGTCAAGGCGGTCTCGCCGGGGACCGAGGTCATCGGCATGGATTTCTCGCCCGAGATGATCGCCATCGCCCGGCAAAAAGCCCGGCAAACAGGCGCCGCGGGGCTCTATTTCGTCCCCGGCGACGCCATGGAGATGCAGTTTCCCGACGAATTTTTCCAGGCCCTTACCGTGGCTTTCGGCTTTCGCAACTTCCACGATTACGAACGGGGGCTCGCCGAGTTCTACCGCGTGCTCACCCCCGGGGGCCGGGCGGTGATCCTGGAGTTTCCGCCGCCCCCCGACGGCTGGTTCGGCCGGGTGTACAAGGTCTACTTCGACCGCGTCCTCCCCTTTTTGGGAGGGATGATCTCGAAAAAGCCCGAGGCCTACCGCTACCTCCCCGAAACCGTCGAGCGCTTCCCAAAACCCGAGGATTTCCGCAAAATGATGGAGGCGGCCGGCTTCCGGACGCGCTACCGCCTCCTCAGCGGGGGCATCGCGGCGATCTTCGTGGGTGTGAAGGATGCTCGAGGTTAACCCCCATCCGGCGCTCTTTCTCAGGAAAGATTCGACCGACGCCACCGCCCTTAAGGCCCGGTTCGCCCTGGCGATGGCCCTGGCCCGCTCGCGCATCGTGGGGCGGGTGTACGAGAACGAAGCGGCGCGGGTGGTGCATGGCCAAGGCGGCCTGCTCATCGAAAGCAAGCCGCCCATGAAGAGCTTTTTCGCCCACTTCGGGTCGCTTAGCGGCACCTGGCTCCCGCCCAGGGAAGCGACGGCGCTGGCGCTTGGGGCCTTCGAGCGGCTTGAAGCCGGGGATGAGGGCTGGGGCATCGCCTGCTACGGCCGGGGCCGGTTCCGCGTCGCGCTTCACGGCCAGTGCGAGGGCCGGGTGCGCCCCGAACCCCCGCGCTTTTTGCGCGCCGAGTGGCCGAAACAGGGTCTGGCCATGATCGAGGTCCAGGGTGAATACCTCCTCTTCCAGTACCCGAGGACACGGCCCGTCCTCGGTCTGGTCCACGAATGATGATGGATACGCCAAACCGCTACGACGTCCTGGTGGTCGGGGCCGGGTTCGCCGGCTCGGAGGTCGCCTACCGCCTGGCGCAAAACGGGCTTCGGGTGGGGCTATTGACCCAGAGCCTGGACTCGCTCTTTTTGCCGGTGACCGAGATCAGCGACCCGCCGGCCGAGGGCACCCTGTTCGCCGAAGTGTACGAAGAAGGCCTGCCGCCGTTTTTGCTCCACGCCCGGGCCAAGTGGCGCCTGGAATCGCTGGCGCCACGGCTCCACCTCTTCCAGGCCACGGCGACCCGCCTCTGCATCGAAGACGGGCGGGTTCTCGGCGTTGAGAGCTGGGAAGGCCCCGAATACCGGGCCCGGGTCACCGTACTCGCCCTCGGAAGCTTCCTCGGAGCCAGGCTGAGGGTCGGCGAGATCGAGGAGGCCGCGGGGCGGCTCGGCGAGGCCGCCTACCCCGACTTCTACGCCCACCTCCGCGAGCTCGGGTTCCGCTTTGAGCCCAGCAGCCTGAGCGCGCCGCCGTTTAAGGGCGCCCCGGGCTACACGGTCCGCTTTGACCGCTTCGCCTCCGAGGAATGGGACCGAGAAAGTTGCAGGCTCACGCGCTTTTCAGGGCTGTTTGGCGTCGGGGTCTGCGTGCTTGGAAGCGGAAGCTACGCCCAGGTCAGCCTCGAGGGCACCCGTCTCGCCGAACGCCTCCTCGAATTTTTTCAGAATCTTCCGGTCGAGGACGCTTAGCGGCTTCGAACTCGCGTCCAGACCGTCGGCGCCCACCCGCGCCCAGTAAACCCGAACCCGCATGTCCAGGTGGGTAAGGCCGTGGCGAACCTCACCGGCGAACGCGGCGCCGCTTAACCCGTACTCGCGGAGGAGTACCCCGAGATCTTCGCCCATGGGAACCCCGTAGAGCCCAGAGAAGCGCTTGCCTTCGCGTCGGACGAGCACCACCCCCTCGCGTCCCACGAGCACCAGGGCGAAGAGGTCAAGGCGTTTTTTCCTCGTGCGCCGGGGCAGGGGAAAGCGATTGGGATCGCGTTTTCCCCGGCACCCCTCGCCCAGCGGGCAACCGGCGCAGGCCGGCTTTTTCGGGGTGCAGCGCGTGGCCCCGAGCTCGATGAGGGCTTGGTTCCACTCCCCCGGCGCTGCAGCATCCACCAGGGCCTCGGCGAGCCGTCGAAGCTCGGCCTCCCCCGGCGCGGCCAGGCCGTAGTAGCGGGCGAGCACCCGGCGCGCGTTCCCGTCGACCGCGGGCACCGCTTCCCCGAAAGCGATCGAGGCCACGGCGCCCGCGGTGTAGGGCCCAAGGCCAGGAAGCTGGCGGAGCTCGGCGTAGGTTTTCGGGAGCACCCCGCCCGTCGCTCGTGCCAGAGCGTGCAGCTGGTGGGCCCGGCGGTAGTAGCCCGCCCCCTGCCAGAGCTCGAGCAGGGCCTCGAGCGGGGCCTCACCCAGCGCGGCCAGGGTGGGAAAGCGAGCCAGAATCCTCCGGTAAAAGGGGATCGCCCGCTCGACCTGGGTCTGCTGGAGGAGGACCTCCGCCAGCAAAACGGCGTAGGGGTCGCGCGTACGCCGCCAGGGGAGGTCCCGGCGGTGTTTCCGGTACCAGGCCAGGAGGGCCCGGCGCTCCCGATCGGTCATGTTCCGAAAAGGCGCCTGTGCTCGGCCAGCATGCAGCGGTCCTGGACCACCGTGATCCCCCGGGCCGAGAGTTCGGCCGCGGCCTCGTCGTTGCGAATGCCGAGCTGGAACCACACCACCTTGGGCAGGGGCTGCATGGCCAGGATGTCCTCGAGGTGCCCCGGGATCGCCTGGCTCGGGCGAAAGACATCGACGACGTCCACAGGGTCATCGATCGAGGCGAGGTCAGGTCGTACCGGCTCGCCAAAAAGCACCTCGCCCGTGAACTTCGGGTTGACCGGGATGATCCGGTACCCCACCCCGGCGAGGTATTCGGGAACGTAGGCCGCCGCCCGGGAAAGATCGCGGTGCGCGCCGAGCACGGCGATCACCCGGGCCGATTGTAGGATCGCTTTGAGCTCGGCGTCGCTCACGGAATCAAGTATAAATAGATATCATGTCAGTCCAACGTTCCCGTCGCTTTCGGATCGATGCAGGCCTTCTCCGGGGTCGCATCGCGTGGTTCGGGCTCCGGCGCTGGTTCAAGTTCATTCACCTCTGCTTCATGGGCATGCTGGCCTCGCTGGCCCTCGCCGCGCCGCCGGCCTACCCCGAAACGGCCATCGGCGCCACCTATCTGCCACCCGCGAGCGGGGGGCTTTGGCTGTCGACCACGCTTCCCGCGAGTCCGCTCGGGCTTGAAACCGGCGCCAGCCTCGAGCTCTTCAGCGAAGGCGGTGGCCTCGGTGGCCGGGCCGAGCTGGGCGCGCTGGTCTTTCCCGGCCTCACCCTCGGCGAGCACTTCGCATCCGCAGGTGGCTTCGTCCGCCTTCCCTTCGCCGCCTTCCAGCCCTCGGGCTTTGCCACCGGGCTGGTGGTGGGTCCCCGGGCCTCGCTGGAGTTTGCCAGCGGGATCCCCCTCGTTTTGAGCACAGAGGTCGGCGTGGGGTATTACCGCGGGCTGCACCTTGCCTGGGGCCTCGGGGCCCGGCTCTATGTCGAGCCGGTGGCCCTCGAGGTGACGAGCGACGAGCGGCTGCCCCTCGCGGTGCGCCTCCTCTTCCTGTGGTGAGCGAAGCACGCCGGCACCCCATGCCCCAACTGCGACGGACCCTGGGCAAAGCCCAGGGGGCGCTGCCGGCGCTTTTGGTGCTGGGCGTATTTTTCTTCTTTCCCTTCCTCGAGGTCATCCGCTTTTCCACCTGGCGCTGGTCGGGGCTCTCCCAGCCCACGCCGGTAGGTCTCGCCAATTACCGCGAGCTCTTCGCCGACCCGATCTTCCTTCAAAGCGTCAAGGCCACGCTGATCTTCGCCGCCCTCACCCTGCCCGCGTTCCTCACCTTTTCGCTCCTGGTGGCGCTGGCGCTGGAGGGCCAGCGCTATGAACGGGTGGTCAAGGGCATCCTCTTCCTCCCCGGGCTGGTCACGGTCGGGGCGGCCAGCACCTCGTGGTACACCCTTTTTGCCCCCGAATACGGGGCCCTGGCGAGCTTTTTGCCCATCCCCGCCTGGGATCAGGCGCCCTTTTGGGCCATGATCATGGTCGTCGCCTTCACCCTCTGGCGCTATCTGGGCTACGGCGTTCTGGTGGTCAGCGCCCACCTCAAGTCGATCCCGCGGGCGGTGCTCGAGGCGGCGATGGTCGACGGCGCCTCGGGCCTCGAGGTCACCCGCTACGTGGTCCTGCCCCTCCTCAGACCGGCGGTGCTCTTCCTCACCGTGGTGGGGACGGTGCTCGCGCTGCAATCCTACGTGGCGGTGTTCCTGCTCACCCGGGGTGGACCGTACGGGGCGACGCGGGTGCTCGGCTACCTCATCTACGAGCTCGGCTTTGAAAACTTCCGCCTCGGTTACGCCGCCGCCGTCACGGTGGTCATGCTGGTACTCACGGTGGCGGTGGCCTGGGCCCAGGGGCGTCTTTTGGAGGAGCGATGAGACACGCCTTCGTCTGGGGCATCGTGGCTCTCGTGCTCCTGCCCTTTTTGTGGATGGCCTACGCCGCTTTTTTACCCCCCGAGATCGTGTATTCCGGCGATCTCAGAAGCGGGATCGGCTTCACCTGGGAAAACATTCAAAAGCTCGCCCCCGAGGGGTTCTGGGGGCACCTCGGGTTTTCGCTCATAGCGAGCGGAGCCGCCGCCCTCCTGCAGCTCGCCACCGGCCTCCCCGCCGCCTACGCCCTTTGGAATGGCGCCCCGTTTTGGGGCCTTTTCCTCTTTACCCTGGCCATCCCCGCCGAACTGCTCCTGGTCCCGCTCTACGGGGTGCTCCTGGGGCTCAGGTTGCTCGACTCGCCCTGGGCCCTGGTGCTGCCCTTCGCCGCGAGCCCCTTCACCATCATGCTGATCTACCAAGGCCTGCGGGGGCTGCCCTTCACCCTGGTGGAGGCGGCCCGGATCGACGGCGCGGGCGAGGGGCGGATCCTTTTTGGCGTCGTGGCCCCGCTGCTGACGCCGAACCTAATCGCGGCCGGCGTTTTGGCCTTCGCCGCCCACTGGAACCTGGTGCTCTTCCCCCGGGTGGTGGTCGGGGAGCGGTTCTGGACGGTGCAGGTGTGGATCGCCGACCTCGCCCGCCGCTACCCGGCCGACTGGGGATTGCTCTCGGCGGCAGCCCTGCTCTCCACGCTGCCGCTGGTTCTCATCTATCTGGTCTTCGAACGTAAAATCGTGGAGACGTTCGAGGGAAGCATAAAGGGGTGATGTGATGCGTGTACTCATTTTTTTCATCGTCCTGCTCGGGCTGGCCTTCGCCCAGGTCGAAATCAGCTTCTGGCACGCCATGGACGGCCCCGCCGGCCGCCAGATCGAGGCCTTCGCCAAGGCCTTCAACCAAACCCAGAGCGACTACAGGGTGGTGCCCCGCTACGTGGGCGACTACCGCGAGGCGGAAACCCGCCTCATCGCCGCGCTGCGCACGGGGACCCAGCCGGTGCTCTACCAGGCCGAGATCGCCTTCTTCCCCCGGCTCGTGGCCGAGCACCTGGCGCTGCCCTTGCCCAGCGACCTCGGTCTTAAGAAGTCCGAGATCGCGGACTTCTACCCGGCGGTCTGGGAATACGGCCTCGTGGGCGGAACGCGCTACGGTCTGCCTTTGAACACCTCCACCCCGGTGCTCTACTTCAACGCCAGCGCCTTCAAGGCCAAAAAGCTCGCCCCGCCCACAACCTGGGAGGCCTTCGAGCAGGCCGCGGCCAAGCTCTCGGACCGGCGGCGCAAGGGCTACATCGCGGTGCTCGAGTCGTGGACCTTCGAGGCCATGGTCACGAGCCGCGGGGGGAGCCTGGTCACCCCGGACGGACGCCCGAACTTCGACAGCAAGGAGGCCGTCGAGGCCCTCGCCATGCTGCACCGGATGGCCAGGCGCGGCGACCTCATCGCCCGTCGTCTGGCAGAGAGCCAGTTCGCCCTGCTCGACTTCGTCCGCACCAAGGGCATGATGGTCTTCGCCTCCATCGCCAACTGGCCGGCGGCCGAGAACTACTCCTTCGCCTTCGGGTTGGGGGTGGCCCCGGTGCCCCGCAGCCCCGGCGGCAAGGTTCCCATGGGCGGGGCCCAGCTGGTGGTGCTCAAAGGGGCGAGCGAGGCCCAGATCGAGGGTGCGCTCCGTTTTTGGCGCTTCCTGATGCGCCCCGACAACCTGGCCAAGTGGGTCGAGGCCAGCTACTACGTGCCCCTGCGCAAGAGCGCGCTGCCCTACCTGAAGGATTTCTACGCCGAAAACCCCTACCGGAAAGCCGCCTTCGAGCAGCTGGCCTACGCCGTGCCCCGGCCCCGGATCCCCGAGTTCGTGACCTGGCGCGTTTACCTCGAGGAAGCCCTGGAACGAAGCGTCAAGGGGGGGCTCGATCCCAGGAAAGCCCTGGAAGCCGCCCAGAAGAAGGCTCTGGAGGCGCGATGAAATTCGGTTTCAGCCCCCTGGATGCCCGGATCCTCGACCTGGAAGCCGCCATTTCGCTCGCCGCCGAGCTGGGGATGAACCTCGAGCTCCCTTACGACTTCTTCGAAGCGGTCCCGGGTCTACCCCCGCCCACCGCCATCCGCGAGATGGGCCGCGCCTACGGCGTGGGCTTTACCGTGCACCTCCCTTTCGTCGACCTCAACCTGGCCTCGCTCTTTCCCAAAGCCTGGAACGCGGCCCTGGAGCGCACCCGCGATGGGCTCGCCTTCGCCGAGGCCCTGGGAGCCAAGGTCGCGGTGCTCCATAGCGGCCAGGTTCCCCTTCGTCACCCCATGATCACCTCCGCCGCCTGGCAAAAGCTGGAAGAAGCCCTCATGGCGTTAAAGCCCCTTCCGGTCCCGGTGGCGGTGGAGAACCTGGCGCTCGATGGCCGGGATCTCCTCGAGGGCCCGGAAGATCTCGCCCACCTCCTCGAGCGACACCGCGACTACGGCTTTTGTCTCGACTTCAGCCACGCCTTCGTCGAAGGCGGCCTGGCGGCGGTCGAAGCCTACCTCGAGCGCCTGGGAGACCGTCTCATCCACCTGCACATCAACGACACGCCCGGCGACCGCGACCGCCACCTCCCGGTCGGGGAAGGCCAGATCCCCTACCGGGCCCTGAGGCCGGCAAAGCTCCCGCCAACCGCCACCTTCGAGGTCCAGGGCGACGCCGAGGCGCTCAAGGCGTCCCTCGAAGCGATACGCCAAAGTTGGGACATTTGACCCACCCGCTTTGACCTAGCTTGCGGGGGGTGCAGATGTCCACCCCATGGGCTTGCTATGCTTGTTTTTGGTGATGGCCAGTCGCCTTTGAAGGAGGGGCTATGAATCCACAGGTTGAACGGATTGAGGTCTACGTAGACGACGCGACCGAACCAGTTCAGGTGCTCACCCAGCCGCCGTTTAAGGTGCGCCTCGACACCCGCACGCTTCCTGACGGCGAACACGCGCTCCGAATCGTGACCGTCTTCAAAAGCGGGGCCAAGGAGGAGCGGCGGCTGACCTTCTTCGTCGACAACCTCCCCGACGTCGCCCTCGAGGGCCTCGACGAGGACCAGCGGGTCAACGGCGAGGTGGAGTTCGACGTCAAGGTGGGCGAGTACCAGGCGCCGATCGAGCCCGGGCGGACCTCTCCCTGGCTCTACGTCGTGGCCACGGTGGTGGTGCTGTTTTTGGTCTGGCTCTTTTTTGCCGTGAGCCCCACCTCCGAGGAGATCGCCTCCCAAATGGCCCCAAGTGGCGGGGCCACCGAGGAGAGCGTGGCTCAGGGCTCGGGGGCGCCGGTCGACCAGGCGCTCTTCGACAAAGGTAAGGACATCTACGCCCAAAGCTGCGCCGCCTGTCACCAGGCAGGCGGTGAGGGCGTCCCCGGTGCTTTCCCCGCGCTCAAAGGAAATAAGTTGCTCGGGGACCTCAAGGGCACGCTCACGATCATCACCGAGGGCAAGGGCGGCATGCCCGCTTTCAAGGACTTCTCGGATGAAGACCTCGCCGCGCTCCTCACCTACATCCGCAACGACTTCGGCAACAGCTTCGGCGGCGTGAGCGTCGACGACGTGAAGGAAGCGCTCGGCAAGGGCGGCAGCACCGCCGCAGCTGGGGGTGGTGAAGACCTCGCGGCACTGATCAAGACCGGCGAGGAAGTCTACGCGCAAAACTGCGCCGCATGCCACCAGGCCGGCGGCGAGGGCATCCCCGGCGCTTTCCCTGCGCTCAAGGGCAACCAGAACCTGAAGGACAAGAAGCTGGTGATCGACCGGATCTTGAACGGCGTCGGGGCGATGCCGCCTTTTGGCAGCAGTCTGGATGACGCCCAGGTGGCGGCGGTCGCGACCTACCTGCGGGCCAAGCTCAACGACTTCGGCCCAGTGAGCGAATCCGACGTCAAAGCGGAACGCTAGGGGGTGAACGAGCGGCATGTACAGAAACGACACGGTTTTGCCCTTCTTCGCTATTCTTTTCTCAATCGCCCTCTTCTACGCCTTTCGTCTGGACGCGATTCACCTCGAGCAGCTCGCGGGCGAAGCGAAGGAAGAGCTCACCCCGGGCCAGATCGGCTTGCTCGCCTTTAGCGCGGTCTTCCTGGTCTACGGGCTGATCGGCTACTTCTCCACCTGGCTCGAGGGCGTCGAGCTCCGCCCCGGCCGCCATGTCCCCGAGCCCGGGGCCGCGGTGGCGGTGGTGAGCGTCCTGCTGGCGGTGGTGCTGGCGGGGCTTTCCGGGTTCTTCGTCCGGCTGCTCCTGCACCAGATGACCGTGGGACCGGTGAGCAGCGCGGCACAGGGTGTCGTCTTTGGCAGCATCATGCTCGTGGCCGCGCTCCTACTCGCGATCTATAAGAAGTACTACCTCGGCGATGAAGTCCTGATCGAGGATGAACACTCGGAGGTGCCCTGGTAATGTCGAAGAAGAACGTAACTTCCAGGCGGGCGGTCATTCAGGCGAGCCTCGGGGCCGGGCTGGGGCTGGCCGGTCTTTCCTCACTCTTCATCGCCGGCGGCCTCCGCCCCAAGAAAGAGATCACACCCGAATCCGAGCCGATTAAGGAAGGCGACACCTTCGTGATCGCCCAGGGCCCCGATAAAGGCAAGCCGGTCACCCTGGACACGCTCCCACTGGGCGGGCCCTTCGTGCTCGCCTGGCCCATGGACCCAAAGACCAAGGTGGTCAAGAGCGGCGAGCGCAACAACCTCTCGATGATCATCCGCTTCAATCCCGACGAGTACGACGCCGAGACCAAGAAGAACTCGGACCAGGGCGTCATCGTCTACTCCGCCATCTGCACGCACCTGGGCTGCACCGTCAGCGACTGGCTCGCCGATCAGAAGATTTTCCTCTGCCCCTGCCACAAGGGTCTTTACGACCCGCGCCAAGGGGCCAAGGTTGTCGGTGGGCCGCCACCCCGGCCGCTCCCCATGCTCGTGACCAAGGTCTCGGGGGGCAAAGTCGTCGCCGGCAGCGGCTTCCTCTCCCCCGTAGGCCCAGTCGGCGCGCTCGCCAGGAACAAGGCCCAGGTCTAGGAGGTCACCATGAGCGTCTACAAATGGCTTGACGAGCGCTTGGACCTCAGCAGGCTCAACAAGAAGTTCATGCGCAAGGCGTTCCCGGTGCACCACTCCTTCTTCCTCGGCGAGATCACCCTCTTCGCTTTCATCGCCCTGGTGCTCACCGGCCTCTTCCTCACCTTCAACTACGAGCCCTCGACCCGGATCATCAAGTATCAGGGCACCGAGCTTCCCGCGGCCTACGCCTCGGTTCTCTACATCGACTCGCTGCCCTTTGGCAAGGTGATCCGCAGCGTGCACCACTGGTCGGCGCACATCATGATCGCGGCTGCCTTCCTCCACCTGCTGCGCATCCTGGTCACCGGGGCCTACAAAAAGCCGAGGGAGATCAACTGGTACATCGGCCTGGGGCTTTTGGGCCTGGCAGTGGTTACCGCCTTCACCGGCTACTCGCTGCCCTACGACGCCTACGCCGTGACCGCTACCCAGATCGGCTACGGCATCGGGGCCTCGATCCCCTACGTCGGCCAGTGGGTCTCGCAGGTGATGTTCGGGGGCGAGTTCCCGACCCTCCGCTCGCTGCCCCGGCTCTACTCGATCCACGTAGTGTGGCTGCCGCTGACCCTGCTGGCGCTCATCGGGCTCCACATGCTGATCATGATCAAGCAAAAACACACCCAGCCGAGGTATGCCGAGAAGATCGCCCCCGGCAAGATCCTCGGCGTGCCGATGATGCCGATGCAGGCCTCGGTGATGGGGCTTTTGTTCCTCCTCTACCTGGGTGTGCTCTTCATTCTCGGCGGGGTGTTCATCGCCCACCCGATCGAGGCCTACGGCCCGCCCGGCGCCTCCACCCCTGCGGTGAAGCCCGACTGGTACTTCCTGTGGATCTACGGCATCCTGCAGATGATCCCCAACTCCTGGGTGATCCCGCTGCCCTGGGGTCAGGAAATTAACCCCGAGTTCATCGGCGGGGTGCTGATCCCGGGCATCCTGGGCCTCGCCGCGGTGCTCCTGCCCCTCCTCGACGCCCGGAAAACCAAGATGCGCTACCTCGAACTGCCGAGCCACCACCCTTTGCGCACCAGCGTGACCGTGGGTATTCTCTTCTTCTTCTTCGTGGGCACGCTGGCCGGGTGGAAGCAGGAACTGGGTCTTTCCAACGCGGTGCTTTGGACCATGCTCATCCTGATTCCCCTGGCCTCCGCTGCGGTGACCTACATGCTCATGCGCTCGATCTACGGCAAGGGCGACCAGACGGAGACCGCAGGCTAGGGTGAGAAAGCGCCCTCGAGGCCGCCCGGGATTCCGGGCGGCCTTCTTCGTTCCTTGACGGGGGGGCCGGCGGCGGTTATGGTGAACGCATAGAGGCGGTTTTTTAAAATTGGTTTTGTCGCTGTTGGTGTAAGCGCTTACACGGAGTGGACATGGGCCGGATCACGATCTACGAGGTGGCAAAAAAGGCTGGGGTCTCGGTGGCCACGGTCTCCCGCGCCTTGAACGGCGGCCGGGTGGCCCCCGAGACCAAGGCCAAGGTCCTCGAGGCCATCCGGGCCCTCGGCTACCGCCCCGACCGCATGGCCCAGACCCTGGCCAGCGGCAAGAGCCGCACCGTCGGGGTGGTCATCCCCGACAGCACCGGCCCCCTCTACGGCCTGATGCTCCGCGGTCTCTCCGACGCTCTCCTCGAGCACGGCTACGGCTACATCGGCACCGAAAGCCGGCGCGACCCCAGCCGTGAAGCGGCGCTGCTCGACGAGATGCTGGCCCGCAAGGTGGAGGCCCTGGTGCTGGTGGGCTCCGGGATCCCCGCCCAGGCCCTCCGCCAGCGCTTTCCGAAGCTTCCACCGGCGGTGCTCATCGAACGCGAGGGGCAGGAAACCGCGCTCCCCACGTTTCAGATCGACAACGAAGCCGCCGCCTACCGGGCCACCCGGCTGCTCCTCGAGGCCGGTCACACCCGGATCGCCCACATTCAGGGCCTTCGCCGCGCCGGGCGCGAGCGCGAGCGGGGCTACCGGCGGGCGCTTGCCGACGCTGGCGTGCCCCTCGGCCCCATGGCACGGGGGGATTTCACCGAAGAAGGGGGCTACCGCGCGATGCGCGCCCTGATTCAAAGCGAAACCTTTACCGCCGTCTTCGTGGCCAACGACCGCATGGCCCTCGGCGTCTACAAGGCGGCTTTTGAAGCCGGCCTGACCATTCCCGACGACGTGAGCGTGGTGGGGTTCGACGACCTCGCCTTTGCCGCGTACCTGAACCCACCGCTCACCACCCTGCGCCAGCCCGCCTACCAACTGGGCCTCGAGGCCGGTCAGGCGGTGCTCGCCCTACTCGCCGGCAGAACGCCGGAAAGCAAGGTGCTCCCGTGCGAGCTCGTCGCTCGCGCGTCGGTGAAGCACAAAGGAGGTGTGGCATGAAGAAGTGGCTTTCGGTTTTCGGAATACTCGCGTTCTTCGGGCTGGGGTTCGCGCAGACCCTGACCCTTTGGACCACCGAGGAACAGCCCAAACGCATGGAGGTTCAGCGGCAAATCGCCGAGCGCTTTAAGGCCATGACCGGCATCACGGTGAAGATCGTGCCGGTTACGGAGAACCAGCTCGCCGAGCGGATCACCGCCGCCTTCGCCGCCGGCCAGCTCCCGGATCTGGTCTTCCACCCGGTGGACTACACCGTGGGCTGGGCGGCCGAAGGCATCCTGGACACCGAGGCAGCGACCGAGGTGGTCAGCGAACTCGGCGCATCCACGTTCGCCCAAGGCGCCCTAGCCCTGGCCAGCTACCGGGGGAACTACACCGCGGTACCTACCGACGGCTGGACCCAGCTCCTGCTGTATCGCCGCGACCTCATCAAGGCGAAGAGCCTCTCCGAACCGAAGACCTTCGCCTCCATCCTGGCGGCGATCGAAGCCCTCCACAACCCGCCCGCCATGTACGGCTTCGTGGCCGCCACCGACCCCAGCCAGGTCTACTTCCAGCAGGTCTTCGAGCACATCGCCCTCGCCAACGGGGTGCGCCTGGTCGACGAGGCGGGGAACATCACCCTCAACACCCCGCAGATGGTGGAGACGCTGAGGTTCTATAAGAAGCTCGCCCAGGCCAGCCCGCCGGGCAACCTCTACTGGAAGCAGTCGCGCGAGCTCTACATGGCCGGTAAGGCGGCCCAGATCATCTGGTCGCCCTTCATCCTCGACGAGCTCGCCGGGCTCCGCGACTCGGTGCCGGTAACCGCCTTCAACGATCCCACCACCGACGCCCTGGCCGGGGAAACCGGGTTCGTCGCCCGCCTGATCGGCCCCAACAACCCCAAGGGCGCCTCCTACGCCCAGATCAGCTACATCGGCATCACCGCCGACGCCGACGTGGCGGCGGCCAAGAAGTTCGTCAAGTTCCTCCTCACCGACGCCTACCTCGACTGGCTCTCGATGGCCCCCGAGGGCAAGTTCCCGGTCCGCCGGGGAACGATGAGCGAGCCGACCCGCTTCATCGACGGCTGGTCCAAGCTCAAGATCGGCGTGGACCGCAAACGGCCGCTGGGCGAGATCTACCCGCCCGAAGTGGTGAAGAAGATCCTGGCCGGCCTCGAGGTCGCCGACCGCTGGGGCTTTAGCCGCGGATACGGCGAGCTGGTGGCCAAGGTCTACGGCGAGAAGGTGATCCCCAAGATCGTGCGTCGCTACCTCGACGGAGAACTCACCGCCGAAGCCGCGGCCGCCGAGATGCAACGCGCGGTGGAGGCCCTGAAGTAACCCCAGATCGCCGGCCGGGCACGCCCGGCCGGCGGATTCTTTGACCCATGCGACGAAGTCTAAAAGCCCGCGAAGCCCGGCTCGCCTTCTACCTTCTCCTGCCGACGGTCACGATCGTGCTCCTCATCGTGATCTTCCCCGTCGTCGCCAACTTCTGGATCGCCTTCAAGGACATCCGGCTCGGCGACCTGCGCGCTCCGAAAGCGGTGGTTCGCGAGCGAATTTTAAAAACCCCCACCGCCCCGGGCGAGCAGCTCGTCATCACCTACCGGGTAGAAAACCGCAGCAAGAACCCGATCGTCAGCACCACCATCCGCGATTCGGTTCCGGCCGGGCTCGCCGCCCTCACCCTACCGCCCGAGTGCACTCTCGCCGCGGGGCGCCTCACTTGCCGCCTGGCAGGCCCCGAGCCCCGTCAGCGGGTGACCCTGACGGTGACCTTCCTGGCCGAAAAAGCCTACTTCGACGCCGGGCGCCCGAGCCCGCGCGCGAATCGCCCTCTGGTCGAGACGCGGGCGAAAAACCCCCTCCTGGCTAAGCCCTGGACGGCGGGCAACCTCATCCGCGTCTTCCAGGACCCCGACTTCTGGCCCATGCTCTGGGTCACCCTGGCCTACACTGTCTTCGGCACCACCCTGTCCATTCTCCTCGGCCTTTTCGCCGCCCAGCTCTTGGTGGTGCGCTTTCGGGGGCGAAACCTCTTCCGGGGCCTTTTCCTCTTTCCCTACGTGGCTCCGGTGATCGCGGTCGCCTTCGTTTGGGTCTTTCTCCTCGATCCCTTTTCCGGCACGGTGAACGCCCTTTTGCAAAAGTACGGGGTGGCAAGTCAGCCGATCCCCTTTCTCTCGCAGCGCACCTGGGAGATCTCGGCCTTCGGGGCCAGCGTCCGCATTCCCCTGGCGCTCACCGCGGTGATCCTCTTCGAAGGCTGGCGCTATTTTCCCTTTGCCTTCCTCTTCATCCTGGCCCGGATGCAGGCCATGCCGGCGGTCCTCTTCGAGGCGGCCCGGGTCGACGGCGCCGGCCCCTGGCAGACCTTCCGCCACGTGACCCTGCCCCAGCTCCTGGGCATCCTCGGCACCCTCTTCCTCCTCCGTTTCATCTGGACCTTCAACAAGTTTGACGACATCTTCCTGCTCACCGGCGGCGCCGCGGGCACCGAGACCATCACCATCAAGGTCTACGACTACGCATTCGCCCGGGCCGATCTCGGCCTCGGCGCCGCGCTAGCGGTGGTGCTCTTTTTCATCCTGGCCTTCTTCCTGAGCCTCTACTTCCGTTTCGCCCCGAAGGGGGAGGTATGAAGGCGGCGCGCGGGGTTTTGCTCGGGGCCCTGGTCGGCGGGCTGGCCGGCATTCTGGCCTTTTTCGGGACCTCACTCGCGCTCGGGCTTTTCGCCGGGCTCGCCACCGAGTTCCGCCTCGAGGCCGCCTTCGGCTTCGGCGCCCTATTCGGGGCCGCGATCGCCAAAATCCCCCCCAAACCGCGCCAGCATCCGGCAACGCTCATCCTCACCGCCCTGATCGGCGCTGCCTTGGCCTGGCTGGCGGGCGAGCGCCTCGGCCAGCCCGGGGGCATCTGGCTGATCCTCACCGGCGGGGCCAGTGGGGCGCTTTCCGCCTACGCCCTGCGCGACCTTCCCGGTGAGCCTGGGGGTCGAGAGACCTATGAAACCCTGGGGCTGAAAGGGCTCCGGGCCGTCGGCTTTTTGTTCTTCGTTTTTGTGGTGGTCTTTCCCTTCTGGGCCATGCTGGTGGCCTCGCTGAAACCCCGCGCCGAGTTCCTCGCCGACCCCGCCAACCTCTCGCTGCCCACCCACCTCTTCGAAAGCGGCCTCGGCGCCGGGCTGGCGAAGGTCCTCGAGGGCTACCGGGCGGTCCTCGTCGACTACAACTTCCTGCGCTACATCGCCAACACCGCCTACGTCTCGATCACCACCATGGTCCTGACCCTGTTCCTCTCGGTGCTCGGGGCCTACGCCGTGGCCCGGCTCGAATTTCGGGGCCGCGGCCTCATGGAGCGGGCAGTGCTCCTCACCTACATGTTCCCGGCGATCGTCCTCGCCATTCCCCTCTACGTGGTCTTCACCCAGCTGGGGATGCGCAACACGCTTTCTGGCCTCATCATCGTCTACCTGGCCCAGACCCTGCCGGTGGCCCTCTACATGCTGCGGAGCTATTTCGAAACCATCCCCCAAAGCCTGGAGGAGGCGGGGCTGATCGACGGTTGCAGCCGCCTCGAGGTCATCTGGCGGATCACGCTGCCGCTCTCGCTCCCGGCGCTGGCCTCGGTGGGGCTCTACGTCTTCATGATCGCCTGGAACGAGTTCCTCTTCGCCTTCATGTTCCTCGACACCCCTGAAATCTTCACCCTCTCCCGGGGCATGGTGGCGCTGAACAACCAGGAGGTCCCCTACCAGTACCTCATGGCCGGGGCGGTGATCGTGACCGTGCCGGTGATGCTGCTCTTTTTCTGGTTCGAACGCTACCTGATCGGCGGGCTCACCGCCGGCGGGGTGAAGGGGTAGAGATGCGAATTCTGATGGCGGCGACACGCCTTGCTGGCAACGACGGGGTGAGCCTCGAGGCCGAGAAGGCGCGGCAGGTCCTTAAGGCGATGGGGCACGAGGTAATCCACCTGGCGGGGGAACTCTCGAGCGACCGCGAGGGGTTTGAGGTCCCGGCGATGCACTTCCAGGACCCCGTGGCCCGCGAGTTCGCCGAGCGGGCCTTCGGCGAAGAGAGGGAGGACAGGACGCTGGTGGCCGAGATCCTCGAGGCCGGCCATGCGCTGGCCCGGGCGATGCAAAACGCCCTCGGCGACGACCGCCCCGATCTCTTGCTGGTGCAAAATGCCTGGGCCATTCCCATGCACCTTCCCCTGGCCCCGGCGCTGCTCGAGCTGGCGCGCTCGCTCAGCGTCCCGGCGATCAGCCACAACCACGACTACCCCTGGGAGCGAGAACGCTTTCGCCGCACCACGGTGCAGCCGCTGATCGATGGCTTCTTTCCTCCACCGGGGCCAATCCAGCTCTCGATCAACACCCTGGCCCAGGCGGCGCTTTTGGCGCGGCGGGGCCTCAGCTCGCTGCTTTTGCCCAACGTCATGGACTTCGACCAAGCCCCACCCGCCCCCAGGCGCGACTTCAAAGCGGCGCTCGGGCTCAACGGCCGCACCGTCCTCCTCCAACCCACGCGGGTGGTTCCCAGAAAACGCATCGAGCTGAGCATCGACCTGGCGGCGCACCTCAAGGCCCTGGGGCATGACCCGGTGGTGCTCGTCACCCACCCCGCGGGCGACGAGGGCTACGCCTACAAAGACTGGCTCCAGGAGTATGCCAGGAAAAAGGCGGTCGACCTTCGCTTCGCCGACGCCTGGGTGGGGCACGGTGAAAAACCCTTCCGCCTCTGGGACGCCTACCACCACGCCGACCTCGTCACCTATCCCAGCGCCTACGAGGGGTTTGGCAACGCCCTTTTGGAAGCGATCTGGATGAAAAAGCCGGTGCTGGTGGGTCGATACCCCGTCTACCTCGCCGACATCCGCCCGCTCGGTTTTCGCTTCGTCGAGGTGTCAGAGCGCATCACCCCCCAAGTCGCCGAGCAAGTGGACGCGCTCCTCGCCGACCCCGGCCTGGTCCGCAACTGGGTCGAGCCCAACCACGCCCTGGCCAAGCAACACTTCGGCTACCCGCGCCTTCGGCGCGTCCTGGAGGAGGCCATCGATGCCGCCCGCAGAAAAACGGCTTGAAAGGCACCTCCGCTTCGTCTACCGGGATGCCGCGGCGCCACTGGTCGCGGCGCTCCTTCCCGAGTTGGAGGCCTTTCAAAAGGCCCATCCCCACCTCCAGGGCACCACCGAGGCCCTCGACCTCGAACCCGGGGAAGCCATGCTGATCGCCTACGGCGATCACGTCCGCGAGCCGGGAAAACCGGCGCTCGAAAGCCTGGCCGCGTTCATGGCCCGCTGGCTCGACTGGATCCCCGACCTCCACCTGCTCCCCATCCACCCCTATTCGTCCGACGACGGCTTTTCGGTGATCGATTACCGGAAGGTCCGGGAAGATCTCGGTGGCTGGGGCGAGGTGCGCGCGCTCGCGGCCAGCCGGCGACTGATGCTCGATGCGGTGATCAACCACGCCTCGCGCCAGGGGGTGTGGTTTGCCAAATTCCTGCGGGGGGAGCCGCCGTTTGAGCGCTTTTTCCTCGAGGACCCCGGCTTTGACACCTCCAGGGTGGTGCGCCCTCGAACCTCGCCGCTCTTCACCGAGATCGCCGGGCGCCGGATGTGGACCACCTTCGGCCCCGACCAGGTCGACCTCGACTACCGGAATCCAGAAGTCTTCCGCGAAATCCTGCGCCTGCTGCTCTTTTATGTTGATCAGGGGGCGACCTTTTTGCGCCTGGATGCGGTGGGGTTTTTGTGGAAGGCCCCGGGTCGCCCCTCGATCCACGAGCCCGAGACCCACGCCCTAATCAAAGCTTTCCGCGCCGCGCTCGACATCGCCGCCCCCCAGGTCAAGCTGGTGAGCGAGACCAACGTCCCCCACCGGGAGAACGTGGCCTATTTTGGCGACGGCTTCGACGAGGCCCAGCTGGTCTACAACTTCGCCCTGCCGCCGCTCGTGCTCGACGCCTACGCCCGGGGCGACGCGCGCCGGCTGGCGCTTTGGGCCGCCGAGCTCAAAACCCCCTCGCCCCGCACCGCATTCCTCAACTTCCTCGCTTCCCATGACGGCATCGGGCTCCGCCCCGCCGAAGGCATCATCCCGGAAGCAGACGTGGCCCGGCTGGTCGAGCGCGCCCGGGCCCACGGCGGCGAGGTGAGCTACCGGCAGGCGGAGAAAGCCGAGGTTCCCTACGAGCTGAACCTCACCTGGTGGGACGCCCTCAACCCGCCCGGTGAGGACGAATCGACGGCCCTGAAACGCCATCTCGGCTCGCACCTCATCATGCTTTCGCTCCCCGGCCTGCCAGCGATCTACTTCCAGTCTTTGCTCGGGGCCGGCTCGTGGCGCGAGGGCTACCGCAAAAGCGGCATCAAGCGCCGTTTGAACCGCCAGAAGTTCAACCGCGAGGCCCTCGAGGCCAGCCTGTCAAACCCCGAACACCGATTCTCTCGCGTCCATCGCGGCTTTTTGCATCTCCTGACCCGGTTCCGCCCCGCCCCGAACGCCCCCCACACGGTCCTCAAACTCGACCCCCGCGTCTTCGCCGTGTGGCGCGACGGCTTTTTGGCCCTGGTCAACGTGTCGCCCGAGACGGTGGCGCTGCCCGGGGTTTTGGGGGAAGGCAAGAGGCTTGGGCCCTACGACTTTGCCGTCCTCAAACCCTAAGGGTCACTCGTTCTCGTCCTCGGCCCTCGCCGCCCGCAAAAACCAAAGCGCAAACCCCAGGAAGACCAGCGCCGAAAAACCCATCCAAAACGGCCACCACCCGATCATCAAAGCCTCCTAGATCACAAAGAACACCAGCAAAAAGGCGATCCACACCCAGGCCACAAACCCCCAAAACAGCACGCCGGCCTCGAGCACCCAGGCGTTGTTCGCGGCGAGGCCGTTGCGGTGGGTCTTCGACCAGAGCGCGGTGAGAGCCAGCGCCCCCGCCAGAGCGTGCAGCAGGTGCATGGCCTCGGCCAGGTAATAGTGCGAGGCGAAAAGCCCGCCCGGGGGCAGGCCCAGGGTGCGCAGGTCGACGATCAAAAGGAGCACCGCCACCCAAGCCAGCAAGACGCCCCACCCCTGAGCGACCGCCGACCGGCCGAGTTCGCCCCGGCGCAGGGCGGCGAGCCCCCCGCGGGCGAAGAACCACCCCGCCCAGAGCACCACCGCGATGGCCAGGGACAACGCCCCGAGCTCGAGGGGCGTGTCGGTCCCAGTGTAGAGAAACCGAGAAGCGAACACGGTCACGAAGGCCACGGCCTCGGCAAAGATGATCAGCGCGAAGCTGCCCCGGTACATCCGGATCTCCCGCTCGCTGAGCGCGGCCGAAACATCCTGGTGCATCAGGCCTCCTCCTCTCCGTAGCGATAAAAGCTGCCTCGAACCACCGGCGTCGCCTCGAAGTTGTGATGGGGCGGCGGCGAGCTGGTCTGCCACTCCAGGGTCTTACCGCCCCAGGGGTTGGCCGGCGCCTTCTCGCCCCAGATCCAGCTGTAGACGAGGTTCACGAGATGCAGGAAAAATCCAACGCCCAGCAGGAACGCCCAGACGCTGATCCAGGTGTTGATGCCCTCGAGGTAGGGCAGGTACTCGGCGATCCGCCGGTTCATGCCCTCGATCCCGGCGATGTGCATGGGGAAAAAGGTCAGGTTGAAGGCGATGAAGACCCACCAGGCCGCGAGTTTGGCCAGCGACTCGTCGTACATCTTGCCCGCGAACTTGGGGAACCAGTAGTAGAGCCCGGCGAGCCAGGTAAAGACCATGCCGCCGATGATGGTGTAGTGGAAGTGGGCCACCACGAAGTAGGTGTCCTGGAGCATGAGGTCGGAGGGGACGTCGGCGAGGAAGATGCCGGTGGTGCCCCCCATGAGGAAGTTGACCATGCTCATCAGCACCAGCAGCATGGGGGCGGCGAGGCGAATCCGCGCCCGCCAGAGCGTCGCCAGCGCCACCATGAAGACGAACCCGGTGGGGATCGAGATGAGCTCGGTGGTGCTCATGAAGGGAATGAGGCGGTCGCTGAGCCCGGTGGTGAACATGTGGTGGGTCCAGACCACCGAACTCAGGAAAGCGACCCCCAAGAATCCGCCCACCGCCCAGCCGTAGCCGGCCAGGCTGCGCCGGCCGAACACCGGCAGGACCTCGAGCCAAATCGCCCAGGCGGTCAGGATGATGATGTAGACCTCGGGGTGACCGAAGAGCCAAAAGAGGTCCTGCCATACCAGCGGAATCCCCCCGACCTCGGGACGGAAAAAGCCGGTGGGGACGACGCGGTCGAAGATGCCCATCAGCATCGCGGTGCCGATCACCGGGACCCAAAGCAGGTTCAAAAACGAAGTGGCCACCATGCCCCACACGAAAAGCGGCAGCCGGGAAAGGGTGAGGCCCGGGGCCCGCTTAAAGAGCACGGTGCCGATCACGTTGACCGCGGTGAGCAAGGAGGAGATCCCGAGGGTATAGGCGCCGAGGAAATAGAGCACGCCCCCGGATGGGCCCTGGATCGAAAGCGGGGCGTACCCCGTCCACCCCGCCTCACTGCCTCCCAAAATCGGGCTCAGGGCCAGCGCCAGCACCCCGGGGATGACGAACCACCAGGAAAGGCCGTTGACGTAGGGGAAGGGCATGTCGTCGCCGCCGACCATGAGGGGAACGAAGTAATTGCCAAACCCGCCGACGATGGCCACCACCGCCACCGCGAAGATCATCAGGCTCCCGTGAACCGCCACCAGCGAGTTATAGGTCTGCGGGCTCGAGAAGAAGTCCAACGCCGGGCTGATGAGCTCGGCCCGCATGAGCATGGCCATGCCCCCGGCCAAGGCGAAGGCGAAGGCGCTGGCCCAGAGATACTGGATCCCGATCACCTTGTGGTCGGTGTTGAAGCGGAAATACCGGGCGATGCCCGTCCCCTCGTCGTAATCCGAGGGCAGGCCAAACCAGGGTTTGACCCAGGCTTCAAGCGCCCCGCCTCCCAGGATCCAGCCGACGAGGCCGAAAAGATACCCGACGGTCAACCCAAGATCACCGTAAGGGCTTTGGCCAAAGGCCAGGGCCACCAAGCCCGAACCGAGCAGAAAGCCGATGCCGCCCCAGAAGAACGCCCGCAGCAAATAGGCGGTGGTGTCAAAAAACGAAGCCCTTGCAAACCGAACCGGCTCGACCGCCATCACTCACCCTCCCTCGCCAGAACCTGGGCCCGCCGACCGCCCTGGGCTTCGACCCAGGCCAAAAACGCCGCCTCGGAGACCACCCGCACCGGCGCCCGCATCCAGGCGTGGCCCACGCCGCAGAGTTCGGCGCACTGGACGCGGATCCGGGGATCTTCCTCGCTGCTGCCTTCCTCCGTCGGCGTGATGTAGAGCACGTTGGTGGTCCCGGGCACCGCGTCCACCTTGATGCGAAAGGCCGGCACCCAGAAACTGTGCAGCACGTCCCTCGAGCGCACCACGATCTTCGCCGTCTTGCCCCTCGGCAAAACCAGCTCCTCCTGGTCGGTCAGGCCGAGCTGGGGATAGCTGAACTTCCAGCCCCACTGCAACGCGGTGACCTCGACCACCAGGGGATCTTTCACCGCCGCCGACTTGGCGATTTCCTTCAGCCCGTAAACCCCGGGATAGATCACGAAGGTGACGTTGAGCAAGGCGCTGATCGCCACCCACAGGCCGACGTAGAGGGGGTGGACCCGCCCGCCAACGCCACCGTCATCTTCCCCGCCCGACCGGAATCGCGCCACCATGTAGACCAGCGAGACCACGATCAGGACGAAACCGGTCACCGCGAAATAGAGCAGGAAGAACACCGCCTCGTCGGAGACTTCGCCCTCCAGGGCATAGACCGGCGGGTAGTTGCGGATCATCCAGGGCACCAGGACCAAACTGGAAAACGCCCCAAAGACGACCCACAAAAGGGCCAGGTTCCGCCAGTCGCGCGCCTGCCGCCGATCCATCAGTGCCCTCCTTCCCGGCCCACCACCTGCACCAAGGCCCGCATCCCGGCGATGTAGTGCGCCCCCTCGCCAGCAAAGCAACCGATCTCCCAAAGCCCGCCCTTTTCCGGGACGGTAAAGCGAATCGTCAGCGACCCCCCGGGGGCGATGAGGAACATGTTGTCGCCGCGCATCTCGTCCATCGACTTCGCGAGCTCCTCCCGCTCGGCCGCGCTCACCCAGCGCCCGACGTACATCTGCATGGCCATGGCCATCCCGCCCATGTCCATCGCTGCCGGGGGCTCGGCGTGATCTCCCCCGCCCTCGGGCGCCGCTTTCTCACCGGGCATCGCCATGCCCACGCCCGCCATACCGCCCATGGCCATGGGCTCGAGATCGCCGCCCAGGACTTTGAGGTTTGGCGCCATGATCATCTTCACCCCCCTGGCGTCGAGCACCTCGATCCGGGTCGAACCGAAAAACGGCACGTTGAAGCCGTGCCCCGGCAGCACGCCGAGCGGCCCGGAGCGCATGGCCGCCGCCTGGCCGATCATGATCTCGTGCTCGTGCCCGGTTGGGGGCAGCGCGGCGTTGACGAGCTTGACGGTGATCGTCTCCCCGGCGTGCCACACCAGCCGCTTGGGGGCGAATCGGTAGTCCTCGAGGGCGATCACCTGCACCCCTGGGGCCGCGAACGTCCGAAGCGGCGAGCGCGCCCTGGCGATCCACGAGATCCCCACCACGAGCGCCAAAAAGAGCACGAACCCGCCCCAAAGCGCGGGCGGGGCGCCCGGCGATCTCCTGACAGCGACGAACGACTCCTGACTCATACGAGCATCCTCCCCATATCGATCGCGATCCTTTGCCCCCGTTTATATGAACGGGGCCGGCGGGCAACAATCGGCGGGAAGGGGGACATATGTCCCTCACTCGGTGGACAGATTCACTTGGCTAAGGGGTGGCGGGGCCGGGCCGTCCCGGCGTAGACTGGGGCCGAAGCATGGCCAGGCTGCACAAACGAATCGCGACCCTGCGGACCCCGCTCGCCCTCGGGATGTCGCTGGTGGTGGCCGCCCATCACCTCGGCATCCAGCGCCTGCCGACCTCGCTCCACCTCGACTCGGAGCTCGTCCTTTACGGGGTCGTGGGGCCGGCCGTGGCCTGGGTTTTGCTGGGCTGGCTCGCCAGCAGCGTCGAAACCGCCGAACGTGAGAGCGAGGCCCACGCTCGCCGCAACCACCAGATCGAGGCGCTGCACAGCGCCACCAGGCTCCTGGCCGGGGCCAGGCGCGTCGAAGACGTGGCCCGTTCGCTCGTGAGCCTGGCGATCCAGCTGAGCGAGGCCCGCGGCGGGGCACTGATCTGGTACGCCAGCGACTCCGGCGCGAGCTGGGCCATCGCCGAGGGCAGCCTCGAGGGCTCGGCGGCGGTCGAAACCCAAACCGGTCAGGGGCCGTGCCCCGAGTGCGACCAGCCCCGCTGCGCGCTGGCCCCTGGCTGGCGGTGCGTCCCCGTCACCTTAGGACCGGAAGTTTTGGGGCTTTTCTGGCTCGATCGCCCCAGCTGGGACCCCACCACCGAGCAGAGCCTGCGCGCGCTGGGCAGCGAGATCGCCCTGGCCTGGTGGGGGTACCAGGCCCAGGGGCGCGCCCTCGCCGCCCTGAGAGACCTGGGCACCGACTTTATCGCCTCCGACGACTTCAGCCTCGCGGCCCGGCGATTCCTGGAGCGGGTGCTGCCGGCGCTGGGGGCCAGGGCGGCGACGCTCTACGCCCGGGATGAGCGCGGAGTGAGGCCGCGGCTGGTGCTGGGGCACGAGGTTCCGCCCCCACCAGCCTTCCCCGGGGCCGCGGGCGGGCGGGTCGTCTATCTTCCCGCCGGTCGGGATGGCTTGCTCGCCATCGCCTTTCCCGCGCCCTTTGCCCTCAGGGGCCGCGATCAACAGCTCCTCGAGGTGGTCGCCACCCAGGTGGCTCTGCTCTTCCAGCTGGGTGATGCCGCTTCCCACCTGGTGTGGCGCGAGCGCCACCGTATCGCCCGGGAACTGCACGACGGGCTGGCGCAAGACCTGGCGGCGCTCCACCTGACCTTCCGCCGTCTGGAGCGCCTCTACCCCGAGCTCGCCGACCTCGGCGAGATGGTCCTCACCATCTACGAAAAAACCCGGCAGGGCATCGAGGACCTCCAGATCGCGCCTCAGGCCGAGGAACGCCCGGCCGAGTTTCTAAGCCGCGCCGTGACCACCCTGGCCCGGCGGGAAGGGCTCGTGGCCCGATTTGATTTCCCTCCCGACCTCGAGCTTTCCGCCCAGGCCGTGGTGCAGCTGGCGCGGGTGCTGCAGGAAGCCGTCACCAACGCGGCCCGTCACGGTAAGGCGCGACGGGTCGAGGTCGGCCTCAAGCGCACGGGCAACGCCCTCCGGCTGGTGATCCGCGACAACGGCGTCGGCTTTGACCCCCACCACCTCGATCCCAAAGGTCACCACGGGCTCGCCATCATGCGCGAACGCATCGAGGAGCTGGGGGGTGAGTTCTGGATCGAGAGCGCGCCGGGGCGGGGAACGACGCTCACAGCCAGGCTGCCCCTGAGCCCGGTGGAGAGCGGGTCGGGACGATGATTCGGGTCATGGTGGTGGACGATCACGCGCTCTTCCGGCGTGGGCTGGTGCGCGTCCTCGAGGACGAGGGGTTCATTCTGGCGGCCGAGGCGGCGAGCGGCGAAGAAGCCCTCGAGCGCATCGAGGACCACCCGGTTGATGTGGTCCTGCTCGATCTGCACATGCCGGGGATGGGCGGGGTGGAAGCGACGCGCCGGCTCGCCGGCCGGGCCCGGGTTTTGGTGCTCACCGTCTCCGACGCCGACGACGACCTCTTCGCCGCCATCCGGGCCGGGGCCGCTGGCTACCTGACGAAGAGCGTCGAGCCGCAGCTCCTGGCCCAGGCCATCCGGCAGGTGGCCGCCGGAAAAGCGGTGCTCGATCCGGAAGTGACCACCAAGGCCCTCGAGGCCATCCGGCAGCACCCCCGACCGAACCTGCCCCAGCTCAGCCGGCGCGAGCGTGAAGTGCTCTCCCTGATCGCCAAAGGGTACGCCAACCGGACCATCGCCGAGACGCTCGGGATCTCCGAGCATACGGTGAAGACCTATGTCCAGCGGCTCTACGAAAAGCTCGGCGTTGCGACCCGGGCCGAGGCGGCGGCGCTCGCCGCCGAGTACCGGATACGCTAACGCGTGCTGGGGCACAGCTGACATCTGCCATCCCTTCACGGCCCCTCCCAGGCCCCCATCGCCTTGGGCGTCAAAAGATCAATTCCGGCCCTGGCAATCCTTCGATCGAAGCTAAGGACCCGTTTCCCCTCGCACCGAGCCAGCTCGGCCAGAAAGGCGTCGGGAAAATCCAGGCCGCTTTCGGGGTAAGCCTTGAGGGCGGCCAGGAGGGCCTTTTCCTCCCGAGGTGCAAAGGGCCGGGCCTCGAGGAGCAGGCGGATCCCCCTGCCGCCGCCTTTTGGGAAAACCCGTAGATCCGCCCCTCCAGCACGTCGATGGCCTCCGCCACGTGCAGGGGGTGGATTTCCACCGGCCCTCCAAGCTTTGCCGCCTCCGGGGCGAAGGCGCGGGCTGCGCGGTACACGGGCTCAGGGTGCTTGGTGATCAGCCTTGGTGTCGCCCTCCACTTCCACCAGGAACTCATCTCCCAGCCTCAGCGCGAGGGCCTCCCGGACCGCCTTGGACAAAACCAGCTGGCCTTTGGTGGAAAGCCGGGTCACAGGCAAGACTTAATCCTGCCGTTAGTAAGACGAAGTAGACCGTGCTCAGAGGCGAGAGGTCCACCCCTCAAAACCCCCGACAGACCGGGCCCATACCCAGTGTAGGAAACCATGCGGAAAATGCCCCGCCCGGACAGTTCCGGGAAACCCCTTTAACTCGGCGCGGTGAAATCGGGAGACGCTCGCTCTAAGCGCCGGCTTCCTCGCCGCCCCGCGCGGGAAGGAAGCTTTGCGCCTGGAAGAGGTTGAGACCGGACTCCACGAGGTCCACGAGCTTTTGCATACTGGATTCTTCCTCGATCTGCTCGTTCAAGAACCACTCGATGAGCGGCACCGCGCGGAAGTCCTGCGCCTTAAGGGCGATTTCCATCATCCGCTCGAACTGGGCGGTGACCGATCGCTCGGCCTCGAGAGCACTCCTCACCGCCTCGAGGGCGCTCTCGAAATCGGGGGCCGCCGCCCGGGCTTCGGGGATGCGCGGGGCCACGTCGTTGTCGAGCAAGAAGCGGACGATCTTCATCGCATGAGCACGCTCTTCCTCGGCCTGGGCGAAGAAAAATGCGGCCCAGCCATCGAGCGAGCGGCTTTCGAAGTACACGGCGATGGCCAGGTAATGGTTGTGGGCGCTGAATTCGTGCCCGATCTGGGCCTCGAGGGCCTGGGTAAGTTCCTGACTGAGCATGGCTTTATTGTACCCAAAAGCAGAAGGGGGTCAGGCCGAACCTGACCCCCGACCACCGCCACGGTGGTGTTTTTCCGGAGCCTTGTATGTCAAGCTGCTTTGGCAAGAGGGTATTGAACCCCCCTCCTCGCCTCCCCCCAGGGGGAGGCAAAATCTTCCTCGCCCTCCCCTTGGGGAGAGGTGGGTGGGGGTTTCCGCTCTCTTTCAGCCGCTTTTCTGGGCCCCAACCGTGGCTGTCACCACGGTGGGGTATTTATGCCGGGGCCCCCGCCTCTTCGCGCTCGGCCAGGTACTTCTCGGCAGTCATCGCCGCCCGCGTCCCCGCGCCCACGCTGGTGGCGAGCTGTTTGTAGATCGGGTCGGCCACGTCACCGGCGGCGAAGATGCCGGGGACCGAGGTCAAAACCTCGTCCTTCACCGCGATGTAGCCGTCGGGCCTGAGCTCGACGACCCCTTTGAGGAAGCCGGTGTTGGGCACCGACCCCACGAAGACGAAGACCCCGTCGGTGGGGTAGACGTATTCCTCGCCGGTCTTTAGGTTCTTGACCCTGACGCCGGTGACCTGGTCCTCGCCCAAAACCTCGGTGACCACGTGGCTAAAGAGGAACTCGATCTTGGGGTTGGCAAAGGCGCGGGCCTGGGCCACCTTGTTGGCCCGGAGCTCGTCGCGGCGGTGGATGATGGTCACCTTCTTGGCGAACTTGGTGAGGTAGACGCCTTCCTCGACCGCGGCATCGCCCCCGCCAACCACCACCACCTCCTTATCACGGTAGAAGAAGCCGTCGCAGGTGGCGCAGGTGGAAACCCCGCGGCCGTAGAACTTATCTTCGCCCGGGACCCCGAGCTTTTTGGGGTTGGCGCCGGTGGCCACGATCACCGCCTTCGCCCTGTAGTCGCGCTCAAAGCCCTTGACCACGAAGCCATCGGCGGTGATCTCGAGCCCTGTGACCTCGTCCATCACGATCTCGGCGCCGAACTTCCTGGCCTGTTCCGCCATGCGGTTGGCGAGCTCGGGGCCCTGGATGCCCTCGGGAAAGCCCGGGTAGTTTTCGACCTCTTCGGTCTGCGCGATCTGCCCCCCGGGCAGGCCCTTCTCGATGATGACCGTCTTCAAATCCGCCCGGCCGGTGTAGATGCCCGCGGTCAACCCCGCCGGCCCACCACCGATGATCACCACATCGAACGTATCATCGTTCTTGCTGGATCCGCCCAGTTCTCCAATTTTGAATTCCATCGTCGTCCCCCCAAATACCTTCCCCGAGTATACCGCTCGGGTTTCAAGAAGACGAGGCCCGAGTCGCGCCCATCCCTGGTGACCCCAGGGGGATTCGAACCCCCGTCTCCGCCGTGAGAGGGCGGTATCCTAGGCCACTAGACGATGGGGCCAGAATGCGACTCGGACCTCCTTTGGTGACCCCTAGGGGACTTGAACCCCTGCCGCCGGCTTGAAAGGCCGGTGACCTAACCACTAGTCGAAGGGGCCAGGTGGCTGGGGCGCGTGGACTCGAACCACGACCGGCGGATCCAGAGTCCGCTGTCCTGCCATTAGACGACGCCCCATTGCGTGCCCGGACAAGCCAGGCAAAGCCTATGCTAGCCAATCGAGCCCGATTTGACAAGTCCCATCGCCCTGGGCATCCTGAAAGGCATGACCCCCTTCGCCATGGGTATGGTCCGGGCATTTTTCTGGCTCTTTCCGCTCCTCTTCGCTTACCTTGCCGCCAGGGCGCGCCCGGGAAGAGTCAAAAGCGGCCTCCTGATCGCCGCCCTCGTCACCGCCGCGGCGATCAAGCCGCTGCCGCTGGGGTTTCTCCTCGCCGGAGCGGGGTATCTGCTGGCGCTTTTCCCTAGCGGCCGAAGGACCGCATCCACCAAAGGCCAAGCCCCAAGGCGATGAGGTTCGGCCCCCAGGCCGCGAGCTCGGGGGGAATGCTGCCCCCCAGCGCGAAGATCTTACCCGCGGTCATGAGCAGGTAGTAGAGGATGGTCACGATCAGCGAGTAACCAAAAGCCAGGCTCGTCCCCGTGGCCTTGCGCACCGCCAAAGGCAACGAGAGCACCACCACGATGAGATTGGCAAAGGGCAGGGCCAGGTCGCTGTGGAACATCACCCGGGCCTCGACCTGGTCCCGCGGCGAACCCCGGGTCTCCTGGATCCGCCGCCACCAGTAGCTGATGCTCTGGGTATCGCCCCAGAGCTCCCCCGCGTTTCTGGCAATGAGCTCCTCCCTGGTTTTGGGCAACTTCAGCACCAGCTTGCCTTCGGGGTCCTGGGGCCTCAGAACGCCCCGCACCAAATCCTTGAGCACGGCCTCGCCGTCCCCCGAGGCCCCCTCGAGAGCGCCGAGGTCGAGGTTATAAACGCGGTAGCCCCAAAGCGTGAGCCGGTTCCCGGCCAACTTGCCCCGCTCGGCCAGCACCACCGAGAGCTTCGCATTATCCCAGCGCTCGAGCCGGACCGAGCGCATCTCACCCCGGGTGGAGTCGTAGCCCTTGAAGAAAAGGCGGTAAGGCCCCATGGGAACATCCTGGCCAACCAACCGCGAGAGCCCCCGGCCCCGGGTCGCCAGCTCGTCCCACCAGATGAGGGTGACCTTAGCGTTGGCCTTTGGCACCACGTACTCGGCCAGGTAGAGGCCGACGCCGGTCATGATCACCGCGGCGACGAAGATCCAGCGGGCCACGCGCAAAAGCGGGACCCCGCCGGCCTGCATCACGAGGAGCTCGTTCTCCCGGGCCAGGCGCCCGAAGGCGAGGAGCACCGCCAGCATCAGGGCCACGGGCATGGTCTGGTTCAGCACCAGGGGCACCTGGTACCAAAGCCACTTCACGATGCCCCAAAACGGGAAGCCCACGATCCACTTGGCCTGCCCCAGAAGGTTGGAGATGAGCAGGAGCACGACGTACATCACCAGACCGAAGACGAAGGGGGGAAACGCCTCCTTGAGGACGTAGCGGTCGATCCGACTCACCGGCGCACCCCCCCATACCGCGATCCCGCCACCTGGCTCCCCGTCATCTTCACTTCAGCCTCATCCCCATCACAACCCGCGTGCCCTGGGCCTCTCCGGGCCAAGGGAGCAACACGCTGGACACGCCGAGCGTATACACGAAACACCCGTCACTGTAAGCCAGGTCGAACCCCGCCCGGCTCACCCCACGCGAGGTCAAATCGTACCCCAGATACGGCGAGAGCGCAAAGCCACCCGCTTCGGGGTCCGGCGCGCGGTAGCCGAGCGTGGCCTCGAGGCGATCGGCCGTGCTGCCGGAAAACCCCGTGCTCAGCCGGAGCCACAGCGGGGTGTTGAGACGCAGGTCGAGCCGGCCCGTTCCCGTCTGCAGGTTTCTCGACCACTTGAGGCTCGCCGGACCATACGCCAGCAACGCCGACTCCGAAGGGGTCCGCTTTTCGAGGAAGTAGCGGGGCGTGCCCCAGGCTTCGCTGCGGCTGTAAACGGCGCGGACGTCGCCCATCCAAAGCTGCAGGCTGCCGCCCGCCACCACATAAGGCGCGGCGTCGGGGTAGAGGGTCGTCTCCACCCAGGGGCGCAGCGTATAGCGCACCCCCTGCCAAGCACCGGAAAACGCAGCCTTCGCCGAAAGCCCGAAGGTTAGGCCCGGATCCCCGGTATCCAAAAACGTCAGCGAGGGGCCAAGCCACAGCGCCCCCAGGCCAAAGCCGGGGTGGTAGCGAAGGTAGGCCCCGCCACCGTCCCGTTTGAGGCGTTTTTCCACCGTCAGGTCCGGCACCTGGAGCGAAAGACCGAAGTCCTTCTCGGCAAAACGCATTCCGAAACGGTTCTGCCCGTCAACCAGGCTCAGGGTGTAGCGCGGGCTCGGCCCGCCGAGCCCCTCGCCCAGGGCGCTGATCCGGGTCTTCCAGGCGCCAAACGACTCGCCCGGGACAAAAAGCGGAAGGCCAACCACGCCTACCGTCCAGCCATCATCGGCGTAGGTGAGCCGCAAGGGAAAGCGCAACTCGATGGGAGCTGAAGTATCGAGCACGAGCGGGTCCGGCCGGGCGAGCGTCAGGCCGTAGAACGTCACCTGGCTCTCCTCGACCAAGAGCCGCCCGCTCTTGGCGTCGAACACCGCCCGATCGCCGTGGAGCACCAGGGCCTCGCCGCAGCGGCAGGGCGTAGCCCATATCCCCTCGGCGACGAAACGGCCGGCCTCGAGGCGCCCCCCATCGGCGCGGAACCGGTAGCGCGGGGTGCGGGCGCGGATCCGGGTCAGGATCACCGCATCGCCGCGGCGCTCGGCGGCCTCGGCGTGGACCTCGAGCCGCCCCCGGGAAAAGGTGGCGTCGGCGAACTCGACCACCTGGTCCTGGGCCACCAGCCGGGCGGCGGAAAAGCGCCAGCCCCCGACCTCCCCTTTCGCCTCGGAAGCATCAAGACGTTTTGAGGCCCGATCAAAGACGATCTCCCGGGCCTCAAAGCGAACGCCCTCCCCGACGAGGCAGGCGCTCCGGAAGCGGAGCTGGCCCGATTTCAGCGTGAGCGCGGTCCCCCCCACCAAACCCTGGGGGGTGGTGAGGGTGTAGGGGCGATCCTGGCACGAACCGCCCCCAGCCGCCCAGGCCAGCGCGGCGAAGATGGGAAGGAGAAAGAAAAACCTTGGGCGCATGCTCCCTTAAGCTTAACGAAGCCCGGGGTTCAGTTGGGTTCAGCCTCGGCGAGGTAGGCCTCGAGCCGCGATCGCACCTTGGCCGGGACCTCGGTGGTCGCTTCGGGCTCTTTCCCCTGAACGAAGGTGATGAGCAGCCGCGCCGACTCGCCTTTGCCTCTGAGCACAAGGCCAAGGGCCGGGTCCTCATAGCGGAAATCGCCCACCAGGAGGACGAGACCGTCGCGGGTATCGGCCACCAGGCGCTGGGCCTCGAAGGCCGGGGAGGCGCTCCTGACCCCACCCTCGAGCACGGCCACGTCATCGGCCATGAAGAGCACGCCCCGGTCCGCCTTGAGGCCCTCGAGGAAATCCGACGAGAAGGTCACCCCACCCGAGAGGCGCACCTCTTTTTGCTCGACCAGGTATTCGAGTTTGCCCACCCGAAACCGGAGGTCATTCCGGGAAAGGCGGGCCTCTTCGGCCTCGACGAACTCGCCCTCCTTGTAGCGGATGAGCGCGGCCTCGAGGGCCACCCCCGAGTCGTTGTCGATGAGCCGGCCGCCCTGGGGCAGCGTGGTGATGCCGGTGGTCAGATCGACCTCCTGATCACCTTTCGGCTCGACGGTAAAAGCGGCAAAGCTCGCCGCCATCGCGATCCCACCGAGAAGAAGCACGAGCCAACCACGCATGCCCTTAGCCTAACGGGGTCAGGGTGAGAAAGAAGAGACGCCGCCGCAAAGCGGCGGCGTCAGGGAATGCCTGCCTAGGCCCCGAGGAAAACCGAAAACGCGCGTTCGATGACCGAGAACGCCGCCCCCGGCCACACGCCAAAGAGCAGTGAAAGCCCGGCGAAGACGAACACCAGGGCCACGGCGCTGGGCGAAACGTTGAGGGCGCCGGCGTCCTTTGGCGCATCGAGGAACACCGCGGCCAGGACCTTGAAGTAGTAGAAGTACCCGAGCACCGTGGTCAGCACCGCGACCACCAGCACCCCGTACCAACCGGCCTTGGCCGCGGCGGCGAAGACGTAGAGCTTGGCCAGAAAGCCGGCCAGGAGCGGAACACCGGCCAGCGAGAGGAAAAGCAGCGCGACCAGGGCCGCAAGCAGCGGGGCCCGGCGACCAAGCCCCTTCCAGCCCTCCAGCGTCGAGGGAACGCCCGCGGCCTCGGCGGCCTCGAGGGCGAAAAAGGCCCCGGCCCCGGCCAGCAGGTAGGCGAGCAGGTAAAACCCGGCTGAAGCGTAGCCAAACGCCCCACCCACGGCCAGACCGAGGGCCAGATACCCCATGTGCCCCACCGTCGAGTAGGCGAGCAGGCGCTTGATGTTCTCCTGGGGCAAAGCCCACAGGTTCCCGAGCACGAAGGAGAGGAAAGCGAGCCCCAAGATCCAGCCCCCCGCCTCGGAGTTCATGGGGAAAAACCCGCGCCCGAGAAGGGTAATGAGCCCCAGCGCCACCGCGATCTTGGGCACCGAGGCCAAAAAGGCGCCGCCGAGCGGCCGCGCGCCCTGGTAGGCGTCGGGCACCCAGGCGTGAAACGGAACCAGCGCCAGCTTGAAACCAAGCCCCACCAGCGCCAGGGCAAACCCAACACGGGCGAGCGTCGGAACCCCATCGGCGAGGCTCTGGCGAATCGCGTCGAGGTAAATGCTCCCCGTCGCCGCGTAGATCAGCGCGAACCCGTAGAGCAAAAAGGCCGAGCCTAGGGCGCCGAGCACCATGTACTTGGTGGCCCCTTCCGCGCTCTCCCGGCGGTCGCGGTCGTAGGCGGCGATCACGTAGGTGGCGTAGCTCGAAAGCTCAAGGCCGAGGAAGAAGAGCAGCAGGTTGTTGGCCCCGACGAGCAGCACCCCGCCCAAAACGCCCCAGAGCAAGAAGGCATAAAACTCGCCCGGTCCGCCCTTGAGTGACTGGGGGCGGGTGAGCCCCGACCAGGCCACCGCGAGCCCCGCCACCGAGAGCAGCACCAGCGCCAACCCGGTCAGGGGGCCGGCCTCGAGCGAAGCCAGGATCAGCACCCGCTCGCTGTAGGCGAGCGCACCCATGATGGCGGTCACGCCAAAGATCGCCACCGTCACCCCGGCCAGCACGTCGGCCCGCCTGTCCAAAAGCGGCGCCGCCATGGCCACCAGCATTCCGCCCACAGCCAGCAACACCACGGCAAGAAAGGTGATCATAGCAACCCCCTCACGAAGGCGAGCAGGGGCTGGAGCCCGGCGTCGATCCACGGCGTGAGGAGCGATGGCACCAGCCCCAAAAGCACCGCCAATACCACCAGCGGCGCCACCGCCGCGAGCTCAAGCGCCCCCAGGTCGGGGTAATCGCGCTCCTTCTCCCCAAGCAACACCCGCTGGATGGCCCAGAGCATGGCGCCGGCCAGGATCACGATGCCGAACACCGCAAACCAGACCCACGGCCGGGTCGCCTCGCCCAAAAAGCCACCCCAGAGCGACTGGAACTCGCCCAAAAACCCGGCCAGCCCGGGCAAACCGAGGCCTCCCAGCATGCCCAGCCACATCACGCCACCGAGCATCGGCATCGAGGCGTAGATCCCCCGCATTTTGGACATCTCCCGGGTGTGGGTGCGTTCGGAGAGCAGCCCGATCATCAAGAACATCAACCCGGTGATAATGCCGTGGGCCACCATCTGGTACACCGCGCCGTGCAACCCGATGGTGGTCATCGAGGCGATACCGAGCAGAACGTAGCCCATGTGGTTGACCGAGGAGTTGGCGATCATGCGTTTCATGTCGCTCTGGGCCAGGGTCACGTAGCCGCCGTAAATAATCGAGATCACGGCCAGGATCGCAAGCCAGGGGGCGAACCGCTCCAGCTGGGTGGGGAAAAGGCCCAGGTTGAAGCGAATCAGACCGTAGCCACCCATCTTCAAAAGCACCCCGGCCAGGAGAATCGACCCCGCCGTGGGCGCCTGGGTGTGCGCGTGCGGCAACCAGGTATGAACCGGAACGCTCGGCAGCTTGATGAGGAAGGCGAGGGCAAAGCCCCAAAAGAGCAACCCCGCGGCCGGCAAGGTGGCGATCGCGCCTGCCGCCTTTTGCAGGTCGAAGAAGTCAAAGCTCAACCGGCCCAGGGTCTCCTGGGCGAAGAAGGCGGTGCCCAGGATCGCCGCGAGCATCAGCACCGACCCAACCAGGGAATAAAGGAGGAACTTGATCGCCGCGTAGCGCCGGTTCTCGTAACCCCAAACCGCGATCACAAAGTACATGGGCACCAGCGTGATCTCGAAGAAGAAGAAAAAGAGGATGAGATCGAGCGCGGCGAACACCCCGGTAATGGCGCCCTGCAGAACGAGCAAAAGGGCAAAGAAGCTCTTTTCCTCTTTTTTCCAGCTGGCCAGAACGCTCACGAAGGTGAGCAGGGCGGTGAGCACCACGAAGGGCAGGCTGATACCGTCGAGCCCCACGTGATACCCGGCGCCGAGGAACGGCATCCACGAAGCGCGCTCCTCAAAGGCAAAGCCCGGGCCCCGGTAGAGGAAATAGATCGCTAGCGAAAAGAGCGTCAAAAGACCCGAAACGCCGGCCGCGAACCGTTTGGCGAACGCCGCCCGGTCGTCGGCGATGAGTCCGATGATTGCGGCGGCCAAAAACGGCAGGGCGATCAGCAAACTTACCACCGCGCACCTCCAAGGAACACCAGGGCCAGAGCACCGAGGGCGATATAGAGCGCGTAAACGGCCAGCTTGCCGCTTTGCAAGTACCTCAGCGCCTGGCCGGTGATCATGGTTACGTAGCCAACGGCGTCCACGACCACGTCGACGACGTAGGTATCCAGGAGCCACAGCGCCTTGGTGGGCCACTGGGCCACCTCAGCCACCACCCGGTAGTAGAACTCATCGATGTAGAGCCGGCGCTGCAGGGCCTGGGTGAGCCACAGGGGCGCCCGCTGTTTGAGCGGATCCCTGGCATAAAGCCCCCAGGCCACCGCGATGCCGGCGAGCGCAACCAGGGTGCCGATCACGTAACCGCCGAACAGTTTCGAGGCGGGGATGATCTCGGGAGCCTCGCCGGGATAGAGGAAGAGCAAGAGCGACTGGCCAAAGAGCGGGCTTCCCCAAAAGCCCACGATCAAACTGAGCGCGGCGAGCGCCACCAGGGCGATGATCATCTCCGCGCCCGACTCGTGGGGTTTGTGGTCGGGCTCGGGCGCGGGATCGGGGGGGCAGTCCCCCGCCTTCAAGTTGAGCTCGGGGCAGTCCTTGTTCCAGGCCGCCGCCTTCCAGGGCGAGGGCAGCGAGGGGTGGTGGAAGGCGATCACGAACATGCGGGTGGTGTAAAAGGCGGTGAAGAAGGCCGCCACCATGCCGATGAACCACAGGACGGGCGCGTGCTCCTTGGCCACGTCCAAGATCAAATCCTTCGACCAGAACCCGGCGAAGGGCGGCACGCCAATCAGGGCCAGGGCGCCGACGGCGAAGGTGACCCAGGTCCAGGGCATGTACCGGCCGAGCCGGTTCATTTCGAAGATGTCCTGGGTCTTCGAGCCGTGGATCATGGAGCCCGAGCCCAAAAAGAGCAGGGCCTTGAAGAAGGCGTGGGTCAGGAGGTGGAACATCGCCGCGGCCCAGCCGAAGACGCCGAGCCCCAGGAACATGTAGCCGAGCTGGCTCACCGTGCTCCAGGCCATGATCTTCTTCACGTCGGCAAAGGCCGGAGCCAACACCGCGGCGAACAGCGCTGTAATGCCACCGATCCAGGCCACGTACCCCAGCGCCTGCCCCTGCTCGAGGACCGGGTAAAAACGGCCGGTGAGGTAGACACCGGCGGCCACCATGGTGGCGGCGTGGATCATGGCGCTGACCGGGGTCGGGCCCTCCATGGCGTCCAAAAGCCACACGTGGAGCGGGAACTGGGCGCTCTTGCCGATCGCCGCTACGAACACCAAAAGCCCGATGCCGCTGGCGACGGGGACCGCCAGCAAGGCCGCTTTTTCTGCGACGGTGGCGAGATCAAAGGTGCCGAGCTCCTTATACAGCCAAAACAGGCCGAGCATGAAGCCCAGATCGGCGAGCTTGGTGGTGAGGAAGGCCTTCTTCATCGCCGCCTGAGCGGTCTTTTTCTTGTAATAGAAGCCGATGAGCAAATAGCTCATGAGCCCCATAACCTCCCAGGCCAACAGGGCGATGAAGAAGTTCCCGGCCATCACGAAGGTGAGCATCGCCGCCGTGAAGAGCTGGAGGTAGGCGAAGAAGGTGGGGTAGCGTGCCTCGCCATCCATGTAGCCGATCGAGAAGAGGTGGATAAAGAGCGAGGCCACGGCGACCATGGCCACCACCAGCGCCGCGAGCTGGTCGATGTAGAAGGTCAGCGAAATGCCGGCCTCACCCTGGATGGAAAGCCAGGGCCACTCAAGCCGGAAGGGGAACCCGGAAAGGGCGCCTCGAGCGAGCTCCACCTCCCCGCCGACCAGACGCCACTGGGGCGCGGCTCTGAGCGCCTCGGCCAGGAGCCCGAGCGCCAGGAAGGCCACCAGGGCCATGGTGAGGGTGGCGAACCAACCCGAAAGCCGCCCCCGAAAGAGCGGGCCGAGCAGGATGAGCATCAAAAAGCCCAGAAACGGCAGCAGCGGAATCCAGTAGGACAAGTTCGCGTAGATCACCGACTCACCCCCTCATCTCCTCAATGACGTCGGTCGAAACGCTCCCCGCGTGCCGGTAAAGGGTGAGCAGGATGGCAAACCCGATCGAGAGCTCGGCGGCGGCGACCACGATGATAAAGAGCGCGAAGAGCTGGCCGGAGAAAAACAGCGGATCGCGGTAGGCGGCGGTGGCGGCAAAGGCGATCGCGGCGGCATTCAGCAAAATCTCCACCGACATCAGCACCGCGATGACGTTGCGCTTGGTCAAAACGCCGAAGAGCCCGATGGCAAAGAGCACCGCGGAAAGGGTGAGGTAATGTCCGAGCGTAATCATTCCTCAACCCTCCTCGCCAGAACGATCGCGCCCACCATCGCCAGCAACAAGAGCACCGAAGCCACCTCGAAGGGGAAGAGGGTCACGCTCAAAAGCCGCAATCCGATCCCCTCCGGTGACACCGGGAAGACCTGGGTTTCGGCGGCCCCGAGATAGGCCCAAAGCCCGCCCGCGAAGGCGATGACCACCGCCAGGGCGACCAGAACGAAGATGCCCGAAGCGGGGCGGACGCTCCGGGACCGGGTCATCATGATGATGAAGAGGGTCAGGATCGGAATGGCGGCGGCGTTGACCGCGAACTGCACCACCGCCAGCATGGGGCTTCCCAGCATAAAGTAGAGCCCCGCGATCAGGAAGAAGGTAAAGGCCAGGGCCACCGCGGCGCGAACGATGTTCGACGAAAACACCACCACCAGCGCGCCCGCCAGGATGAGGCCCGCCAGAATCGCAAAGGCGACCAAACTCACGCCCCCTCCTCTCCGGCCAAAAGCTCGGCCAGGCCGCCCGGTTGCATCTCGGGCGGCGCTTTCTCGATGCTGCCGTCGGGCTTGCGGATTTCAACTCCGAACTTGGGGCTGTACCAGACCTGAGCCCTGCGGCCGATCTCGTCGAGGAAGGCCTTGTCGGCCTTGAGCATGTTCACGTCGTACACCGCGTGTTCGAAATCGCCCACGGTCACGATGGCGCTCACCGGACATACCTCGACGCAGTTAGCGCAGTGCATGCAGTTGACAAAATCCAGGTCAAAGCGCTCGAGGACGAACCCCTTACCCGCCGGGTTACGCTTGCGCTCGATGGTGATCACCTGACTGGGGCAGGCCCGCTCGCAGGCCAGACAGGACACGCAGCGGTCGCTGCCGTCCTCGTTTTGAATGAGCGCCAGGAACTGAACGCTCACCGGCGGAATCTCGGGCTTTTGATAGGGGTAGAACTCGGTCACCGCCGACTCCCCGACCCTGCGGTTGACCGCCGCCATCCCCTGACCGATGGCCCGAACCGCTTCCCATACCTCGGCTAAGAGGCTCATACCACCTCCACGAACATCCGCAGAAAGGCCGCCAGGATGAGCCCGAAGAGGGCCAGCGGCAACAGTCCTTTCCAAGCCAGGTCCATCAGCTGATCATCCCGGAAACGGGGCAGGGTGGCGCGAATCCACATGAAGATCCACACCCAGACCGCGGTCTTCACCAGGAAGTAAAAGCTCTGCAGCGCCTGGGCGGCGAAAGAGGCGGGATCCAGCCCGAAAAGAGGCCCGTGCCAGCCGCCGAAGAAGAGCACCACCACCAGCGCGGGCAGGAGGAAGAGCTCGACGAACTCGGCCAGGAAGAAGAAGGCGAAGCTCATGCCCGAGTACTCGGTGTTGAAACCGCCGATGAGCTCGCTCTCGGCCTCGGGCAGGTCGAAGGGTGTGGACTTGAGCTCGGCGATGCTCGCCACCAGGTAGACCAGGAAGGGAATGAACATCGGCACCACGTGCCAAAGCCCCTGCTGGTGCTCGACGATGTCGCTGAGGCGAAGGCTGCCCGAATAAACGCCCACCGCGAGCAGGGCAAGGGCCAGCGGCACCTCGTAGGAAACGAGCTGCGCCCCCGCGCGGAAGGCCCCGAGCATGCCCCACTTGCCCCCCTGAGCAAGCCCGCCGAGCACCACCCCGTAGGCGCCCAGGGTGCTGGCAGCCACGATGAAAAGGAGGCCGACGTTCAAATCGGCCATCACCCAGCCCCCGGCTACCGGCACCGCCACCAGCATCAAGAAGGCACTCACAAAGGTGATCGCCGGCGCCAGGCGGAAGATCAGGGGATCGACGTTGGCGGGGGCGAAATCCTCTTTCCCCAAAAGCTTCAGGGCGTCAAAGACGGTTTGGAGAACCCCCGCCGGCCCGTAGTGCATCGGGCCCACGCGCTCCTGCACCTTCCCCAGATACTTCCGCAAGACCACGATCAGGATCAGGGCCACCACGGCGGCGATGCCGAAGGCCAAAAGCGCCTCGATCACCGCGTAGAAGAAAAACCCGAGTGCCCCATCCAGCCATCCCTGGGAGCGAAAGAGTGCGGGAACGAGGCCATAGGCCACGACCACCAGCGCCCAGAGCGAGCCAAAGAAGAGGGTGTAGGCCAGGCGTTCGACGCCCGGACGCGGCCGGGTGGGGTCGTAGCCGACCAGCTTGGGTTTGATGTGCCGATCGAGCGGCAAGGGCATCCGGCTCATACTTGACCTCCAAGCGCATCACGGCGCCACCTCATCGGTCCACCTCCCCAAACACCGGGTCGAGCGAAGAGAGAATCGCGATGGCGTCGGCAAACCGAGCCCCGACCAGAAGGTCCGGGATGAGCTGCAGGTTGGCGAATGAGGGCGAACGGTGCTTGATGCGGTAGGGCCGGTCGGTCCCGTCGCCCACCACGTGCGCGCCCAGGTGGCCCCGGCTGATCTCGACCGCGCGGTAGCGCGAGCCTTTGACTTTCATTCGGGCCGGCACCTTCCCTTTGTAGGGGCCGACCTTGGGGGTTTTCTCGATGGCCTGGCGAATGATCTTGATCGACTCTTCCATCTCCTTGAAGCGAACCCAAAAACGCGCGTAGACGTCGCCCTCTTCCCTAACCGGGACCTCGAACTCGATCTCGGGGTAGGCGTCGTAGGGCTCCGCCTTGCGCACGTCGTAGGCCACGCCGCTGGCCCGGAGCACCGGGCCCGAGGCCCCTCGGGCGATCGCCCGCTCCTTGGGCAAAACGCCAACCCCCACCGCCCGGGCCTGGAACACCGGCGAGTCCAGGACCAGGGCGTAGTAGTCGGGCAGGCGCTTTTCGAAGAAGTCGAGGAAGTCGGCGACGTCCTTGAAGAAATCGGGGTGAACGTCCCGGCGCACGCCGCCGAAGGTGAAGTAGTTGGGCAGCATCCGGGCCCCGGCAGTCTTCTCGACGATCTCCAGGATCCGCTCGCGATCGCGGAAGGTGTAGAGGAAGGGGGTGATGGCCCCGAAGTCGAGCATGCCGGTGCCAAGCCAGACCAGGTGGCTGGCCAGGCGGTAGAGCTCGAAGAAGATCACCCGCAGGTACTTGGCCCGATCGGGCACCTCGACCCCGAGGAGATCCTCGACCGCCAGGATGAAGGGCAGCTCATTTTGCAGCCCGGAAACGTAGTCCATGCGGTCGGTGTAAGTGATGATCTGCGGGTAGGTCCGGGCCTCCTCGATCTTCTCGTGGTTGCGGTGGAGGAAGCCGATGTGGGGCACGGCCCGGGTCACGCGCTCGCCCTCGAGGCCGATGACCACCTTCAGCACCCCGTGGGTCGCGGGGTGCTGCGGCCCCATGTTGATGAGCATCTCATCGGCCCGATCGGTGGGCAGGATCTGGGTTGGCCCTCTCATGCCTCACCCCCTTCGTCACCTTCTGGCGCCTCCTCCCAGTCGGCCACCTCCGGCCAGGGTTTGGGCTGCCAGCCAGGGAGTTCGTACCCCCCGGTGTCGTAGCGCTTTTGCAAGGGGTGGATGGTCCAGTGATCCTCGGTCAAGATCCGGCGCAGGTCGGGGTGCCCGCGAAAGCGGACCCCTACCAGGTCGTAGGCCTCCCGCTCGAACCACTCAAACCCCGGCCAAAGATCGGTGATCGAAGGCAGCTCGGGCGCGTCATAGGGCACGTCGGTGTAGACCGTGACCTTGGCGCCGTCAGCAAGCCGGGTGAGGTGGACGACCACCCGCAACCCGTACTCGAGGTCCATCCCGGTGAGGTTCCGGGGATAGTCAAACCCCTCGCCCTTGAGCTGTTCCAAGAGTGGCCGGTAGTCCTCGGGATGCACGGCGTAGACCACCTCGTCAAACTCCTCGCGCGTTTTGAACCTGAGGCTCATAGGACCGGCACCCTCCCGTCTTTGCCCGGCTCGGCGAAAACGTCGTAGTCGGTGAGCGCGACCCGGGGCTGCTGGTAGCGGAGCTTACGGTCGGCGATCTTATCGCGGAGGAGCAAAAGGCCCTGCAAGAGCGCCTCGGGGCGGGGCGGGCAGCCGGGAACGTACACGTCCACGGGGACGATCTTGTCAACCCCCTCCACCACCGAGTAGCCCTGCCGGAAGGGCCCGCCCTGGTTGGCGCAGGCCCCCATGCTCACCACCCACTTGGGCTCGGCCAGCTGTTCATAGAGGCGCTTGACCCGGCTCGCGATCTTCTTGTTCACCGTGCCCGAGATGATCATCAGATCGGCCTGGCGCGGGCTGTTGCGGAAGAACATCCCCAAACGATCGGCGTCGACCTTGGGCGTCCAGGCCGCCATCATCTCGATGGCGCAGCAGGCGATGCCAAAGGTGAGCGGCCAAAGGCTCCGGCTCCGCGCAAGGTTGATCACGTCATCGAGCGTCCCCACGATGATGTTTTGGGGACGGGCTTCGCTGCCTAATAGACCCACTTCAGCACCCCCCTCATCCACGCGTAGGCGAGCCCGCCGACCAGCATCAAGACGAAAAACGTCACCTCGATCAGGCCCAACCAGCCCAGCTTGTCAAACGCCGGGGCCCAGGGAAAGAGCAACGCTGCCTCGACGTCGAAGATCAAAAAGAGCAGCGCGTAGAGGTAGTAATGCACGCTCACCCTGACCTCGGTCGAACCGATCGTCACTTCGCCGGACTCGTAGGTCTCGAGCTTGGCGCCGGTCTTCGGCCGCACGCCCACCAAGAGCCTCGACAAAAAGAGCGTGGCGTAGACGATGAACATTCCCAGGACCGCGAAAGCCGCCACCATCAAAGCTGCACGCAGCTCGGCTCCGAAATCCACCTACCCGACCCCCTTTCGTTTCTCGCACTCAACTTCCCAGGGGCAAGTGCGCGTGCCAAAGGGAAACCCCGCCCCTGGCCCCACATCACCCCCGTATCTTAGCCGAACATGAGGATACGCTCTCTCACAGTCCCACATTTCCCAGACGTACAATAAACCCATAAGCATGCGCCGCGTCCTCGCCGCCAGCGTTCTCCTCGCCGTCACCATCGCCCTCGCCTCGCCTCGCGTAGGGTTGCACGAGGGATTCACGCGCCTGGTCTTCGACCTGCCACTGGGGACCACCTACCGGATCTCCGGCCAGGGCCGCACGTTTGAGATCAGAATCGACCGTATCCGCCTCGAGGCGAACACGGTCGAGGTCGAAAGCCCCGAGGTCGCCTCCTACCGGGTTATCCCCACCATCGCCGGCACCGTGGTGCAGGTCTACGTCGCCGAGGGCGTCAAGGAGAAGGACTTCGTCCTCAAGGGCCTCGATGCCAAGAGCTTTCGGCTGGTGGTCGACTTCATCGGTAAGGCCCCGGCCAAGCCCCGCGCCGAGCCCAAGGGGCCGGATCCCCCAAAACCGGTGGTGGTCATCGACCCGGGCCACGGCGGCCCCGACCCCGGGGCGGTCGGCTACGTGGTGGAAAAAGCGGTCACCCTGGACATCGCCCTCCGGGTGAAAAGGCTCCTCGAGGCCAGCGGGATCCAGGTCGTGCTGACCCGAGACCGCGACACCGATCTGGCCCCCCCGGGCCTCAAGGACCTCTGGCAGCGAAAGATCACCGACCTCAAAAAACGCGCCGCGATGGCCGACACCAAAAAGACGCTCTTCATCTCCATCCACGTCAACTCCGCGCCGAAGCCCGCCATGGGCATCGAGACCTACTTCCTCGGTCGCGCCATCGACGCCGAAGCCCAGGCGCTGGCGGTCTGGGAAAACGGTGGCGGCGAGGTCGGGCGCAAGCTCACCCGGGAAACCGAAACCGCCGCCGACAAAGCGCTCAAGGACCTGTTGGCCCAGGCCAACCTGGGCTTTTCGCAAAAGCTCGCGGAAAAGCTGCAAAAAAGCCTCACCTCTGAGACCGGATCGCCGGACCGGGGCGTGCAGTCGGCTCCCCTCTTCGTGCTCCGCACCGCCCGCATTCCCGCGGTGCTCGTTGAGGTGGGGTTTGCCAACCACCCCACGGAAGGGCGGCGCCTGGCCGCATCCAGCTACCGACAAAAGGTCGCCGAGGGCATCGCCCGGGGCATCCTGGCCTTTCTCTCTTCCGGCGCCTACGCCTACACCAAACCCGCGCCCTAAGCTGCTTTCCAGGTAGAATCTCGCCATGCCGAAAGGCCGCGTCTACGCCATTCTCGCGATCGGCGTGCTGGCGGTGAGCGCCGCCGCCATCTTCATCCGCCTGGCCTACGGCGCCCTGGGCGAGGCGGGTCTCGGGGCCTCGATGCTGATCGCCGCCGGTCGGCTGCTCCTGGCCTCGGCAATGCTGCTGCCCTTCGCCGCCCGGAGCCTCAAAAAGCCACAGCGCCGGGCCGTCTACCTCCTGGCCGCAGGGGCGGGGGTATTCCTGGCCCTCCACTTTGGCTTTTGGATCGCGAGCCTCGCCTACACCTCGATCGCCGCCAGCGTGACCATCGTCACCACCAACCCCATCTGGGTCGCCGGTATCGAGTGGCTCTTCTTCGGTCGCCGACCACACCGGAAAACCCTATTCGGGATCGCGCTGGCAGTGGCCGGGGGCATCCTGATCGGCCTGACCGACGCCGGGAGCGGTGCGGGCGGAAACCGGCCGCTCCTCGGCGACCTCCTCGCCCTGTTTGGCGCATGGGCGGTGAGCCTCTACCTCATCCTCGGGCGCGAGGCGCAAAGAGCGCTCGGGACCACCGGCTACGTGGCGGTCGCCTATCCCTCGGCGGCCCTCGTCCTCCTGCCCCTTCCCTGGCTCTTCGGCACCGGTTACCTGGGCCATGCCCAGGACTTTTACCTCTGGATCTTCCTCATGGCGCTGGTCCCCCAGCTCATCGGCCACACCAGCCTCAACTACGCGGTGCGCTTCCTCGGCCCCACGCTGGTCACGCTCTTTGTGCTCTTTGAACCGGTGGTCTCGAGCCTGCTCGGCTTCGTCATCTTCAACGAGGTGCCACCACCGGGCGTCTTCGCCGGCGCAGCGGCGATGCTGGCCGGGGTCGGGCTGGCCCTCGGCGGCCACCGGTCCTGACCTGCGATAATGGCCCCGTGCGCGACCTGGACGAACTCCGACGCACGCTTTTGGCCCTCGAGGGCCGAGGCTACAAGGCCTACAAACGCCTGCTTGGCCCCTGGCAGCTGGGACGGGTCACCCTGTTTTTCGACCACGTGCAGGGGGACCCCTTCGCCACCCCCTCCAAGGTTCGCCTCAGGATCCCCCGCGCCGTCCACTCGATTCCGGAAGCGCTGTGGTCGAACGAAGCCCGGAAGACGGGCCTTTTGGACTACCTGCTCCGGGTCTTTCACCGGGCGGCGCGCGACATCCCCCCGACCGGGGGCACCGGCCACTCGGGCAGGGTGCTCGTTGACGCGCCGGGCGCCGAGATCCTCCGCCGTTCCGGGGCCGAGATCACGGGGGAATTCCTGGAACTTCGCTTCCGCATCGGTCTGCCAGCACGCGGGCGCAGCGTCATGGGCCGGGCCGCGGCCAGGCTCCTGACCGAGGCGCTCCCCAAAGCCGCCCGGGCGGTCTACTGGTCCAGCGTGGATCAAGACCTGGCCTGGCGCTTCGCCAAGCTCGCCGAAGACCACGCCCACCTGCAAGAACTTCTCTCGCAAAAGCGCCTGGTGGCTTTCGTCCGAGACGGCAGCATCCTCCCCCGGAAAAGCGGCGTCTCCCAGTCGCCCCTCGAGGACGCCGTTCCCTTCGCTTCCCCACCCGAGCTCCGAGTCAGCCTGCCCACCCTTCACCACGGCGAGGTGGTGGGGATGGGCATCCCCGAAGGGGTCACTATCATCACCGGCGGCGGATTCCACGGCAAGACCACGCTGCTCGAGGCCCTCGAGCGCGGCGTCTACCCCCACGCTCCCGGCGACGGGCGGGAGTGGGTGGTGACCCGGGCCGAGGCCCTCAAGGTGCGCAGCGAAGACGGCCGCGCGATCAGCGGCGTTGACCTCTCCCCCTTCATCCGCGACCTCCCGGGGGGAAAGCGAACCGACTTTTTCCAAACCCAGGACGCCTCGGGCTCGACCTCGCTGGCGGCGGCGATCCTCGAGGGCCTCGAGGCCGGCGCCCGGGTGCTCCTCATCGACGAGGACACCTCGGCCACCAACCTCCTCACGCGCGATGCCCGCATGCAGCGCCTGGTCAAGCGGGAAACGATCACCCCGCTGCTCGATCGGGTCCGCGAGCTCTTTGAACGTCTCGGCGTTTCCACGGTGATGGTGGTCGGCGGCAACGGCGACTACCTCGACGTGGCCGACCGGGTCATCCTGATGGAGGCCTACCGCCCCCACGACGTCACCGAGCGCGCCCGAAAGATCGCCAGCGAACTCCCCTCGCGCCGGTCGCCGTCGGCCCCGGAGCACCCCATCCGCGTGACCCCCCGCTGCCCGCTGCCCGAGTCCTTCGACCCCGAGCGGGGCGGGCGGGAGAAAATTAAAACCCGGGGCCTAAGGGAAATCCTCTTCGGCCGGCAGACCATCGACCTCACCGGCCTTGAGCAACTCGTTGACGACAGCCAGGCCCGGGCCATCGGGGCGATGCTCAAAAAGATGCAGCGCCTGGCCGACGGCCAAACGCCGCTCAAGGCCCTCGCCGAACGGCTGGTGGAAGAGGCCAGGGCCCAGGGGCTCTACGCGCTCGAAGCCTCCCCCGAACTCGCCCTTCCCCGGGCCCTCGAGGTCGCCAGCGCGGTCAACCGCCTGCGCAGCCTTAAGGTCAACTCTTGCCGGGCGAGTTAAGGCCGCCGGACCTCAACCCCGTCTTCGGGAAAGCGCCGGTCCAGGGTATACACCGGCGCGCCTTCTTCTTTGGCCGCGGCCCAGATCAAGGCGTCGGCAAAAGAAACCCTCTTCGACGGTCGACAGAGCAAGAGCGCCGAGATAAGCGTTTCCTTTTTATGGCCCGTCACCGCCACGTTCTCCTTTTGCAAAAAGGCCACCAGAGCATCCACCACCTGGGCCCGCTCCACCCCGTAGACTGTGGTGAGCACGTAAGCTGCCTCCACCAGCACCACGTCGGTCAAGGCAACCGGCCCCCCATCCAAAATCCGCGCCGCGCGCTCGGCGAGCTCAGGCGGATCGCCGGTCAGGTAACGCACGACCACGCTGGTGTCAACCAATGGCCGCATCACCGGGTTTCATCCCCCGACGCGGCCCGCCAAGCGCGTTCACGAGCCGCCGGCCAGTCCTCCACGGAAACGCGAGTTTGGATCCTGTCTGCGAGCAGCCCTTTGAGCGAGCGGCGGTGGGGCGGTGGCAAAAAGTAGATCTCCACGTGGTCGCCGACCAAGCGCTGAACCGCAACCCAGCCCGGTTTCACGCCGAGCTTTTCGCGGATCTCCTTGGCGATCACCACCTGCCCTTTAGAACTTACCGTGTAGGGCATAGTCAAACTCCCTCTTGCCTAGTTTAACCATTGCCCGCTTAGGAGTACACTGGCGCGTCAGATACGTTTTGCAAGGCGTAAAGTTTAACCCTGGCTTTAAAAGGACTATTCCTCAACCATCCGCCACGGGAGCCTTCTGGGCACGAGCCCCAAAGAGAAGAGAGCGTAGGCCGCCAGGACCAGGGTCGATCTGAAAAGCGCGGTCTGGTCCTGGCTCAGCGCCGCCTGCAGGGCGGAAGCGGCGTGGGTGGTCGGCCACAGGTTTGAGAGCCAGCGCAACCAGGTGGGGAGCAGGCTCGCCGGATAGTAAACGGGTGAGAAAAAAACGACCACGACCTGCAGGATCTGCGTCGCGAGCAACGCCACCACGGCCGAGGGGCTCCAAAAGCCAATGACCGCGCCAAAGCCCGCCATGGCCAAACCCGCGAGCAGCAAGACCGGGGCTGCAACCAGGGGCAGCCGGATGTCCAGGAAGAACCAGGCCAAAGTCCAGATCACGGCCGCCGACGGCAAAGCGAGCAAAGTGCCCCGGGCGGCCAGGGCGAGGATGTAGACGAGCTTCGAAACCGGGAGAGAGGCATAGTACTCAAAAACGCCCGCCTCCTTCATGTGGGCCACGTTCTGTCCCAGCGTCAGCATCCCGGACAGGGCCATCCCAAACACCAGGCTTCCGACAACGAGGTAACGCATGTCAATCGAGCCAGTGCGACCTACGAGGATGGCCAGAAACAGGAGATACGCAAAGGCCACGAACGAGGTGTGGACCAGCTGCCAGTACCAGGTGTCCCGAAGGATGTAGAGCTCCCCCTTCAAAAGCCACCAGAAATCGCGTGCCGCCTTCACCGACGTCCCTCCAATCGGCTCCCGGCCCGTTCGGTCAGATGGATGTAGACATCGTCCATGGTCGGACTCGACACCTTGACTTCCTCCACGAGGCCCTCGCGGGCGAGCGCGGCGGCGACCTCGAGCAACCGACCGAGCTCATCGGCACGCGGCCGGAAGACCCAAAGCAGGGGTGTTTTCCTTTCGCCTCCCTGGATTCGATTGAGCGACCCCTCCGCTTTTGGGGCCGCGCCCTCTTTCACCCTCACCTCGACCACCATCCGCTGGGAAACGAGCCGCTTGAGTTCGACCGGCGTACCCATCGCGACCACGCGACCGCGATCGATGAACATCACCCGGTCGAGGTAACCCTCGGCCTCGGCCAGGATGTGGCTGGTGACGACCACGGTTAAACCGCGATCCCGGCGCATTTCCTCGAGGAACGCCCAAACCCGCCTCCGGTTCCTGGGGTCGAGGTTGCTCGTCGGTTCGTCGAGCAGCACCCCCCGCGGTTCCCCCATGAACGCGGTGAGGAGCGTCAAGACCCGCTGCTGTCCCCCGCTCAGGCGGCTAAAGCGTTTCGATGCCTGGCCGAGAAGGTCGAAGCGCTCCAGGAGTTCCTTGGCCCACTTCTCGGCAATCCGGGGAGGCAACCCCCGCAGCACCCCGGCATGCAGCAAGACCTCGGCGGCCCGATAATACCTGAACACGGGAACCCGCTGGCCAACCGTACTGATCGTTTTCGAAACCAGATCCGGAACCTCGACGATATTCCTTCCTTCGAGCAGAATCGAGCCCGAGCTCGGCCGCAGCAACCCGGCGAGCTGACGGACGAATGTCGTCTTCCCGGCACCATTCGGCCCGAAGATGCCGAGGATCTCACCTTCGTAAATGTCGATCGTAATTCCATCATTGGCCAAGACGTTGCCACGCCGGTATCTCTTGGTGAGATCGCGAACTTGGTACAGCGCCCGCCGCCCCATAACAGCCCCTCTACGACTCGTGCCGGGGGTACCAGTCCTGGGCCAAAAGCCCCCACACCTCGAGATCGACCCACTTCCCCTTTTTCCAAATTACCGACCGTCTCACACCCTCGTGGGTCAAACCAGCCTTCTTGAAAAGGCGATTGGCGATCGTGTTGTCCGCAAGAACGAGCGCTTCAACGCGGTGCAAATTCAACCCTTCGAACGCATAGGCGACGAGCAGGCGAAGCGCCTCGAGACCCCGCCCTTGCGAGCGGTATCTCCACTCACCAATGAAGAACGGCGGCAAAATCCGCCCACGCGGCCGCCACCGGCCCCTAAGGAAGCACAGGCAGGTTGAAGACGTTTTGCAAGACATAAAGCCCGACCAGAGCCACCGCTGCCGCGGTGAGCGGGGCGAGGATCCACCCGGCGGCGATGCGCCGGAGCAACCCCCAGCGCACCCGTTCCCCGGGAATGAGTAGCCCAAGCCCCACCACCGCGCCGACCACCGCCTGGGAGCTCGAGACAGGGACCAGCGGCGGCGGCGGGAGCCCCAGCGACGAAACGAAGTCGGCGAAGCGCTGGGAAGCAAAGGCCAAGAGCACCAGCGATTGCGAGACCACCACTACCCAGGCCGCAAGCGGCGTGAGCTTGACGATGTCCCGCCCCACGGTCATCATTACCCGGTAGGAGTAGGTGTAGATGCCGACGGCGATCGCCAAACCACCGAGCAACAGCAGCATCCGCACCGGTGACAAAACCACCACCCCCCCCACCTCGAGGGGCAAAAAGAGCCGGTCGGCCATGGGGAGGAACACCCCCACCACGTTGGCGATGTTGTTGGCCCCGAGGGAGTAAGCGCCAAACGCCCCAGCGGC
>WIAM01000077.1 GCA_015519965.1 Thermaceae bacterium
AGCGCCCGAGACCCTTTCCGAACTCCGCGGTTCGTCGCCTCAGCTCGATGCCCTGCTGCAGGGCCTGGCTGGGGTTTTGGGCACCACCCGCAGCGAGCGCTTTTTCGAGGGCGTCGGCGAGGTCTTCTCCGAACCCGAGGCCGAGGACCCCGCCTTCCTCCGGCGCGTTATCGAATTTTGGGATAACCTTCCCCCGGGGCCCATGACCCCGCCGGGAGGCGTGAACCTCCGGGTCGACGAAGGAACCGCCTTGGTTCAGTCGGGGTTTTCCCGGCCCGGTTGGCGGGGCGAGGTGGTCCTCATCGGCCCCGAGCGCATGCGCTTCAAGGAGGCTCTGAGCGTGGCCTACACCCTGGGAAGGGTGCTTGAGAGGAGTTAGAGGATGCGAGTTATCGTGCGGCTCTTCGCGATGTACCGGGAACAGGCGGGTACCGGTTCGCTCGAGATCGAGCTCTCCGAAGGTGCCACGGTCGCCGACGCAATGGGGATGCTCAAGGAACGCTTTCCCGAGCTCGGCCTCGAGGCGGGTATGGCAGCGGTAAACGAGGGTTTCGCCAGCCTCGAAACCCCTCTCCACGACGGCGACGAACTGGCCTTTTTGCCCCCGGTGTCGGGGGGCAGCGAGGCGCGACTCTTCCTGACCGAAGACCCCCTCGAGCCGCTCCTCCCCCAGATGGTCGGCTGGGCGGTCGAGCCCCAATTCGGCGCCCTCGTCACGTTCCTCGGAACCACCCGAAGCCCCAACAAGGGCAAGACGGTCGACCACCTGGTTTACGAGGCCTACACCGGGATGGCGGAAAAGGTGCTCGGTCAGATCGCGGAGGAGATGCGAGCCCGCTGGGACCTGGGCCGCATCGCCATCGTGCACCGCCTGGGGCGGGTTGATCCCGGCGAGGCCTCGATCCTGATCGTGGTTGCAAGCCCCCACCGGCCCGAGGCCTTCGCCGCCGCCCGCTACGCCATCGACCGGGTCAAGCTGATCCTCCCGGTCTGGAAAAAGGAAGTCCTCACCGACGGCAGCCACTGGGTCGAGGGCGGGGCCGATCCGGAACTGCGGCTCGGCGGGTCACCCAGCTCCACTCGGTAATGGCTCTATAATCCGGTCATAAGGGAGCGATGCAGGAAGCCGAGCAGCTGATCATCGAAGCGCTGAGCACCTATGGCATTCCCCCCGCAGCGGCCAAGAACCTGATCCGTCGGGCCATGGCCCGGGTGGCGCCCGGTGAGGCGAGCGAACGCTGGTTGCAGCTGGCCCGGGGCCCGCTGGTCGAGGAGATCCGTCAGGTGATCCCGGTTTTTCAGGTGAACGGGCCCTACGCCGAGGCGGTGGCCAAGATCGAGCAACTGGCCCGGGCCCGTCGCCCGAAGACGCCGCCCACCAGCGGGCGCGAAAACCTCCAGCTCGACCCCAACGACCCTCGCTCGCGTCAGGACCTCCTCAGGCATCTGGCAAGGGAAGAGGGCGTGGTCGGGGTGATGCTCCTCGGGCCCACGATCAGCGAGGCCCGCTTTCCCGGGGGGTCTGCGAACCTGCCCAGGCTGCTCTTCGCCGCCCACCGGCTCGCGCTTTCGCGCCGGGGTTACCGGTTCGCCTATTTGGTTACGCGCGAGGCGCAGATTTTCTTGCGGCCCCTCGAGGCCTTCCTGGTGGCGGTCATCACCCGACCCGAAGTCAACCTGGGCAAGATCCGCAAGCGCCTCACCGAGCTCTCGCTCAAAGGAGGTCCCCGATGAAGAAGTGGTGGTGGACGTGGGTGGTCCTGGCCTCGTTCGCGCTGGCAGCGACGCCGCCGGCGGCCGGGCTGTATGACCAGGTATTCCCCGAACTGCAAACGGCCAAATCGGTCCTGGCCGAAGACCCGGCCCAGGCGCTCCTTTTGGTTGAGGAAGCCCAGCGCGCGTTCGAGAAAGGCAAGGGTGAGCTGCCGGCGGTCATCGCCCAGGGCATCGAACGCGCCATCCAGGACGCACGGCTCGCCGTGGTGCGAAAGAGCAAGGCCGACCTCGAGGGCCGCCTCTGGGTGGTGCGCGGCGCCTTCGCCAAGGCTCTCTACGACGCCTTTTTCGAGGCCGTGGCCCGGGGCGATCAGGCGGCGGCCACCACCCTCCTCGACCGCCTGGCCAAAGCCAGCGCCCGCCCGGCCTCGCTCGTCGAGAAGGCCAAAGCCCGCGCCGCCGCCACGGACATCGCCGGGCTCCGGGCACTTTTCGAGCAGGCCTACGCTGAGGCGATCGGCAAGACCCTCGAGCTCGCCCAGGACGCCACCGACCGGGTGCGGGCCTACGCCCTGGTGTCGAAAGCCTACGGCCTTTTCCTGATCATTCAGGACGCCCCCCGGATGCGGGCCATCCGCCCCGCCGATTTCATCGAAGCGCTCAGTCGCCTGGCCCAGGGCGACCTGGCGGGGTTCAAGCAGCAGATCGAGCAAATCCGCCAGGCCCTGGTGCCGGTGGTGGCCACCCTCCCGCCGGCGCCGGTGACGGGCGAACGCGCCGGCGAACCAAAACCCAAGGCCAAACCCGCCCCGACGCCAGCGCCTGCCGAGGCCACTGCCAGAACCCCGCCGCCCGAGCCGGAGCCAAAGCCACTCCCC
>WIAM01000078.1 GCA_015519965.1 Thermaceae bacterium
GAACCGGTAGGCCTGGGGCCGGGTCTTTTGCGAGAGGACGCGAGTCTTCACCGGCGTGCGTCCTGGCGGGAGCTCGTCGAGAACGCTGACCTCGAGGTCCCCGTAGAGGGTGAGCGCGAGCGAACGGGGGATGGGGGTCGCGGTCATCACCAGCACGTCGGGCCGGCCCTGCAACAGGGCCCGGCGCTGCATCACCCCGAAGCGGTGCTCTTCGTCGATCACCGCAAGGCCTAGCGCGCGGAAGGTCACCCCTTCCTGGATCAGGGCGTGGGTGCCCACCACCACGTCGACCTCGCCGCTTTTGATCTGCTGTTTCACCGCTTCTTTATCCTTTTCCCGCATCGAGCCCACGAGCAGCGCAAGCCGCACCCCGAGCGGCATGAGGTAGCGGTTCAGGTTTTGGAAGTGCTGCTTGGCCAGCACTTCGGTCGGGGCCATGAGCGCGCCCTGCAGGCCGTTTTTAGCCGCGATGTAGAGCGCGAGCGCCGCGACCACGGTCTTGCCCGAGCCCACATCCCCCTGGAGGAGCCTCGCCATCTGGCGGTCGGATTGCATGTCGGCGAGGATCTCGTCGATGACCCTTTGCTGGGCCTTGGTCAGGGTGAAGGGGAGGCTTTCGGTAAACTCACGCAGCCACGCCTCGCGCACTTCGAAAACGTGGCCAACGAGGGCGCTCTCGCCCGATTGGATCATGACCCGGAGTTCGAGGTAGAGGTACTCGTCGAACTTGAGCCGCCTGAGGGCGGCCTCGAGGGCCCCCTCATCGGGGGGAAAGTGGTAGTGGGCCAGGGCGGTGTCGAGATCCAACAGCCGAAAGCGCTCCCGGTAGGCGCCGGGCAGCGGGTCGGCGATGGGGCGGGCCAGGGCGAGGCCGCGCCAGATGGCCCGGCGAAGCCAGGCCTGGCTGATGCCTTCTTTGGAGGGGTAGACGGGGACGATGCGACCGGTTGAGAGCGACTCCCCTTCCTCCGGCTCGAAATATTCGACCATCAGCGTTCGGGTTCGGCCGCGGCGGGTGAGGCGGCCGGTGGCCACGATATTTTCCCCTACGCGGATTTGCTTTAGGACCCAGGGCTGGTTGAACCATACCGCGGTAAGGCCGTAGCCATAGGCGTCGACGAGGCGAACCTGAACGATCTGCATGCCCTTCTTGGGCGTTCGCACCAGATCCTTGCTCGTGGCCTGCCCCCTGACCGTGACCTTTTGACCCTCGCTGAGCAGATGGAAGGCGGGCAGGGTCCGCCGGTCCTCGTGGCGCCGGGGGAGGTGGTAGACGAGATCACGCAGCGTCTTGAGCCCGAGTTCGCCGAGTCGTCTCCCGGCCCCCCGGCCGAGGGGGAGCGATTGGAGTGGGGTGTCGAGGGGTTTCCCCTCGCCTTCGGGGGGTTTTTCGTCGAGCGACGCTTTAAGTTCAGGGGCTTCCACCATAACTCCAAGACGCCTGAGCGCCTCGACCAGCCTGCGGCACCGCTCTTCCTGAGGCAGCCGGCTGTATCCGGCGAGCAGCCGACGGATTTCCGGTGCGTCTGCGGCCAGGTTCGCAACCAGGCGCTCGAGTCCCCCCGCCACCACGCGGTCCCGGCAGCCGTCTTCGAGCTCCCGGCGCAAAGGGCGAATCAGGCGACTCGTCTGCACAGGGTACACTCTAACCTCGAGGCGAAAGCATGGATGGCCCTAGGCGCGGGCGTTTCGGTTCCTGCCTCCTACAGTAGACTTCACCGACCTAAAACTTCGAAACGCACTTCCGACTTGTCCTCGTTAATGTAGGCGGTGGCCGAGCGGTTGGAGCCGGTCCGCCACACGCTGATCGAGACTCCGGCGTCTTTGGGGACCGTTGACCAGTCATTCACGAACCACCACACGCCGCCCTTCCTGCAGGCCAGGCTGCCAGGGTTTGCGCCGGGGGTGGGGCTTGGCTGAAGATCTTCGCAGGGCGGCTGCAAACAGGAGGGTGTGAGGTCAGCATCGACGAGTTCCTGGGGGGTGGCGTAGCGGAAGTTTTCGCTGTAATATGCCAGTTCTTTTTGCAGGATGTCAGAAGCGCAGAAATAAGCGGCTTTGTGATACGCGTACTGGCGCGCGTTGTTGATGCGAGGGAGGAAGATGACCGAGAGCAAGGCCACGATGACGATGGCGACGAGCATTTCAAACAGGGTAAAGCCTTGATCTCTCTTCACGAGCGCCTCCAAGAGCAGCGAGGTGGAGTGCGGTGATCATGGCCACGATGAAGAGGTTGGGGAAGATCGGTGGCCAGAGTTGAAGGTAAATGAAAAAGGCAAGGTGTGAGGCGAAAAGTGACCACTCCCCGCGGCGATAGAGCCAGACCAAAAAGGCGAGCCAGATCGCGTAGAGGAAAACCGCCACCGGTAGGCCGTAGGCCAGCGCCCAGTCAAGAAAAGCATTATGGGCCAGGATTTCCCGGACCCGCACGAACCGCATTTCCCCGCTATCGTCAGTATAACCGAGCATAGGGCTTTGAGTGATGATCTTGACTTCGCGGGCCTCTTTGGGCACGAATCCAAACTTCCTGACGATAAAAATCAGCTCTTCGGGGGCGACCTGGCTGAGCGCGGAGGCAAAGCCGTCGGGGCCGACGCCGAGCGGTCGCTTTTTCAAAAGCGCCCAGGCGGCTTTCCAAAGATACGTTCGCGAGTTGAGCGTGCTGACGTTCTGGTCGAGGCGGGCGAAGGTGGGGACCGCCTTCGGGGGTTTCGGGTAGACGAGGAACAGCGCGGCGGTGATGAGGCCAAACGCGATCAGGCGGCGGGCGCGTACGGGGGGCGGCCAGGTGAAAACGAGAAAGAGGAGCGCCAGGAAAAAGCCGAGCGGCCCCGAACGGTTGCCGCCAGCGAGCATGAGCGCCGCGGCCGCGGCGGTGGCGACCAGACCCAGGATCCCTTTTCGGGGGCCGAGCACGTAGGCCGCGCCAAAGGCCAAAGCCCCGGCCAAATAACCTGGCGAGGGCCAGGTGAGCATGGTGGGGAAGAAGTCCTTGGTGAAGGGGCCGTAGGGGGCGTAGCCGAGGGCCTCGAGCCAGCCCAGAGCCCCCGCCTAGCCGAGGGCGTATGTCAGGAGCAGCCACCAGGCCACGATCGCCGTCACTTTGCCTTTCGGCCGTAGGGCGGCAAGCCCGAAGGCCGTGCCCGCAACGCCGAGCCATCCGGCCACGGCTTGACTGTAAAACTGCAAATCTCCGCCCCAAAACCAGCGGCCAGGCGTGGTCGTGGGCGGAAGAAAGCTTCCGAGCGCGAGGAGGATCGCAGAAAGGAGCGCCGCAAAGCGCGCCGCGCCCTGGCCCTTCAAAAATCCCCATAGGCCCACCAAAAACCCGGAGCCCAGGATGAAATAGAACTTGGCCAGCTGGGTGCGGGTGTGAGGATCGCCTTCGGATGAGATGTAGGCGAGTGTAATGGTGATGAGGAGTAGGAGTAGGAGGGCGAACCAAGCGATGTTGTACTTATTTCCCACAACGGTCTCTTCTCCACTGATGGTGTATTAGCAAATGTGCGGGAAACTCTCGTAGTTTCCCGCACGAAATAAGCCATGCCGTCCGGCTGGTTTACGCTTACTGACACGCGCTATCGGTAACTTTAAATTTCTTAGTGTTAACGTCGAGCTCGGTGCAGTATTTCTTGCTTCCGATATCTTGCTGGACCTTGATCGTACCGCCGCTCTTGTAAAGCACCTTGACGATGCGGGTGGTTGAAGCCGGGGCATCAAGGTAAGGACGAATGTTCAGCTGCGACCCGGCGGTGCCAAAGTCGATGCTGCTGCTAATGTCGCTATCGGTGACGACCTGACCTGTAGCACTAGCGATCGTTGCGTCTTTACTAAAGTCATCAGGGAAATAGGCGCTGTTATCTGCGGCCAAGTTTTGCAAAGCCCCCAAGACGTCAAGCGCATACTGTTTGCCCGCCGAGAGCACCGCCCGGTTGCGGGCGTTCAGCGCGTTGGGGATCAGCACCGCAGCCAGAATGGCGATGATCGCAATGACGATCAGCAGCTCGATCAGGGTGAAACCTTTGGTCTTGTTTCGCTTCATGGTTCCTCCTCCTTTCACTGGCCCTTCAGCCTGTTCTCATTGTAGGAAAGCGAATTTTTTCCCCATACCCCCATTTGGGGGTATGGGGCATGGTCGAGGGTTGATTCAGATCCGGATGGTAACCCGGGCGCCGTCGTTCAAGAGGTGGACCGAGTCGATGAAGCGGACCGTGCGGGTGGCATACCCCATGGCCAGCGAGTGGGTGCGGGCGCCGCTGCCGAAATAGCGGATGCCCCTTAAGATGTCGCCGTCGGTGATGCCGGTGGCGGCGAAGACGACTTCCTCGCCGGGAGCGAGCTCTTCCGTGGTGTAGATCTTGGTCTCATCGACGCCCATCGATTTGAGGCGTTCGCGTTCCTCGTCGTCCTCGGGGTAGAAGCGGGCCTGGATTTCCCCGCCAAGGGCTTTCAGGGCCGCGGCGGCCAGCACGCCTTCCGGCGCGCCGCCGATGCCCATGACCGCGTGCACACCGGTGCCACGCATCGCTGCGGCAAGGGCGGCGATCACGTCGCCGTCGCCGATGAGCTTGACCCGGGCACCGGCCTTGCGGATATCGGAGATCAGCTTCTCATGGCGGGGCCGGTCGAGGACCACCACCACCAGGTCCTCAACCGCCCGGTTGAGGGAGAGC
>WIAM01000079.1 GCA_015519965.1 Thermaceae bacterium
ATGCGGCGGGCAATCATCCTTGCAAATTCCGCATCATGATGCTGCATTTGCAAGGATGTGCAATAGGCCAACGCCTCGCTTCGCCTGCTACCCTGACTTGTCGGGCCTGAACAAACAGCGGGCGGCGATGTCCCCCACGGCGAACAAACCCTACCGTTTCGATCCCTGGGGCCTGATCATCGCCATCTTCAAAAAGCCCGGCCCTTTCGGCTGAGCCCGGGCGGCCCAGGCAGAAGGCCGTCTGATATACGACAACGACTCAAGGGCGACCTTGGCCCTGGGGTGGTCGCCGAGGTGACTGGGGTCCACCCGCCCGCTAGAGTTCAAAGGAAACCATAGAAGGCTTCTTCCGCCACCAGGAGGACCGACTCGTAGCCCTCGAGGTCCGAAAGCCGCTCGGCAGGCACGGCCCCGAGCCGGGGGTTATAGCGCTTCAACCAGCGCCTGGCCCTGGCCTCGTCCTGGAAGAGGGCGCTCACCTAGGAAAGAGCCAGGTCACGGGCGAAGCCCGCGCATTCTTAGCCCAGAAGGACACGCCTTCCCTCTTCACTCAGGCCCAAAGCTGCGTAGAGCACTCGCTTCTCGATGCCCTTACCGGGGTACTGCAGCTTAAGGAACAGGGCGTCCAGGTAGACGGCGCTCACGCAGCGCGTAGCGCGTAGTTTCCTAGAGCTGCTGCGGCAGGGTCGATGGCAGAAGGCCCTCACTTCCCACACAAAGTCCGGCACTAGAAAGATTACGCCCTTTTTGCCACGGCGAGGCGGCTACCGGGAGTAGTTCGGTGACTCCTTGGTGACCAAGACGTCGTGGGGGTGGCTTTCGATGAGCCCGGCCATGGTGATCTTTACAAAGCGGGCCTTTTTCCGGAAGGTCTCGATGTCCGGGCAGCCGGTGTAGCCCATGGCCGCCTTTAACCCGCCGACGATCTGAAAGAGGACATCGGCCACCGGACCCTTGTAGGGCACCATCCCCTCAATACCCTCGGGGACGAGTTTTTTGGCGTCTTCCTGGAAATACCGCCCGGCCGAACCCTTCTGCATGGCTCCGAGCGAGCCCATGCCCCGGTAAACCTTGTAGCGGCGGCCGTCCTTGATGATTTCCTCGCCCGGCGCTTCGAAGGTCCCCGCGAGCATGCCGCCGAGCATGACGGTGTGGGCCCCGGCGGCGATGGCCTTGGCCACGTCGCCGGTGTACTTGATACCGCCGTCGGCGATGATGGGAATGTCGAGGTCCCCCAGGCCTTTGGCCGCTTCCATGATGGCGGTGATCTGGGGCATGCCGACCCCGGTCACCACCCGCGTGGTGCAGATCGAGCCCGGGCCGATCCCCACCTTGACCGCGTCGGCGCCGGCCTCGGCGAGGGCTCTTGCGCCCTCGGCGGTGGCCACGTTGCCGGCGATCACCTCCACCTCGAATTTCGATTTCAGTTCGGTCACCGTGTCGATCACGCCTTTGGAGTGTCCGTGGGCGCTGTCGACGACCAAAACGTCCACGCCGGCTTCGACCAGAGCGCTGGCGCGATCGAGGAGTTCGGCGTCCGCCCCGACCGCGGCGCCGACCAGCAACCGCCCTTCGCTGTCCTTGGCCGCCCTTGGGTACTGGCGGCGCTTGACGATGTCCTTCAGGGTAATGAGTCCGACCAGGCGACCATCGTCGTCGACGAGGGGCAGCTTTTCGATCTTGTGGCGCTTGAGCCGTTCTTCGGCCTCGTCGAGCGACGTTCCCGGGGGCGCGGTGATGAGCTGTTCTCGTGGGGTCATGACCTCAGTGACTGGTTTGGAAAGGTCGCGCTCAAAGCGGAGGTCACGGTTGGTCACCAGGCCGAGCAGCTTGCCGTGGAAGTCCACCACCGGCAATCCCCCGATCTTGTATTCGGCAAAGAGCCGCTCGGCGTCTTCCAGGCGGGCGTTGGGGGGCAGGGTGATGGGGTCGGTCACCATGCCCGCTTCGCTGCGCTTGACGCGATGGACCATTTCCGCCTGGACGTCGATGGGGAGGTTTTTGTGGATGATGCCGAGCCCGCCTTCCCTGGCCATGGCGATGGCCATCTTGGCCTCGGTGACGGTGTCCATGGCCGCCGAAAGGATGGGGATGTTGAGGGAGAGACGGCGGGTGAGGCGGGTTTTTGTATCGGCCGCTTTGGGCAGAACTTCCGAGTAGGCGGGGACGAGGAGGACATCGTCGAAGGTGAGGGCTTCGCCGGTGATCTTCTGCATATTGCCCCAGATTATACAGGGTGCGAGGGCATTCACCCTAACTTATCCGGAGGCGGCGGCATGAAATCTGACATCAACCAGCGGTAGGCGAGGACGTAACCCACGCCGTAGATCGCGAGCTGAGCCCAGAACGTTTTGAGCCAGTCCAGACCGGCGGCGATCCCCGCGGCGATCAGGAAACTGAGCACCAGGACCAGGACGAAGGTCTTGGCCATCAGCTTTAAGATCTTCGCTAAGGTGGGCTTTCTCGCTTCCTGGGCGAGTTTTTTGTAGAGTTTTTGCTGCCGTTTTTTCTTCCCCACGGTCTGACTATACTAGGCTTCGTGCAAACCGTTCGCAGTGTGGCCGAGCTCGAACAGGCTTTGAGTAACCAAACCGTGGGCTTTGTTCCCACCATGGGCTACCTCCACCGTGGTCACCTGGCCCTGGTGGAGCGTGCGCGCCAGGAAAACCCCTTCGTGGTGGTTTCGATCTTCGTCAACCCGCTGCAATTCGGCCCTGGTGAAGACTTTGAGCGCTACCCCCGCGATCCCGAGCGCGACGCCAAGCTCCTGGCCGAGGCTGGGGTGGACCTGCTCTTTTTGCCGGAGGCCAGCGAGCTCTACCCCGAAGGGTTTTCCAGCTACGTGGAGGTCACGGGGCCGCTGGTCGAGCGCTTTGAGGGCGCGTTCCGCCCCGGGCATTTCCGAGGGGTCACCACGGTAGTGGCGAAGCTTTTCAATCTTGTCCGGCCGTGCCGGGCCTACTTCGGGGAGAAAGACTATCAGCAGCTGGCGGTGATCCGGCGCATGGTGGCCGATTTGCACTTTGGCCTCGAGGTGGTGGGGGTGCCGACGGTTCGCGAAGCGGATGGGCTCGCGCTTTCCTCCCGCAACGTCTACCTCACCCCCGAGCACCGCCGCCAGGCAAACGGGCTCTACCGAGCCCTTCTCGCTGCCCGGTCGGTCGCCCGCGCCGGGGGGAGCGTGGCCGAGGCCGAGGCCGCGGGGCTTCGTGTGCTCCGGGAGATTCGCGATTTTCGCCTCGATTACTTCGCAATCGCTGATCCGAAAACCCTTGAACCGCTCACGGACTGGGTTGAGGGCGCGCGCGGGCTCGTCGCCGGTCGTTTTCCCGAGGTCCGGCTCATCGATAACATGGAGGTGTACCCGTGAAGTTCGGCGAGATGCTGGCCCAGATGGTGCGGGCCCGGGCCTCGGACATCCACCTCCAGGCCGGTGCGCCCCCCATGGTCCGGGTGGACGGCGAGCTTTTTCCCTTCGATAAAAAGCCCCTGACCGCGGCCCATACCGAGGCCATGGCCAAGGCGCTCACCACCGAGGCGCAGTGGATGCGTTTCCTGAACGAGAAAGAACTCGATTTTGCCTACGTGCTCCCCGGCGTCGCCCGGTTTCGCTGCAACCTTCTGCGGCAGCGAGGCGCGGTGGGGATCGTGATGCGGGTGGTGCCCGCTTCGGTCCCGACCTTCGAGGTTTTAGGACTACCCAGGGGCGTTGTCGAGCAGCTGGCGAGTCAGAACCGGGGCCTGGTTTTGGTCACGGGGCCGACCGGCGCGGGGAAGTCGACCACCCTGGCGGCGATGGTGGACTACATCAACAGCCATTACGCCAAGCACGTGATCACCATCGAGGACCCGATCGAGTACCTCCACCGGAACAAGCGGAGCCTGGTGGTCCAGCGCGAGGTGGGGTTGGATACGGTGTCGTTCTCGGATGGGCTGCGGCGTGCTTTGCGGCAGGACCCGGACGTGCTCTTGATCGGTGAAATGCGGGACCGGGAGACCGTCGAGGTGGCCCTCGAGGCCGCCCAGACCGGGCACCTGGTGCTCTCGACCCTCCACACCCACGACGCGGTGCGGACGATCAACCGCATCATCGATTTCTTTCCCCTCTCCGAACACCGGTTGGTCCGCATCCTGCTCGCCGAGAGTTTGCTCGGGATCCTCTCCCAGCGTCTTTTGCCCCAAGCCCGTGGGCAGGGGCGGGTGCTCGCCGTGGAGATCCTCCTCGCCACGCCCCTGGTCAGGGACTACATCAAGGACGAGGAGAAGACGCCGCTCATTAAAGACATCATCGCCACCGACGAGACGCGGGGGATGCAGACGTTCGACCAGCACCTGGTCCGGCTCTACCTCTCGGGCCGCATTGATCTCGAGACCGCGCTGGCGGCGGCGACGAGTCCCCACGAGTTCCGGCTCCTGGTGACCAAGGCCACCGGCGAGCAGGTTTAAGTACCCCGCCGTGGCAAAAACCACGGCGGGGTACTGCACGAGAGGCGGGTAACGATGATCTTGGGGGCGTTCTCTTTTCACCTCCCCCTTGGGGGAGGTCAGGAGGGGGGGGTTAAGAACCTGTCGTGGCCAAAGCCACGGCGGTGGCCCCGGGGAAAACGGAAGAAAAGCTCGTGGGCTCGCATATCATTTCGCAGCAGAGACCCACGCCCAGGCCCTCTCCCGGGGGAGGGCGGAAGTGGCAAAAGCCGCGCCGGGGGCCACGAGAGCGCGAACGACCGCCCATTTCACCTCGGCACGTTGAAAAGCGCCCGGGGGCCTCATGGCGCTTGGGTCGTTTTGCTGGTTTTCGCCGGTGAAAACATGTCAGCATAGCGGAGGAGGCAAGCGATGCTGGTAACGGGTTTGGAGATCCTCAAAAAGGCTCGTGAGGAAGGTTACGGCGTTGGGGCGTTCAACACCAACAACATGGAGATCACCCAGGCCATTCTCGAGGCCAGCGAGGCCAAGCGCAGCCCGGTCATCCTGGCCATGTCGGAGGGGGCGATTAAATACGGCGGTGGCTACCTGGCCCGCATGGTCATCGAGGCCGCCCGCGACGCGCGGGTGCCGGTGGCGGTGCACCTCGACCACGGTTCTTCGTACGAGGCGGTCCTGCGCGCGTTGCGGCTCGGGTTTACCTCGGTGATGATCGATAAGTCCGGGGAGGATTTTGAAACCAACGTCGCGGAGACCAAGCGTGTGGTCGCGGCGGCGCGTGCGGTTGGGGTTTCGGTCGAGGCCGAGATCGGCAAGTTGGCGGGGGTCGAGGAGCACGTCGCGGTTGACGAAAAAGACGCCCTGCTCACCAACCCCCGCGAGGCCCAGATCTTCGCCGAGCGGACCGGCATCGACTTCCTGGCCGTGGCGATCGGTACCTCGCACGGGCCCTACAAGGGGAAGGGCCGTCCCTTTATCGACCACGCACGGCTCAAGGAGATCGCCGAGCTCTTGCCCGGGATGCCGCTCGTATTGCACGGTGCCTCGGGCGTGCCCCAGGAACTGGTGGAGCGGATCAACCGCGCCGGCGGGAACCTGAAAGGGGCGCAGGGCATCCACCCCGACGACATCCGCTTGGCGATTCAGGGCGGCATCAGCAAGATCAACACCGACACCGACCTCCGGCTCGCCTTCACCGCGGCGGTGCGCGAGGTGCTCATGGAAAAGCCTGAGATCTTCGATCCCCGAAAGATCCTCGGGCCCGCGCGGGAAGAGATGAAGCGGGTGGTCATGGAGCGGATCGAGCTCTTTGGCTCCGCCGGGCGCGCCTAAGTCCCCCACCGTGGCGGTTGCCACGGTGGGGCCGGAAAAAGCTTAAGCCCCACGCTTCAATCTGGGGGCACAGGCTTCATTCGGAGGTGCAGCGGCCGCGGCCCTCGTCGCGCACTTGGCCCTGGACGTCGACGAATCGCCAGCGGTATTCCCCGGGCCAAAGGGTGAGCTCGAGGACGCCGTGGGCCCGGACCCGGACCTTGCTCGCAGAGTGAATCCGGCCGAAAGGGCGGATCCAGGCCCCGCCGGTTCCGACCACGAACTGGCGGGGTTCGCCTTTGGGTTCGAGGCGCTCGTAGTCGTGGTCGTGGCCAGCGAGGAAGAGTTCGACGCGGTGACGGCGGAGGAGGTTCCAGATCGGTGCCAGGGCCTGGTTTTCGCCGTGGAGCCCCGAGCTCAGCCGGGGGTGGTGACCAAAGGCGAGCTGGCAGGGCACGCTTGTGTCCTCGAGGGTGGCCGAGAGCCAGCGGTACTGGGGCGAGCTGGGGCCACAGCCGCCAACCTCAGCGCAGTTGGTGTTGAGACCGATGATCAGCCATCCGCTGAGTTTGAGCGCGTAATACCCCTTTCCCCGGGGGCCGCCCCGGGGCCCGAAGTAATCGAAGTACGGCCCGGCACCGGCGGAGAGGTATTCGTGATTGCCCGGAACCGCCCAGGCCTGCGGTTTGAGGTCGCCCCAAGCCGGATCGAAGCACTGGCGGAAATTCTTCGCGCTTCCCCTTGGGTAGGCGATGTCGCCGAGGAGCAGGATGGCCGACGGCTCATTTGAGACCAGGGTTTTCGCGAGCCTTGCGGTGGCGTAGCGCGCGGTGAGGGTGCAGGTGCCGATGTCCCCGACCGCCACCACGGTGAACCCCTGCGCACGGGCCGGGGTATGGATCGCGATCAGGGCCAGGGCCAGAAAGACCCACCGCGCAATCGGCATTTCTCTCACGTTCCGAACGTACAATACCCCATGATGCATCCGGTCGATTTTATCCGCGAAAAAAGAGACGGGAAAAGCCACGATCCAGCGGCGCTCGGCGCCTGGGTTCGGGCGTTTACCGCCGGCGAGGTGCCCGACTACCAGGTCGCGGCGTGGTTGATGGCCGTTTACTTCCGCGGGCTCAACGAGGACGAGACCCTGGCCCTGACCGAGGCCATGGCGAGCTCGGGCGAGATGCTGGACCTCGAGGGGCTCGGACCCACCGTCGACAAGCACTCCTCCGGTGGGGTCGGTGACAAGACGACCCTGGTGGTGGCCCCGATCCTGGCGGCGGCAGGGGCGGTAGTGGCCAAGATGAGCGGCCGCGGTCTGGCACACACCGGCGGCACGATCGATAAGCTGGAATCGATCCCGGGCTTCCGGAGTTCGCTGGACAAAGACGAGTTTTTGCGGCAGGCCAAGACGGTCGGGATGGTGGTGGCGGGGCAGTCCGCAGACCTGGCCCCGGCCGATGGTCGTCTCTATGCCCTGCGCGACGTGACCGCGACCGTGGACAGCATTCCGCTGATCGCCAGCTCGATCATGTCCAAGAAGCTGGCTGCCGGTGCCGGCGCCATCGTGCTCGATGTGAAGGTGGGCAAGGGGGCCTTCATGAAGACGCCCGAGGCCGCCAAAGAGCTCGCGGCCCTCATGGTTCGCCTCGGGCGCCGCGCCGGCCGGCGGGTGGCAGCGGTGATCTCGCGGATGGACCAGCCGCTGGGGCAGGCGGTCGGAAACGCGATCGAGGTCCAGGAGGCCATTCGGACCTTGAACGGGGAAGGACCGGCCGACCTGACCGAGCTGGCGTTGACCCTGGCTGAGGAAGGGTTGGCGCTTGCCGGGTTGCCACCCGAGCGGGCGAGGGCGGTGTGGCAAAGCGGGTCGGCGCTGGCCAAGTTCCGCGAGTTCGTTGCTGCCCAGGGGGGTGACCCTCGCGTGGTCGACGAACCGGAGCGCCTGGCGCTGGCCCCCGAGGTCGAAGAGGTGCGGGCAGACTCCGGGGGCGTGGTCTCAGCCCTAGATGCCCTGAAGGTGGGCGTGGCTGCGATGCGGCTCGGGGGCGGCCGGGAGAAAAAGGGCGATCCCGTGGACCATGGGGTGGGGGTCTATTTGCTGAAAAAGATCGGCGACCCGGTGCGGCCCGGCGAGGTTTTGGCGCGCCTTTACCACCGTGGTCGCGGTCTGGAGGAGGCAAGGGCGCTGGTCGCCTCGGCCTACCGCGTGGCCGAAGCCGCCGAGACGCCGTCCCTCGTCGTTGAGGTGGTTCGGTGACCGTCCTTGACCCGGTCCAAGGCCGCATGCCATGCTGTGATCCGAGGGTTTTGAGCCAATGCCGCGTCGTATTCGCTTGCCCAAACGCTACACCGTGATCGTCACCCGCCCCGGGGGCCGTGCCTTTAGCGTCAACTTCACGCTGCTGGTACCTCTCTTGCTCCTGGCGCTCTTGCTCGTTTGGGGCGCGGTGAGTTTCAAGTTGGCGCGCGAGGCCCGCGAGGCCTCGCGTTTGCGCGAAGAGGTCCGCGTCCTCGCCGGTCAGGTGCGGCGGCTTTCGACCGACCTCCTCGCCGAGCAAAACAAGAACCGGGCCCTGGCCAGCCGGGCGAGTGAGATGCTCGGCCGCCTCGATGCCCTCGAGGCCGAGCTCGATGCCCTGCGGAAGCGGGCCGGGCTTTCCAAGGCGGCGCTGGAAAAAAAAGCCCCTAGCCCGGGGCCGGTCGGTGCCGGGCGCCCCGCCAGCACCGAGGAGCTCTTTGCCGCCCTCGATGCCCACCTGCAGAGCTTTCAAGATCGTTTAGAGGGCGTCGTGGCCCCGGCCCTCGAGGCGACGCTCAAGCGCGAGGCGGCAACCCCCCAGGGGTGGCCGCTCCGGGTCAAGACCTATATCGCCAGCGGCTTCGGGGTACGAAAGAACCCTTTTGGCCGCGGGTATGAATTCCACAACGGCCTCGATCTGCCGGCCTGGTACGGAACCAAGATCTACGCCACTGCCCCAGGGCGGGTGATCGAGGCGGGTTGGTCGAACATCTTCGGGCGCTACGTCAAGATCGACCACGGCTACGGTTACCAGACCCTCTACGGCCACATGCAAAAGATCGCGGTCAAGCGGGGCAGCTGGGTCAAGCGCGGGCAGGTGATTGGCTACGTGGGCTCCACGGGCCGCTCCACCGGCCCTCACGTGCACTACAGTGTGTTCGTCAAGGGGCGGTCGGTGGATCCTCGCCCCTTCCTTAAGACGCCGGTCTACGCCGCCCGGTAAACTGGGGCTCATGTTGGGTAGGAAGCGTCGCCTCAAAGGAGTAACCTACGTGGGATCGGGAACCGTGATCGAGGGCGACTTGCGCGCCCAGGGCAACGTGCGCGTCGACGGCGTGGTGCTTGGCTCGGTGTGGGCCGAGGGCGACCTCGAGGTGGCGGCGGGGGGGCGGATCGAAGGGCCGGAGGTCCGGGCCCGGAACGTTTTGATCAACGGCGAGGTTAAGGCTCACGTGGCCAGCGAGGGCAGGCTGGTCCTGACCAAGACCGGCCGGTTGGAGGGCGACGTGTCGGCGAAAGCGCTGGACATCGAAGTGGGGGCCGTGTTCGTAGGGCGGAGCGTGACCGGTGAGGTCCCGGCCCTCGAGGCGCCGCCGAGCGCGGCCCTCGAGGAGGATTAATGGCGCTCGACCGCCTGTTTCGCCGCCGGCGGACCCGGGGGCAAGCGCGGGAGGTCCCCGAGCTCTGGGTGCGGTGTGCGGCGTGTGAGGCCCAGGTCTATCGAAAGGACCTGGAACAGGCCCTTTGGGTATGCCCCGAGTGCGGATACCACCATCGCATCTCCGCCGAACGCTGGGTGGCGTTGCTCGCCGACGAGGGGAGTTTTGAGCCCACCACCGGCCGCGTCCGGCCGGCTGATCCTCTCGGGTTCGTGGACACCGAGCCCTACCCCGAAAGGCTCCGGCGCTATCAAGAAAAGACCGGGCGACCCGACGCCATCCACGGCGGGCGGGCCACGGTGGGCGGTGTGCCCACCGTGCTCCTGGTCATGGACTACGCCTTCGCCGGCGGCTCCATGGGCAGCGTGGTGGGGGAGGAGATCACCCGCGGAGCGGAGCTGGCGGCGGAGGAGAACCGGGCGCTGGTCATCGTCGCCGCTTCCGGGGGGGCCAGGATGCAGGAAGGGGCGCTCTCGCTCATGCAAATGGCTAAGACCACCATGGCCCTGGATCGGCTCTTTGCCAAGCGCCTGCCCTACGTATCGATTCTCACCGACCCCACGACCGGCGGGGTGACCGCTTCGTTCGCCACCTTGGCCGACGTCATCTTCGCCGAGCCGGGCGCCCTGGTGGGGTTTGCCGGACCCCGGGTGATCAAACAGACGATTCGCCAGGACCTGCCCGAGGGGTTTCAAAGAGCGGAGTTTTTGCAAAAGCACGGGTTGATCGACGCGGTGGTCGACCGGCGCCAGCTCAAGGAGCAGCTGGTCCAAACGCTCAGTTTGCTGTATCCGGGAGAAGGCCATGGCGCTTGAGTTTGAACGCCCCATCCTGGAGCTCGAGGCCAGGATTCAGGAGCTCGAACGCACGGCCAGCGAGCAAGGGCTCGATTTTTCCGAGGAAATCGAACTGCTCAAGGCCAAGCTCGATCGGCTCCAGCGCGAGATCTTCGGCAATCTGACCGCCTGGCAGCGGGTGCAGCTGGCCCGGGCGCCGGGGCGGCCCACCACGCTCGATGTGATTGAGGCGCTTTTTGAGGAGTTCGCCGAGCTTCGGGGCGACCGTGCCTTCGCCGACGACGCGGCCATCGTCGGCGGGGTGGCCCGCTTCCACGGGGAAGAGGTGGTTGTGGTCGGGCACCAAAAGGGCCGAAACACCCGGGAGAACATCGCCCGGAACTTCGGCATGCCTCACCCCGAGGGCTACCGCAAGGCCATGCGCCTGATGGATCTGGCCGATAAGACCGGCCGGCCCTTCATCGCCTTCGTCGATACGCCCGGGGCCTACCCCGGGGTGAGCGCCGAAGAGCGGGGGCAGGCCTGGGTCATCGCCCGCTCGATCCAGCGGATGAGCCGGCTGAAGGTGCCGGCGGTGGTGGTGATCCTCGGCGAAGGAGGCTCGGGCGGGGCCCTGGCCATCGGCGTGGGCAATCGGGTGCTCATCATGGAGAACGCTTGGTACTCGGTGATCAGCCCCGAGTCCTGCGCGGCCATCCTCTGGCGCGACGCGAAGGAAGCGGAACGAGCGGCTGAGGCGCTGAAGCTCACCGCCCGCGACCTGCTAAGGCTCGGGGTGGTCGATCGGGTGGTCCCTGGGCCCAAAGGTGGAGCGCACCGTAACCCCGAAGCGGCTTGCCGCGAGCTCGATCGGGCGCTGGTCGAGACCCTCGAGGACCTCAAAGGGCTCTCGCCGGAGGCCATCTGGGAGGACCGCTACCGCCGCTTTCGCCGGCTCGGCGTTTTTGAAGAAGTATGAACGCCCCTTCACCTGATCCTCGGTTGCGAGTGACCTGCTGCCCTTAACCTCGGGACAAGGAGGTGGATGCGGATGCGGATGAAGGCGCTGATGGCGTTGCTCGCACTGTGGACCGCCGTGGCGGCGGCCGAGATCAGTCGCCAAGGGATCATCGTCAACCCAAGTCCGGGCAAGCTCTCGGTCAAGGTGTGGGTCGATCGGGACCCGGCGAAGCGCGGTGACGCCGTGTACCGGGTGGGGGACCCCATCCAGATTTACGTGAGCGTGACCGAAGAGGCCTACGTCTACCTCTTCGACGTCAAGGCTGACGGCGAGGTGCAGCAGTTTTTCCCCAACAGTTACGATCAGCAA
>WIAM01000080.1 GCA_015519965.1 Thermaceae bacterium
ATCAACCGAGCTCTCGTCGTTACTGGGCCTCGATGGCAAAGCACCAAAAGGCTGGAAAGGACCCCCGCAGTAGTAACATCCCGACCACCGCATGCACACCACGCCCTGCCAAAAGCGGGACTGGATCGAAACGAGCGTCTGCGTACTGGTCGGCTCCTTCGGCCTTCACCACTTAGAGAGCAAGCGCCTTTGGTCGCCGGTGGCTCGGGCGTAGCCTGTCCGCCCGAGCCACAACCTGGTGTGCAGCCACAGCCTGTTCAAGGTCGCTGGGGGCCATTGTGGTTCTCGGCCGAGGTTGGGGTGGTCAGGGGCTCGCGGTGGGCTTTTGCGGAACCGGTCGTCAGACCCGCATCTCCAGCCTCTTTCCCCGTCGCGTGCTGCGCGTTCCCAGCGACATTCCTGAGCTCGCAAAAAGACCTTCACGCCCAGCCCAGGGCTTTCCTCGCCTTTTCTGAGAGACGGGCTGGCGTCCAGGGGGGATCGAAGGTAAGCTCGATCTCCACGTCCCGAACACCGGGAATCAACGAGAGGGCCCGCCGTACCGCGTCGCCCATGCTGTCGTGCAGCGGGCAACCGGGCGTGGTGAGCGTCATCTTCACATAGGCCCGCGGCGGCTCTACCTTCAGCTCGTAGATGAGGCCGAGGTTCACCACGTCCAGACCGAGCTCGGGGTCGTAGACGGTTTCCAAGAGTTCCAGGGCCTGAGTTTCCAGCGCGTTCGACTCCTTCATCGACGCATCACCTCCAAAAGGGCATATGCGTGAGGCAGGACGCCCAGCAGGTAAAGCGGTGCCGCCTGGGGAACGAAGGGAACGACGAGCGCTCCCAGGGCAAGCAGCACACCCGAAAGCGATGCCGCCCGCTCCGGAAGCATGTCCTTCAAAAGCGGCACCCTTTCCCGCCCGGCCCGCGGGGCGTAGCGGTGGGTCCACACGAGGAAGGGCAGGATCTTGTAGAGCATGCCCGTGACCACCAGGCCGACAAACCCCAGCGCAAACCAAAGCACGCTGACGATGGGCGCGACGGGAAGGGCAAGGAGCGCGAGCGCCAAAAAGCCGAGGCCGGCAAGGTAGTGACGGACCCCGATATCCAGGGCCCGCTTCATCCGGTTACGCAGGATGCGGTAGGTGTCGTAAAGGGCGAGGGCGGCGGCCATGAGCAGGAGAAGATAACCGAGGGTCTCGCCGAACGCGAGGCCTAAAAGCCCGAGGTTGGCCGCCCAGAGGAAGAGCCCGAGCACCCGCTCGTCCACGTCGTGGGTCAGCGTGAACATCGACACCAGCTTGTAGCCCACGCCAGCGATCGAAATTAGGAACACCCCGCCCAAACCGGCGAGCAGATGCCAGGTAAGGCGTCCAGGATCGTAGAACCCGTAGCGCAGGGTAAGGGCCTGAAAAAGTCCGAGCACGGGCGTAAGGACGAGGTAGAACACCACCCAGGCGAGCGCGGTTCCAACCCGGTTCCAGCGGGGAGCCCCCAGGAAGGTCAGGACCATGTGAACGGCGAAGAAGACGAGCGCGGCCAGAACCAGGGCCCCACCCCAGGGAACGAGGGCCGGCGCCCGGGCGAAACCCAGGGCCATCAACCCTACCCCTGCACCCCAGAGCAGCATCACCGGGTAGCCCCACTCGTGGCGGTAGAGCGGGGCTTCGATCGCCACGGGCACGAGCTGGTGCATGCCCCCGATCAGCACCCCGACCCCAAAGCCCAGGAGGAAGAGGTGGGCCATGGCCAGACCAAGCGGGTGCCGGGGCACTTCGAGCGCCTCGGGGTGAAGGGCGAAGGCCGCAGCGAAGGCAACGAGGAAGGCCTCGGCCAAAAAGAAAAATCCAGCGGGAACGCTCAAGGGAATGGTGCGGTTTTGCGCGGTGACGATCAAGGGTTCCTCCCTTTGTGGCAGGGGCGGCCCCGTCCTTTTCAGCCGCCCTTACGGATCAGAATCTCAACCCGCCCCGGGCCGAGGTCGTTGATCGCGTAGGCGTGCCCGTCTTCCTCGAGGCGCGCCAGGAGGTGCACCGGCCGGCGCACGTGATGCACGAGCAGCTTCTGCCCGGGTTCCAGAGCTGCCAGCGCCTCCAGGACCCGCATCATCGGCATGGGGGGCTCGAGATTCTCCTCGATCCAGACCTCGGCCGAGAACCCCTCCCAGTCCCCCGGGCCCGGGGACGCAGCGGCTTTCGCGCTCGCGTCCGTCGCGACCTCCTGGCGGTAAAAGTGCGCCCGGTAGTGCTTCTCCCCAACCCGCTCGCACCAGGCGACGAAGCCCTGTTTTGCCAGCGCCCGGTATAGGGGCACGGGCTCGAAGGAAGCCTCGACCACCAGTCGCTTCCCGGGCTCCGTCCTCCTGGCCGCGGCCATAATCTCCGGAAAGGGCTCACCGCCGGCCTCGAGGACCGGCCGCACGTCGAGGTGGACGCCAATGGCAGCCGAGCACCAGGGAGGGCGAGGGGTGCCAACCAGGCTCTCCTCCTCGACCGGAGCAGTTCTAGCTAGCCCCGCCCCCAGCTTCTGGTTCAAGCGCCTGACGAGTGCTTCCGGTTCGAGCCCCCCGATCCTCGCCGCCTGGGCCACGGTGACCAGCGCCGGCATGGTGCGGCGGAGGAGAGGGTTTTTCAGCTTGGCAAAGGCGGGGCTCGCGTCGATCAGCTCCTGGAGAAGGTGAGGCCAGCGGCGCAGGACCTCGGCCACCCGCATCTCCGGGGTGACTACTTCCTGGTGATCCGCACCCGCCATACCTCCGGCCCTTCCTCCAGGTAGGTCCACTCCACCTGCCCGGGCCGCTCCGCGAGGAACTCATAGTAGAGGGGCTTAGGGTCGTGGTCATTGACCAAGACGAAGCTTTCCCCCGGCTTCAAACCGTCGAACACGCCAAAGATCTTGGGGTGCCGTTCCCTGGGATGAGTGGTTCTCACGTCTAGTTCCATAGCACCTCCAATCTGGCTCGCCCGCGGATGCGTGGCTATGACCTAGGTCAAGGCAAGGCTGAACCGCTGGGTCTACGCTGACTCTTGGCGCGGCCGGATCCTCTTGGTACGGGTGGCTGCGTATGGGGCTATGACGCTTTCGAGGGTTCCGCTCTTTCACAAACTTTCGCCCGAGGATCTACGGGCCCTCGAGCGCGTGGTCCGCGTGCAACGCCTGGCCAAAGGGAGCCTCCTTTTCCTCGAAGGAGAACCCGTTCACGCCTTTTACATCGTCACTCAGGGGCACATCAAGGTGTTCAAGATGGGGGCCGGGGGCAGGAAACAGGTTGTGCTGCACATCGAGGGACCGGGGCGCGTACTGGCGGAAGTTGCTCTCTTTCTCGATCAACCGTTCTACCCCGCAAGCGCAGAGGCCCTGGAGGACAGTGAGGTGCTTGCGCTCCCCAAAGAGCACTTCTTCCACCTGGTCGGGGAGCGGCCCGCCCTGGCCTGGGCCCTCATCCGCTACCTCGCACGCAGACAGGCCCACCTCCTCCACCTGCTAGACCGGCTGGTGTTTCACGAGGTTCGGGAGCGACTCTGCGAGTTTTTACTCAAAAAGCTCGACGAAGAAGGCCAGGGCTTTGACCTGCCCACGAATAGCGAGCTCGCCGCCCTTCTTGGCACGGTTCCGGAGGCGGTTTCCCGCAACCTCGGGCAGCTCTACCGCCGGAACTTGATTCACCTCTCCGGACGAAAGGTGGAAATCCCGGACCCCGGCGCGCTTCGGGCCATCATCAGATAAAGCCGAGGCCCAAACCCTCCTGCTCTGACAGGATCCGCGCTCTGTGGCACCGGAGTTCCCCCCTCTAGAGCGCAACCGTCGTTCACGGGATGGGGCTTCTCCGGTCGGCAAGGGGCGAAGAAGACCTCAAGGCCCACGATGGCGCCCTTTCGGACCGGAAGCGCCCGGAGAAGCCCCAGCATGATCGGGCACCTCAGGGCCCTCGCCAACGTCATGAAAGTCCGGTGGTGACCATGGCGCCCGTACCGGCAGGGGCGGCGCCGGGTTAGGCTTCCGACCGTTCGGCCGTGACCGGTGAGCTTAGCCGCCACCGGCCTGTGAGCGAAGGGCGGGTAGTGGATGAGGCCGGACGGCCGCGGAGAAACGGCGGCCTTCCAGGGCCCGCCGGGGAAAGCCACCATCACGGCTCTTCTGAGGACATCGCCCCCTTTTCGCCCCATTGACCCAGGTCATGGCGGCCGCACGGTTTGCTTTCGAATCCTAAAGCTATGCGACGCCCGGATTTCGCCAACTATCCCTACCTGGTCGCCTGGGAAGTGACCCACGCCTGTCTCCTCGCCTGCCGCCACTGCCGCGCCTCGGCCGAGCCCCAGCCGCTGCCCGGCGAGCTCTCCACCGAAGAAGGCCTCCGGCTCGTAGAGGAAGTGGCCACCTACCGCCCCAAGCCCCTTCTCCTCCTCACGGGTGGGGACCCCCTGGCCCGGAGGGATCTCTTCACCCTGATCGCCAGGGCCCGGGAACTGGGGCTTAAAGTGGGTCTCACCCCCGCCGCCACCCCTCTCCTCACCCGAGAGACGGTCTCCCGTCTCAAGGAAGTTGGAGTGACCCGCCTGGCTCTGTCCCTCGACGGGGCAACCGCAGAAACCCACGACGCCTTTCGCGGAGAAGCCGGGTCCTTTCGCCGAACACTGGCGGCTCTCGACTGGGCGAGAGACGTTGGCCTCCCGACCCAGGTGAACACCACGGTGACACGGGGCACCTGGCCCGAGATCCAGGCGCTTCCCGACCTCCTGGCCGAGAAAGGGGTGGTCCTTTGGAGCCTTTTCTTCCTGGTCCCTGTAGGCCGGGGAGCCCTGCTCAAGCAGCTTTCGGCCAAGCAGTTTGAGGCGGCGCTGAACTGGCTCTACGAGATCTCCATCGGCTATCCGTTCCACGTGAAGACCACCGAGGCCCACCATTTCCGGCGGGTGGTCCTGCAGCGGCGACGCCAGGGGGACAGGCGGGACCGGGCGCTGGCCGCTGGGGAAAGTCTCCACCAGGAGTATTTCCAGGACGGCATGGAACACTCGCGCCTGGGGGTTACGGACGGCAACGGGTTTGTGTTCGTCTCGGCCACCGGTGACGTTGCTCCCTCGGGGTTCCTTCCCGTCGCTGCGGGAAACGTCCGGGAAAAGCCGCTCCTCGAGATCTATCGGGAGAGCACCCTCTTCCGAGAACTGCGCGATAAGGACCTCTTGAAGGGGAAGTGTGGCGCGTGCGAGTACCGGTTCGTGTGCGGCGGAAGCCGGGCACGGGCCTGGGCGGAAACCGGGGACTATCTGGCCAGCGACCCCCGGTGCGCCTACGTACCTCCAGCCTGGCTGGCGAGGGTGGGCAGGGCTTCGTAGCTCCCGCCTTGGCCCGGCCGGTTTCTGAAAGCCGGCCGGGCGAGGCCGCCCCCCGACCGGCACCTGGGCACGCAACTCAATCACGTCGGCGCGGGCTGAAAAAAGCGGTACTCCAAGCCCGAAGCCTCGACCACGCGCCTAAGATGCAGCATCGCTTCCCGCACCTCCGGCACCACCTCACGATAATTGCCATGCAGATCGCTACATCTAGGGTGTCCCTGTCATCGTTGCCTTGACCGCGGTCATGGCCTCGGGGCCCCTGGGGCCTCGAGGCTTAGGACGTGAAAGCGATGTCGCTCATGACCGCGATCGACGAGGTACGCCGGTATCTCCCGGAAACGGCGGGACTTCCCGAACCGACCCGGATCCGGGCGCCGGCGGCGGCGCAGGAGCCGCAGGTGGCCTTCCGGGTTCTCGAGGGCTTTGGCGCGGAGATCTTTTGGGGCCAGGGGGCATGTCCCGCCCCTTCCCTGTGAGGTCCCCATGCGCGCGGCCGCAAGCGTTCCCTTAAAGTCCGTGGCCCTGCCCGCGGAACACGGCGGTTGGGGGTTTACGCTCGAACCCGTCCTCCTCGGCCTCCTCCTCTCGCCGGGTCCGAGCACGCTGGGACTCTTCCTCCTGGGCCTCTTCGGCTTCTTAGCCCGACATCCTTTCAAGCTCGCCTACCAGGACCTTAGCCGGCGGAAACACTACCCCCGAACCAACCTTGCCCTGAAGATCGGCTGGGCCTATCTCGCGCTCGCGGTTGCCGGGTTCGCCCTCACCGTCCTTACCGCCAGGGGGCCTTTCGTCTATCCACTCTTTCTAGCCCTACCCCTCGGGATCTACACGCTCTGGATGGACGCCCGCAATCGCTCAAGGGAGCTCCTTCCCGAGGTCGCGGCCGCGCTCGCCATGGCCACCCTGGCTCCGGCCGGAGCCCTCGCCGGAGGCCTCAAGCCGGAGGTGGCCCTCGGAAGTTTTCTTGCCCTCGCCCTGCGGGACGTGGCTTCCCTCTACCACGCGCGGACGCAGGTCCTCCGGGCCCGGGGCAGGAGACCCAAGATTTACCCGGCCCTTTTGGCCCTGTGTCTGGCGGTGGTCTCCAGCTATCTCCTCGCCCGGGCAGGCCTCATCCCTTTCGCCGCCCTCCTCGTGCTGGTTCTCCTCGCCATCTACGGGGCATTGACGCTGGCGCTGCCTCCGGTACCGGCACGCCTCGTCGGCTGGGGGCAGCTCGGCTTCGGCGCACTGCTCGTGGTCGCGATCGTCCTTGGGTACGAGCTCCAGGGGGTCCCCACGGCCCTGGTATGGGCTCCGGCCCTGCACGCGATGCTCGGCCGTTGGCTCATCCTCCTTGCGTTCCTGACAGGAGCGGCGCTCCTCTTTCGAGATGATGTTCCTCGGCCGGCCCGCGCTATCCTCGGGCTATACGACTTGAATGCCTTTCTTGGTCTCGCCTACGTGGCGCTCGGCGGGAAACTCCTGCCGCATCCCCCACTCGCCCTGGTCGGCCTCGTGGCAGCCCACCTCGGCCTCAAGCGAACGCGACCCTGGCCCGGGATCGGGTTTTTGCTCCTCGGCGCCCTTCTGCTCTGGCACTGATCCTGCCTGCCGGGCAGGTACTTGGGGTCAGGTTTCCGTACCAGCCCAGACAAACCGGCACATCGAGAAATAACACCAAGACGAGGTCTTGGCTATGCCAGCCCCCTATCCTCGATCCGGCCCACGCACAGGGGTCAGCCGCGCCGGCGGGCGGGGGATCTCGGTGAGGCCCACCAGCACTAGGGGTGTCTCGGTGTCCACTAACCGGCAGAGGAAGAGCTCCGGGCCCAATCGCCCGAGCCAACGCTCGATCGCTTTGTCGTTTGCATCCTCGCGCTTCTCCTCCCGGTAACGCCGGGCCCAGTCGCTCTTCCTGGCGGAGCCGGAGGCGAGGATCACGTACGCGAGCCGCGCCAGCTTCTCCGTGTCCCCAGGACGATCCACCAACTCGACGACGGGTACCAGATCCTCGTCGCAGATGGGCAACCGGTTCATCGGCTCCTGTGATCGGCCGTCGGAAATTAGGAGGGGGTTCAGGACGAGGACTTGGCCGCCCTTAACTATTTTGTTAACGTGATTTCCTGGCGCGGCGGGCCGATCCCCAGCCGCGAAAAAAAGTCAAGGGGGGTGACGAGGCTGGTGCCGACGGAACCTGAAGGGGGTGTGCCATCGGGCGGCTGAAACGGTTGAGTGTCGGCGAGTTGCGGCGTTTGCTTCGCAAATACGGTTTCAAACGTATAAAACACAGAGGCAAGCGTTTCCACGAACTATAGAAGAACGACGAAGGCCGCGAGGTGCTCTTGGCTGGAAAGGGCAAGGACATCGTGCCGCTCGGGACGCTCAAGCCAATCCTGCGAGAGGCTGGTATATCGGAGGAAGAGATACGATCGGCGCGATCAAGGCGGTGCGGGCGCTCTCGCGCCCGCACCAGGAGAGCAAGCGAATGATCAACGAAAAAGGAAAAGAGGCAATGGTCAAGGTCTGGGACGTGAGCTACCCGTGTTACGTGGAGTACGACCCTGAGAGCCAGACCTATGGGGGCTTTTGCGTTGATCTCCCGGTCTTCGTAACCGGAAAAGCCAGCGCCGAGGAAGCGAAGAGGGCTTTGGAAGATGGGGTAGCATACTACCTCGCGCATTTGGAGGTCGAGGGACGGCCGTTCCCGAACCCCTCCACCGACCGGGTTAACGTCGAAGGCCCGCACCTCATCCGCGTCGTGATTCGGCCGAGTCCCGTCAACCAGGTAAGCCTCGAGATCGAAAGAGCCATGCGCAAAAGAGGCCTAACGCGGAGTGAACTGGCACGGCGTATGGGGGTGAAGCTTCCGATGGTCACGCGGATTCTCGACCCCCTTTACTTCGGGCACAGCCTGGCTACGCTGCGCAAGGTGGCAAAGGCGCTCGATAGCGAGCTCGAGGTACGGTTTGTGGCCTGACGTTGAAGGCGCTGCCTAGCTGTGCAGTCCGAACACGTTGTTCACACTAAGCCCCAGCCGTGAAACCGGCGCTTGGTTGCCCAAGCTGCTATGCGGTCGGTGCCAGTTGTAGTGGTGGAACCCCTCCGCCGTCAGCGTCTCGGTTTTGACACTCGGGCCTTAGCCCGCTCGAGGGCCTCCGTAAGCACCGTGTCCTCGAGCTCGACCACCTCGCCGGTGGCCAGGTAGACGAGGCGTACCCGCGGCTCAACCCCCTGCGCCCGCCGCACCACCTCGCGGTAGAGTGCGAGCTGCGTGAGGTGGTCTTCGGGGTTCGGGGTCCGGTTGGTCTTGTAGTCTTCTAGGAACCAGCCCCCGTCGTACCGGTACAGGCGGTCGATGGTTCCGTACCAGACCTGGCCGCGGAGGGCGAAGGCGGCAGGAATTTCCTTGAGATCCTCCTCGCGGGCTTCGAGCGGGGGAATCCGGCCATCCTCAAGCATGACCCGGTAGCGACCGAGGAACCACCCCACTTCCTCGCGGACTGCCCCACGCTCTTCAGAGGGCAGCTCGGCGAAGATCCGCTCCCCGGCGAGGACCTCGTCGAGCTCCTCGAGCTTCCAATCGCGCTCGATCCCGGCGTGCACCAGTGTTCCGACGACCCGGGTCCGCACCCGCAGTTCGGCCTCATGGCCCTCGGCCTCGGGATCGGGCTCGGGAATCCGGTCTTCTTCCGCTTTGCTAGGGCTTTTCAGGGCTGGGGGAAAGGCGACGGGGGGTTCGCCCGGCTCCACCTGGTAGGGTTCTCTGACAGGCGGGGCATCCTGGCGGAGAATCCTCTTGGCGAGTTTGTCTGCGGCGCTAAGGGAAATCTCCTGGGAGAGCATGAGCCCGGGATCGCCGAAGACTTCCCTGAGCACGATAAGCCAGGTTCGGACTCCCCGTTTCCTGTTCTCCGAACCGGCGACTGCGCCCTCCCGACCTCTCCCGCGGAGGTCAGGGCACGCGAGCAGCACTTAAAGTAAGATGTCAAACACATCAAGGCGCACCGTACCAGTGCGACGATCCCGACAAGCGCTTCCACCCCAGCGGCATCGCGGCTTCCAAATCCGCCGAAGCTCTGCTCTACAAGAGCCTGGCGGCACTCCTCGAGGTCCACGACGATCTCAGGGCAGGGCGCGGGGAGTGGGCTTGCCCAGACGATCTTCCCGACGGGGCCATGCCCCAGACCCACACCCTGTGCGCCAGGTTTTTCTCGGCGATGGCCGGCGTCTTCGCCGGCATGGCTGGCCTGGACTGGCCCCGGTATCTTTCGGATACCTAGGATAGGGGAGAGGGGAGAGCGGTGAAGAAACTCGCCATGCTGATGCTGGCGGCAGGCCTGAGCATGGCCCAGGCCGCCCAGACCATCGTCGGGCCCCTGCGGGGGCCGTACCCCGTCGCCTACGTCTACGACGGCGACACGCTCCGGGCCGGGGGCGAGAAGGTCCGCCTGGTGCTCATCGACACCCCGGAGTCGAGCGCCAACCAGCGCACCGCCGACTCAAACGAACTGGTGCTCGGCAAGAAGGCCAAGGCGTTCGCCGAGGCCCTGATCCAAAGGGCCGGAGGAAGCGCCTACCTCGAGGTCGCCCCCGAACCGAAGGACCGCTACGGGCGCACGCTGGCCTGGGTGTACCTGCCCTACCTCAAGGGCACGACCCCCTGGACCTACCGCGGCCAGCGGTACACCAGCCTGAACTACGAGCTCGTGCGGCAGGGCTGGGCCGAGGTCTTCGTCGTGGGCTCGAAGAACAGCCGCTACCTCACCGCCTACCGCGAGGCCCAGGCCTACGCGAAAAGGCTCTCCCTGGGGCTCTGGGCGGTGTACCAGCAGATCGAAGCCCGTGCCAGCGGCCTCCCTGTCCGCATCAAGTGCGCGGTGTACAACCCGCCGGGGCGCGACGCCGGCAACGAGGAGATCTGGCTCGAGGTCCGAGCTCCGACCGTCCTCGACGGCTGGGCAGTCGGCGACGACGACGGGTTGCGCATCCCCTTGCGGGGGTCCGCGGGGCGCGGTGTGTACGTGGTGCGGATCAGGGGCCGGGCGGCGCTCTCCAACAAGGGCGACACCGTTCTACTGTGGCGAAACGGCCAGGTGGTCGACCGCTTCGCCTACGCCGGGGGTGGGGGAGAGCGGGCCTGCCGCGAATAGATAGAGGGAGGAGGCGAGGCTGGTGCAGGACATGCCCACTCACGAGGCGATGCGCCGCGCCGCCAAAACGATCCTCACCATCGAAGGGCTGCCCGAGTCCGTTTATCACGCGGCGCGGGAACTGCTCGAGACCTCGACCCCGGACGTGGCCTGGGAGCGGCTGCTGCGCGAGAGCAAGGACGCAGGGGATTCCCCCGGCTACAAGGCACTCACCGTGGCCATCGCCAGGGCCTGGCACGACCGGTGATACCACCCGGAGGGAGGTAAAGCGTGGAAGTGGGACCGTGGAGCACGGCGCTTGATCGGCAGCGGCGTTTGCAGGACTGCCTGGCCCGGGTCCAGGGCGTAACCCCCACCCGCGAGCAACTTCTGCTGGCGCTGAAGGTTGAAACCGGCGAGCTATTGCAGCGCGTCAAGGCCCGGTGGGCCTGGTGGCGGCGTAACGACCGCCGCTTCGACCGGGGCGAGCGGGCGGCGGTCCTCGAGGAGATCGCCGACATGATGCACTTCGTTCTCGGGGCGGTGTTGCTTTCTGAAGAGGACCGCGTCTACGTCGAACGCGCCAGCTGCGGGTCGAAGCCCCGCTATACCGACCGCTCGCTGGTCGAGGTCGCCAACCGGCTCTTCGAGGCGCGGGCGCCGGCGGCGCTCTTTACCGCGACCCTCGAGCTGGCGGGCGCGTTGGGGTTTTCGCCGCGGGAGATCCTCGAGGCCTACCTGGCGAAAAGCCGGGTGAACCTCGAACGCTGGGACGCTACGGGGTGCGCTGAGAGCGCGTAGTTGGTGGGACATCTTGCCCCCCTATCCGGTGCAAGAGGCGGCCGCGGGGGGCAAGACGAACGGGTAGGCGGTGCCGCCGCTTGCCGAGGCAGTCTAGGACGGAGAAGAAGAAGAAGTGGTGAAGCGGAATTTCCTCTTACGGAGTCGGTCGAAGGATGAAAGGCTCGTGCCGTAGGCGAGCCCCTCTCGTGCGACCCGTTCAGACCGTCTTGTATCGTACCGGGAAGCAAGACGCTCCATGGCTTCCGCAAACATCATCAGCGCTCGCATCACGGACAGTAGTCGCCGGTCCTCGGAAAGGGGGTGCCCCGCAGTGTCTCGGCCATTTCGTCCGCCCGCCGCTGAGCACCTCGGGGACGATCCTGGCTTTCCCCTCTGCCGTCCATTTGCCCATGTTTGTTCCCCAGCAGATTACCTCAAGACCCTGTCGTGCCGGGTGGTCCAAATTTGGGGTAGCATTTCAGTCCGTGCACAACGCTCTTGCGCGAAAAAGGCGCGGGACAGCCACCGTTCCAAGCAGGCCAAAAAGCGCGTAGCGGCATTGCACCGAGAGACCGCCAACCAGCGCAGGGATTTCCACCACAGCCTGGCACGGAGACTGGTAAAGGGAACGTCCTGTCACCTAAACGCCTATCGCCCCGCTGCTAAGCTCATCGGGACGCCTGAGAGTATGTGGCGGATTACGATGCGCTCGGGCAGATAGCCACGTCTTGCTGGAAGACGGCGGTATTTTAGAGAGAGCGTATGAAGGTGCTCATCGGTCCGCCGGGAGCGGGCAAGACCCGCGATGCCCTAGGGCACGCCACCGGGGCAGCGGCGGGGCTCCGGCGGGTGATCGTGGCCACCCTGCCCCCGGCCTGGCGTTACCTTACCCGCCGGCTGGCCCGCCAGGGCCGTGCCGTGCTCGGGGTCGAGGTTCGCCACCTCCAGGCCGTCTACACCGAGATCCTGGCACACGCCGGAAAGCTCGGCAAACCCTTCGACCACGTCGACCGGCTGGTTACCGTGGCCAGGCTGCTCGGCTCGGCCGGGCCTGGAAAGGCCCGGCTCTTCGCCGGGGCCATCGGCGAGTTCAAGCGCTTTGGTCTGGGTCCGGACTTCGAACCCTTCGACGGCTTCACCGAGGAGTTGAGGGACGTTTTCAAACGCTATGAGGACTTCAAGGACCGCCTCGGCATCCAGGACCTGGACGACCGCCGCCTCCTCGCCATCCGGGTGGCGAGGGAGGGAACCACGATCCCCTTCGACACCCTGGTGGTCGACGGGCTGCGTGAGGTGACCCCACTCGAGGCCCGGTTCCTGCGGGAACTCGCGGCCGGGGGAGTGGACGTCCTCCTGACCCTTCCGGCTCCCGCCTTCGGGGTGGACGGGAAGCGGCTTCCCCCGCGCTCACTCGAGGTCCGCCGCTACCTCCTCGATAACCCGGTCAACGAGGCCCGGTTCGTTCTCGCCGAGGCCGCCCGCGCCCTGGAGGAAGGCCTGCACCCGGCGGAGGTAGCGGTGATCGTCCCCGAGGGGCTGGCCCCGCTCTATCGCGAGATCGCCGCCAACCTGGGCCTCCCCCTCACTGACGAGCTCCGCAGGCTAACCGAGGTGGACCCCGCCGCCGCCACCCTGGTCGAGATCCTGGAGCTGCCTGACCACCCCACCCCGGCGGCGCTCGCCCGGATCCCCGGCCTCGAGCCCCTGGCCGACCGGCTGGCTGCCTGGGAGGCTGCCGGTAAGGAGGCCCTCAGGGCCGCCCTGGGCGAGGCCGACGAGGCCACCCGCCGCCGCTGGGAGGAGGTCCTGGGGCTGCTCGAGCGGGAGAAGGTGGACGAGACCTGGGTACTGGAGGTGGCCCGCCTGGCGGGCGGCGCCGAGCACGAAGAGGCCCTGCTCAGGGCGGGCTTCCGCGCGATCCAGGCGGGCGACACCGGCGGACGCGCCCGCGAGTGGTGGCGGCACCTGATCGAGAACCTGCGGGTCGCCGCCGAGGGCGAGGGGATTACCCTCACCGCGCCCGAGCGGCTGGCCGGCCGCCGCTACCTCCGCGCCTTCGTGGCCGGGGCCACCGCCACCCGCTACGACCACCGCACGAGCGAGGACTTCTTCTTCCCCGAGGAGGCCCGGGCGAAGATCCCCGACCTGCCCCCCCGGCTCCGCGACCAGGCGGCGCGGTTCTTCCAGGAGATCGCCGGCTGCGGCGAGCAAACCGTGATCACCGCCCACCGCACCGGCACCGCTGGCCTGGAGGACCCCCACCCCCTCCTCTTCCCCGTCGAAGACCCGCCCTGGGCGAGCGGGCCGCGGCCCGCTCGCCCAGGGCGGGTCTTCGACGGGGAAGAGGA
>WIAM01000081.1 GCA_015519965.1 Thermaceae bacterium
CCGGGCCCACGATCACGAAAAGGAAGCCCGCCGGCTCTACGAGCGGCTGGGGTTTACCCCCCTCGAGGCCGTCGTGACCTACGCCAAAGAAACCCAAGAAGCAAAATGACAAGAACGACCGCCGCCCGCTCCGGGTACCACACCCGGTAGCGGAGCCGCAGGGCGAAACGCTCGCCGAGCGTGCCTTCCCACACCTGAATCCGGCCGCGCCGCTCGGTGGCGTTGCTCTCGATGGGCGAAAACGGCGCCTCGACCACGAAGCGAAAAGGAAAACCGGAAAGGACCTGGGGAATGCCGGCCACCCGGGCGGGGACGAGCTGGCCCGAAAGGCCGTAGTCCTCAAAGAACACGTAGCTCACCCGGTAGAAGGTGAGCCCGGAGGCATCGCGAAAGGCCACCCGGCCGGGGAGCCACCCCGTCCACCGGTCCCACCCGGCGGCTTTGTAGACCCTCTGGGCCTCGATCGACGCCGGCCCCAGGTCCACCCTGAACCCGAGCGAGGCCAGCCTCCGGGAAAGCTCGTCCGCGACCCCGGCCACCCCCTGGCCGCTGAGCTTCAGGGTGAGATCGACGCGGCCGTCCTGGTGCCAGGCCAGCCGGGCCTCGCTTTCCAGGCACGAGGCGAGCAAGAAGGGCAAGAAGAGCCACAGCCAGCGCACGCAGGCCCAGCTTACCGCAGGGAAATCCCGGCCTGGCGTAAGATGAAAAGCGATGCCCGACCTCGACCGGCTCGAAACCTACCGCACTGACCAGTCCAAACTGGGCCAGGCCTTAAGCCAGCTGCCCGCGACCTTCCCCAGACCCCAGGAAGCCTACGCCGCGCCGTTTGGCGTGGTGGGGTTTGGCGAGGGGTGGTGGCCGGCCGAACTCCTCGCCCAGCGTATCCCGGCCACCCTCGCCCAGGGAACGACCTTCGTCCTCGCCGGGGGGTTCGGACTCGGCCGGCTCCAGGGGCTAATCACCGCCGCCAGGGAAGCGAGCAGCCGGGTGGTGATCGCGGGTCCGGGAGAAGAGGCCGAGATCAAGGTCGATTTCCACCCCCTTTCGCCGTACCGCTACCTCAGGTTCGTCCTCGAGGCCAGCGGCGAATCAGCGCTCGGATCGGAGATCGACGCCGCCCTCATGGCCGAGCGCGAGCGCGCCGAGCCCAAGGTCGCCACCCCGGAAAACCCGGCCAAGCTGCTCGCCTGGACCCTGCTCGAGCGGACGCCGATCTGGGTGGTCTCCGAGCGCTACCCCATGCTGGCTCCGGCGCTGCAGCAGCTCTTTGCCCGGATCGGCAAAAGCCTTTCCATCGCCCCGCCGCCGAGCGCGCTGGAGTTTTTTATCAGCGCCCTCGAGGCCCGGCACGAACAGGGCGACCCCCTGCTGGCGGTGGTCATCGGCGAGGACGAGGCCACCGAGCTGGCGCTTGAGGTCTTGGAGACCCGGGTCGCGGGCATCGAGCGGCTCGCCCCGCCAAAGGCGAGGGGCGCGATCCCCGAGGCCGTCGCCTACTGGTACCGCATGGCCTGGGTGAGCTACTACCTGGCGCTCCTTTACGGGGCCGACCCCGGCGACCACGAGGTGATGGCCCGCTTGCGGGAAGCGGCGCAATGACCTCCAAAGGGGCCCGGCTCGTCGCCGCCCTTTTGGTTTTTGGCGTGGCGCTGGCCACGCCGCTTGCGGTTTTACCCGAGGCCGCACTCTGGCTCGAGCCCAGCGGCGGTGCGGTGTACGCCCTCACCGAGTCGGGAAGGGCCTGGCGCATCCTGGAAAACGGCAGTGCGGAACCGCTCGGCGACGGCTGGGCGCCGAACTTCCTTTTGAGCTGCGGCGAGCGCGTCTACGGCGTGAGGACCGACAAAACCCTCGCCGAGGTGGCGGGGACGGTCCGAGCCAAGATCCCCGTCAGCCCCACCGCCCGACCGGCTTGCGGCCCGGGCGGGCGCATCTACGGCGTGAGTCCGGACGGCCGGATGCTCTACGCCTTCGGCCCGGGCTTGCAAAAGGTCGCCGAAGCCAGCGCCCTCGCCCTCCCCGACGCCGAACCGGTCTGGCTCGAGACTCGAGACCGGGCCCTACTCGCGCTCCTCACCCGCCCCACCGACCGCTACCCCCACGGCGTGCTCGGTGATGGCCTCGAAGCCGGAGGCATCGCCCTCTTTGACCCCGAGACCCTGGAAAAGCTCGTCGAGTACCGGCTTTCGCCACCCTTCGTGTTCGAACAGCGGCGGGTCCTACCCGCGGGCAAAAACCGCCTCATCGCCACCCGATCGTCAGAAGAAACCGGCGCCGGGGTGGTACTCTTCGAGTTTCAGGGCGGTGCCCTGGAGCCGGCGCAAACGGCCAGGCCCCTCGGCCGCGCCTTCCGCTGGCTGAATGCCTTCGCAGCCACCCCCAGCCGCGTCTACGCCATCCGCACCCCTCACCTCGGGGGCCCCCTCGAGGTCTACCGGCTTCCGGACCTCAAGGCCCGCGCTTTCGACCTCGGCCTCACCAACCACCGCATCGGCTCCCGCAACCTTGACCTCGCCGTCCGGTTGGGATCGACTCCCGAAGGCGACCTGCTCGTCGCCCCGAGTTTTGACCAAAACGAGCTGCGGGTGGTGGTGTGCGGCTCGGCCTGTCGTCTGCGTGAGACCCACGGCCTCGCCGGGGCCCTGAGCTCAAACCTCGCCGCTTTGGCCAGCGAAAATGGCTGGCGAGTTTACGCCGCCGACGCCTCAGGCAACGTTTACGTCTTCCCGATCGGGCGCTGAGCCGCCCGGGGTCAAGGGCGTAAGGTGGAGACGTGGTGCCGTTTCCCAAACCCGATTCCCTCGAGGCCGCCCGGCAAATGCAAGAAGCGCTCCGCGAGCGGGTCGTTTTGCGGGGCGATCCCGCGCCTCTGCGGCGGATCGCCGCGCTCGACGCCTCGGCGAAAAAGGGCGAGGGGCTCTATGCGGTGGCCGTGCTGTGGGACACCGAGTCGGCCCGCCTCCTCGCCGCCGCCAGCGCCCACGTGGCCGAAGAAGACCTCTTCCCCTACGTTCCCGGGTTCCTCTCTTTTCGGGAAGCAGACGCCTACCTCCAGGCCCTCGCGCGCCTGCCCGAAGCTCCCGAAGCCCTCCTGGTCGACGGCCAGGGGATCGCTCACCCCCGGGGTCTCGGCATCGCCACCCACCTCGGGGTCCACCTCGACCTCCCCTCCATTGGCGTGGCCAAGCGCCGCCTCTACGGCAAGGAAGCGGGGCAGCTCGCCCATGCGTCCGGATCGGCGGTGCCGCTCTGCGGCCCCCCGGGTGCGCTGGGCGTTCCCTGCCCGGACTGCCCCGGGGTTCAGATCGGCTGGGTCTACCGCTCGCGAACCGGCGTCAAGCCGGTCTACGTCTCCCCCGGCCACCGCGTGGGTATGGCGGAAGCGCTCTTTTGGATCCGGGCGCTGCCCCAAAAGACCAAGCTCCCCGAACCCCTGCGCTGGGCCCACCGCCTGGCGGGCCGGGCCCGGAAGGAAAACATCACCGGACTTCTTCCGCTAGAGTAAAAACGTGACGCCCCGACCCACGCTGACCTACCGCGTCGCCCACGCGATCGTGGGCCTGACCATCAAGCCCATCTTCCGACTCCGCACCGAAGGCCAGCAGCATATCCCCAAGGATGGGCCGGTGCTGATCGCCTCCAACCACCTCTCGGTTCTGGATCCCATCGTGATCGCCTACGGCGTTCCCCGCCCGGTGGCCTACGTGGCCAAGGCCGAACTCTTCCGGCTGCCCGTGCTCTCCTTCATCCTGCCCCGGCTGTTCGCCATTCCCCTCGAGCGCGGCGCCGGCGACCTCTCGGCGGTGAAGGCCGCGATCCGCGCCCTGAAGCAGGGGCTCGCCTTTGGCATCTTTCCCGAGGGCACCCGGGCCAGGGACGGCAAACTGCAACCTTTTAAAACCGGCGCCGCCGCCATCGCCATCCGCACCGGGGCCAAGGTGGTGCCGGCGGCGGTCATCGGCACCGACAAGGCCTGGCCGGTGGGCCAGGGGCCGCGGCCCTTCCGGCCGATCACCGTCCGCTACGGCCCGCCGCTGGATTTCAGCGACGAGAAGCTCGACAAGAAGAGTCTGCAGGCGGCGACCGAAGTCCTCCAGGCGGCGGTGGCGTCGCTTCTACCTGAGGAATACCTTGGATAGGATTTCTATTCCGAACCCCAGAAGGCTACGAAGGGTAAAGAATACCGTCACAGAGCTTGCGAGAGGCCAAAAGCTGTGCTATAGTCCCATGAGAAGGGCATTTTAAGGAGGTGATGGAGTCATGGCGAAAAAGACGGTAACCAAAGCCGACCTGGTCAGCCACGTCGCCGACATCACGGGGCTCAAGAAAAAGGACGTCAAGGCCTGCGTTGACGCCTTCCTGGGCGAAATCGCAGAGATGCTGGACCGCGACTACAAGGTGCAGCTCACGGGCTTTGGCACCTTCGAGGTCCGTAAGCGCAAAGCGCGCGTGGGCGTGAAGCCCGGGACCACCGAGAAGATCAAGATCCCCGCCAGCAAGTACCCGGCCTTCAAGCCCGGCAAGGCGCTCAAGGAAAAGGTCAAGCAGTAAGGGCTCACATTTCGTATGC
>WIAM01000014.1 GCA_015519965.1 Thermaceae bacterium
TCCCCCGGCTCCAGCGAAAGCGCGATCGCCTCTTCCGGGGTGGCCGTGCCCCGCTCGCGGCGCAACCACCTCGAGGCCGGCGTCATCCCCCGTTGACGCATATCCTCGGAAAATCCGGTGAGCACCGAGAGCGGCCGCTGCACCCGGCTGGCCACGAAGGTGCCCGAGCCGTGCCGGCGCACGAGCATGCCACCGGAGACCAGCTCATCGAGGGCCCGGCGGACCGTCAGCCGGGAGACCCCAAGCCGCTTGGCGAGCTCCCGCTCCGAGGGCAGGGCCTGGCCTTCGCGGAGTTCTCCCTGGCGGATGAGTTCCTCGATCCGCCCCTTGAGCTGGAGGTAGAGGGGGGTCGTGCCATTGGGGTCGAGCTTTAAGCCTTCGAGCGACACCCAATACCTTACCAATGCCAAACCACTTGTCACCAGGGACGGGCGACCTAAGCGGACCGGGCCGCTTCAACCAGGGCGGCGAAAAGGCCCCAGTGCTCGGGCAGGAGCTCGGGGTGCCACTGGATGAGGAGGTAAAAGGGGTGGTCCCGAAGCCGCGCCGCCTCCAAAACCCCATCCGGGGCCTCGGCGAGGGCCACGAAGCCCTCGGGCAGGGCCTTGATCGCCTGGTGGTGGTAGGAGTTGACCCGGAAGCGCTCGCCAAAAAGCGAGGTCAAAACGCCAGCCTCGATCGCCCGCACCGAGTGGGCCAGCGCCGGCGGGGGTGAATCTTGCCGGTGCTGGACGTCGCGAAACCCGGCCCGGGCCAGGTCTTGGTAGAGCGTGCCGCCGAGCGCGACCGCCGCCACCTGCGCCCCACGGCAGACGCCGAGGAGGGGCAGACCGTGCTCGGCGGCCCAGCGGGCGATGAAAACCTCCTGGGCGTCCCGTGCCGGCACCACCTCGCCGAGCTCTGGGACGGGCTCCTCGCCGAAGTAGGCGGGGTCGATGTCGCTGCCGCCGGTGAGGATCACCGCGTCAACGCGGGAAAGCGCCGCGGTAAGCCTGGCCTCGTCCATCGGGGGGAGCACCACCGGCACCGCCCCCGCGGCCTTCACCGCCTCGAGGTAGGGCTCGAGCACGCCCCAGATCCGGGCCGGCATCTGCCGGCGTGGATCGATCCGGGGCTGGGCGGAAAGTCCGATCATTCGCACGAGGACTACGTTACCCCAAGACCGCTAGCAAGGGACTTACCTGGCCAGACCGAGCGCCTTTTTGAGCGCTGCCTTGTGCAGTTTGCCGGCGCTGGTGAGGGGGATTTCTTCGACGAACTCGAAACGGTCGGGGATCCACCAGCGGGCGATGCGCCCCTCGGCAACCTTCTCCTGCAAAAACGCCCGCAAGGCGGCTTCGTCAAGGGAGTGCCCTGGACGCACCTCGACCACCGCCAGGGGCCGCTCGCCCCAGCGGTCATCGGGCATGGCCAGCACCGCGACCTGGGCCACGGCGGGGTGCTCGGAGAGCGCGGCCTCGAGGAGAGCCGAGGGGATCCACTCGCCGCCGGACTTCACCGCGTCCTTCTCCCGATCCACAACGTAGAGGGCACCGTCCTCGCGGACCACCGCCAGATCCCCGCTGGCAAACCACCCGCCCGAGTAGCTCGCCTGGGTGCGTTCGGGGTCGTTGTGGTAGCCCTCGGGCGGCAACCAGGGGCTTTGCACTCGCACCTCGCCAATGGTGCGGCCATCCCGCGGGACCGGCTTGCCGTCTCTGTCCAGCACCTCGACCTCGGCGAGCGGCACGGGAAACACCCAGGTGGCGAGCTCGGCGCGGGCCTCGTCGCTCTCCGGGTCCACGCCCCTGGGCAGCGCGGCGATGGCGGTGGCCAGCTGGTCGGAGCCGCCGTAGATCAGGCTGTAGCGCACCCCCTTGGCCCAGGCCCGCGCCGCGAGGCCTTTGGGCAGGGGGCTGCCGCCGGTCAGCACCTTGAGGGGAAGACGCCGCTCGCCGGCGGCCTCGAGCAGCATGTGCAGCTGGGTGGGGACCATGTTCGACCAGGTGACCCCCTCGCGCTCGATCAAACCGAGCTGCACATCCGGCGTGGCCCGCTCAAAAAGGACGAGCTTTGCCCCCAGGTAAGGAACAAAGAAGGCCGTGCCCCAGGCGTGAATGTGGAAGAAGGGGATCAGGGGCATGAAGACGTCGTGGGCATGGGCCTCGGCTCCGCCGCGGTAGAGAGCGAGATGGTGCAGGATGGAGAGCGAAGCCAGGATGATGTCCTGGTGCCGGTAACGCATGCCCTTGGGACGCCCGGTGGTGCCGGTGGTGTAGAAGATGGTGTAGACGTCGGTCTCGAGGACCTGCCGGGCCGAATCGGGTTCCTGGGGCTTTCCCGCCTCGAGCAGCTCGCTATAGCTCAGCGCCTCATCGGGCACCGTACCCTCGTCGAGCCACACCCAGTTCTTGACCCGCCCTTTGAGCGGGGCTACGGCCTCGGCGAACCCGGTCCAGACCATGAGCCACTCGTCGCCGGCGTGCTCGATGGTGTAGGCGAGGTCGGCGGGCGGGAGGCGGAAGTTTAAGGGGTGAATCACCGCGCCGAGCAGCGACAGGGCGAAGTGGAGCTCAAAAAAGCGGTGGCTGTTGAGGTCGAGCACCCCCACCACCGTGCCCCGGCCCACTCCCCGCGCCGAAAGGGCGTCGGCGAGCCTCAGGGCACGGTCGTGGATCTCGGCGTAGCCAAAGCGATGCTCCCCGCTCACCACCAGCTGATCCGGGTGGCGCCGCGCCGCCCGGCCGAGGATTTCGTGGGCCACGAGCCTACGCATGGCCCACCCCCTGGGCGAACACCTCCGGCGTCTTCAAAACCCATTCGGGGTAGGGCTCGCCAGCGAGGAAGCGGCGGGCATAGAGCCGCGCGAGCAGCCGGTAGCGCTCGCCGGCGGTGCGCGAAAGGTCGAAAAGGAGCGCCACCGTCGCGGCGTCGGCGAGCCGCGTGGCCGCGGCCTTGGCCGCCCACTGGGCCGATTCGAAATCCAGGCTCGCGAGCCGCTTTAAGGTCTGCGCCACGGCCTCTTTCGCCAGCGCCGCTTCCTCGTCCGGCACCCCAGCGAGCCATCGGGAAAGCTCGGCCAAAAACGGCTCGTGGGCCTGCTTTTTCTGCATGGCCTCGAGCATATCGAGCGCCTGAACGTTGCTCGGCCCCTCCCAGATGGGCGTGATCAGGGCCTCGCGATGCCAGCGGGCCACGACATACTCCTCCAAAAACCCGAGCCCCCCAAAGAGTTCCATGGCCAGCCGGGTGATCGCCGCCGCGTGGTCGGCGGTGCGGTTTTTGGCCAGGTGCGAGAGGAAGCGGGCGTAGTGGTAGTTCGCGCTGTAGGGCGGCCGCTCGTTCCAGGCCCGATCAAAAGCCTCGACCGCGGCGAACGCCAGCGCCAGCCCCCCGGCCTGGCGCACCGCGATGTCGGTGAGGTCGTAGCGAATGAGGGGGAGTTCGGCGAGCTTTTTGCCAAACGCGCGCCTGGCCTCGACCCGGAACCGGGCTTCAAGGCGGGCCTTGGCGGCGATGCCCATGGCCGCCACCGCGTTCGCCAGCCGGGAGACGGTGAGGTTTTCCAGGGTGTAGTAGATCCCCTTTTCCGCCTCGCCGATGAGGTAGGCCTCGGTGTTTTCGAACTCGACCTCCCCCGAGGGCACGGCGCGGGTGCCGCTTTTGTCCTTGTAACGGCGGACCTTGTAGTTCAGCTCGCCCCGGCTGTTGATCCGCGGCACCAAAAAGAGCGCGAGCCCCTTTGGCCCCTCGGGCGCCCCCTCGGGACGGGCGGTGGCGATGGCCACGTCGGCGAGGCCGGCGCCGGAAGCGAAGTATTTATCGCCCCCGGAAAGGATCCACACCTCTCCGGCGCGGCGGGCCACGGTGCGATTCGCCCCCAGGTCGCTGCCCCCTTGGATCTCGGTCATCCAGGTGGCGCCAAAGGCGCCGCCGTAGAGCAGGCGGTCCCTCCATTCGGCGTGCTCGGGCGCGTATTTATGGATGGCGTAGGCCACCTGGTGGGTGATGGTCAGGATGCAGTAAAAGCCGGGGTCGGCGAGCAAATACCCGAGGGCGTAGTGGTGGTGCCAGCTCCCCCCTTCATAGGGCGGGCGGACGATAGGCCGGAGGGCCTCGAGCAGGGGGCGCTGGATCGGAGACAGCCGCGCCCGGTCCACCCGGTTTCCGTCGAGGTCGTGCATCACCAAAACCGGATGGGCCTCGTGGTCGACGTGGTAGGCCGCCTCGTAGACCTCACTGCCCATCCGCTGCCCCCAGCGATCGAGCTCGGGCCTGTGCTCGGCGAAACGCTTCCAGTGGTGCGCGAGCACCGCCTGCAGGTCCTCGTCGAGCTGGAAGTGGTTCTTGCCGTATGCGTAAGAAATGTGTTCCATTGCCGCCTCCTCCCTAAAAAGCCGGCCCTAGGTCTCCTGCAAAAGCCGGCGGATTTCCTCGGCGCGCTCCAAAAGCTCCAGTCGCATAGCCTCGAGCTCGGCGATCTGGGCCTCGATCTCCCTGAGCTTCGCCTCGCCCATCTTCAAAACCCGCTCGAGCTGGGCCTTTCCCCCTTCCTCGGGGTCGTAAAGCGCCAGGATCTCCCGGATCTCTTCCAGGCTGAACCCGAGCCGGCGACCACGGAGGATGAGCCTGAGGCGAACCCGGTCGCCCTCGCTGTAAATCCGTCGCTGGCCGCGGCGCTGGGGCGA
>WIAM01000082.1 GCA_015519965.1 Thermaceae bacterium
CATCGAGATCATTAACCTCGACAACCAGTTCCACACCGACGGCGGCGGCTGGCACAACTTCGTCGTTGAAGCTTTTGGTATTGAAAAACGGGTGCCCCCCAAAGGGACGCTGACCTTTACCTTCGTCCCCGATAAACCCGGAGAGTACCTCTTTTACTGCGATATCTGCTGCGGCGGCAAGGACAACCCCTTCATGCAGGGCAAGCTGGTGGTTCTGTGAGCCAAAGAGGCCTTTGGCGCCATCGTGAGGCGTAGCTATGGACGCGCGGCCGAACGCGGATGAACACGGCGCCGGGCGGCGAAGGTGGCTCTGGCTTTGGGCCGCCGGGCTGTTTTTGCTTTTTGCCGGCGGGATCTACCTGGCGCTCACCAAGCCCTTTGGCATGCCGAGCGTCGCCTGGCTCGAGGCCCACCCCCTGCTCGCCTTCGGGCTTTCCGGGGTGGCGGGTTTCGCCGACGGGCTCAACCCCTGCGCGATTACCACGCTGCTGCTCTTCCTCGGGGCGCTGATGGCGGTGGTGGAGCGCGCGACCCGGGTGGGCGATGCCTGGCGGGCCCGCCTTTACGTGTGGTCCGTCGCCGGCGCCTATATCCTAGGCATCTTCCTGCTCTACTTCATTCTGGGCGCTGGCTTCATCGAGGTGACCAGCCTGCGGGTGTTCGGCAACACCCACATCTTCACCCGGATCGCGGCCCTGCTGGCGGTGCTCCTGGGTCTGGTCATGATCTGGGAGTACTTCCAGCCCAATTCCCCCATCCGGCTTTCGATGCCGGCTTCGTTGCACGGCCTGGCCAAGAAGTGGGGGCGCAAGACCACCGTTGCGGCGGCCTTCGTGGGCGGGGTGCTGATCGGGACCTGCACCATCCCCTGTGGCGGGGCGATGTACCTGGCGGTGGCCTCGCTCATCGGGAGCCTGCCTTCCAAGACCTACGCCTACAGCCTCCTGCTCACCTACAACCTCTCGTTCATCCTTCCCCTGGTGTTGCTCGTCGCGGTGAGCGGTAGCCGCACGGTGCTCAGGGAGCTCTCGCGGTTGCACATTACCCAGCGCGGGAAGGTCAAGCTTGGCCTTGGCCTCTTCGTGGTTCTGGTCGGCCTGTTCGCGTTGATGTGAGCCCTGCCGGGCCATTTTTGAAACGCATACGTTTACCGGACGCTATCCCCACCCCACCCGGGGTGGGGTGTGCTATCCTGAAGCTGAGGTGAGACGTGATGACGGTCTTGAAAGACCGAAGGAGGTGTGAAGGGTGAAGGGGTTTTTAGACGTATTGATCCGTTTCCGGGTGATCATCCTGGCGGTCATCGTTCTGGTCACCGGGTTTTTAGGGTACGAGGCGACCCGCATCCAGCTGAATACCGACTTTTCGACCTACCTCGCCGCGGACGACCCGCTGGTTGAGGACTTCAACCGCGTGGGCGAGGTCTTCGGGACCAACTACGTGGGCATGGTCCTGATCAACACCGACGTTTTTACCCCCGAGTGGCTCGATGCGATCAAGACCCTGACCCAGCGCTACGAAAAAGTCGACGGCGTGGTCGGGGTCACCAGTCTTTACAGCCTCTCCCAGATGGCCCTCGACGGGCGACGACTCCTGCCCCCCTACCCCGAGGACTCCTCCCAGATCGAACCCTTTAAGGAGGCCGTTTTGAGTCAGGCCTTCCTCAAGGGGCTCGTGGTCTCCGATTCGGGCAGCGCGGCGTTGATCCTGGTGAACTTCGATCCGAACGCCGACCACAGCCAGGTGGCGAAGGCACTCGAGGACATCACCAACTCGGCGGCGCCGAACCCCGACCTCGTCTATTTCGGGGGCATGCCGTTTTTGATGTACGCGTTCCAGTCCACGATCATCGGGAACCTCGCTTACCTGATCCCGATCGTGGTCTTGCTCTTGGTGGGGATCCTCTACATCGGCTTCCGCAATGTCCACGGGGTGATCATGCCGTTGCTGGTGGTCGGCGTGGCCACCATCTGGATCGTGGGGTTCATGGCACTCCTCGGCATTCCCATGGACCTCCTGACCGGGATCACCCCGATCATCCTGCTCGCCATGGGGAGCGCCGACGGCATCCACCTCATGCGGCGCTTCTTTGAGCTGCGCGCGGAGGGGAAGTCGCCGGTCGAGGCGGCCCGGGCCGGCGTGAGCGAGATGGCGGGGCCGATTGCCCTCACCACCCTGACCACAATGGTGGGCTTCGCCTCGCTCGCCACCACTAACTTCGCGGTGATCCGCACCTTCGGCCTGGTGACCGCGGCCGCGATCTTCCTGGCCCTGGTGGTCACCATTTTGCTGCTCCCGATCCTGATGTCGTGGATTTCCAGCACCAGCCCTGCGGTCCGGCGCGACCGCACGGGGCGCGGCTGGCCCGCCGCCTTGGCCTCGGTGGTCTTCCGCCGGCCGGGCTGGATTTTGGGCGCCACCTTGTTGCTGGCGGTGGTGGCGGTGGCGGGGATTCCCAAGATCCAGCGCAACGTGGACTGGACGCTGTGCCTGGATCGAAACAGCAAGGCCTATCAGGCCGACGTGCTCTTGCGGGAAGCCTTTGGCGGCTCGCTGCCGGTCCAGGTGGTGGTCCAGGGGAACTTGAAGGATCCGGCGGTGCTCTCGATCGTCCGCGGCGTCGAGAAGATGATGAACGCCCTGCCGCTGGTGAGTGGTTCGGTGTCGGTGGCCTCTTTGGTGGAGGAGTTCTCGGCCTCGCTCACCGGCCGTTACGGCCTGCCCCAAGACCCCAAACTGGTGGATATGGCCTGGAAGGTGCTCGAGGACTTCCCGGGCATGCGCCACATGGTGACCGCCGACGGGAAGGAAGCCCTCATCCAGGGCAAGATGGCGACCATGGCCACGGCAGACATGGCCGAGAGCGTCACCCGGATCAACGAGCACCTGAAGAACGTCTCCGGGCGCTACGTCGTGGTTGACCTTGGGGCCCTGCCCCCTGAGGCGAGGGACCGGGCGATCTCGATCCGCGCCCGCGAGCTGGCCAAGCGCATCGTGTGGGACCTCGAGGCCAAGGGTCTAAAAGCCGACGTGTCGGTGGTTGAACCGGTGGTCAGTGCGGTGTTGACCGATACCCCGCCGCCGCTCGACGCCGGGGCGCGGGCGCGGGTGGTCCGCGAAGCGCTGGCCAAGCTCGGTGACGGCGTGAACCTGCCCCCGGAGGCGGTGGACGGCTTGGTCCAGGCGGTGCTGGCCTCGATCGACGGGCGGGGGCGGCTCCAGCGCGATCGCCTGCAGTCCATCCTCGCTTCGGCCATGCCCATGCCGGGGCTCGGCGACATGCTCGACCCGTTGGTGGCCTTCGTCAACCAGGTCCTCCGCGACGTTCGCTACGAGGGGCGGGTCCGCTGGGCCCTCGACCGCCTCGCCGCCCAGCTGCCCGGCTTGCAGGACGATTCGGACCTGCGCCAGCGCGTCGAGGAAGATCTCTTTTCCGCCACCTGGACGGTGGTCCCGCTGCCCGAGGGGGCGTTATCTGGAATCCAGCCGCTGCGGGTGGTGGACGTGGAGTTCCGTCAGACGGGCATGGTCCCGGTTCTGAAGAAGATGGAGGACGAGCTGGTGCCCACCCAGGTGCTGAGCGTGGTCATCGCCCTGGGGGTGATCTTTTTGCTCTTCGCCCTGGTCTTCCGCTCGTTCATCATCGGTCTGGTCGGCGTGGTGCCGACGGTGCTCACCATCCTGGTCAACTTCGCCGCCCTTGGCTACCTCGGCATCGGGCTTGATTCCTACACCGCGATGATCGCCAGCGTGGCCATCGGTCTCGGCGTGGACTACGCGATTCACTTCGTGGCCCGCTACCGCAAGGAGCTCGGCCGGGGCCTCGACAACCTCGCGGCGCTCAAAGAGACGATGTCCACCACCGGCATTTCGATCATGATCAACGCCCTGTCGGTGGCCGGTGGATTCGTGGTGCTGGTCTTCGCGGTGGGGCAGCACCTGCAGCGCTTCGGTGGCCTTTTGGCCCTGGCCCTCGTGACGAGCGCCATCTTCACCCTGCTGGTGCTGCCGGCGTTGCTCCTCGTGCTGCGGCCGCGGGCGCTCTACGGCGTCGAGAAGAAGACCGAGCGCTGAGGGGCCTTTTTGCGAGCGCCCCCGGGTGATCACCCCGGGGGCCTTGCTTTTGCTTAGAGTGTGGGTATGCGGGAACTCTTAACGGCGCATTTCGGCGGGAAGGTGAGCTTTGCCCCCGCGACGCTCGCTGAACACGGCCGGGACGAGGGCTACCCCGAGACGCGGCCGGTCGACGCGGTCGTCTTTGCACAGTCGGCCGACGACGTTTCCCTTTTGCTGGAGCTCGCGGCGCGCGACGGGTTCTACGTGATCCCCTTCGGGGCCGGGACCAGCCTCGAGGGCCACCTCCTTCCCCTCAAGCGGCCCACGGTGAGCCTCGACCTCTCGCGCATGGACCGAATTTTGGAGGTTTCCCCCGAGGACTTCCTGGCGGTGGTGGAGCCGGGCGTGACCCGCGAGGCACTCAACGCCAGGCTTAGACCGCAGGGGCTCTTTTTCCCTGTCGACCCAGGGGCTAACGCCACCCTCGGGGGCATGGCTGCCACCAACGCCTCGGGAACCACCACGGTGAAGTACGGCGGCATGCACCAGAACGTGCTGGCCCTCGAGGCGGTCATGGTCGGCGGCCAGCGGGTGCGTTTCGGCCGCCCGGTGCGCAAGAGTAGCTCGGGCTACGACCTAAAAGACCTCTTCATCGGCTCCGAAGGCACGCTGGGCGTGATCACCAAGCTCTACCTGAAGCTCCATCCCCTTCCGGCCCACGTCCACACCCTCCGGGTGTTCTTCCCCTCGATCGTCGCCGCGGCCGAGGGCGCCTACGCGGTGATGGGCTCGGGGTTGCCGGTGGCCCGGCTTGAACTCCTGGATGAGAACGCGCTCAAAGCCGTGAACCGCTATCTCGGCAGCGACTATCCCGAACGCCCCGCCCTCTTTTTGGAGTTCCACTCCTCGACCGAAGCGGCCATCGCCTCGGAGACGAGCTTCGCCCGGGAACTCCTGCTCGAGGCAGGGGCCGATTCGATCGACGCCGCGGCCAGCGAGGCTGATCGGAAAGCCCAGTGGGAAGCGCGACACCAAGCCTACTGGGCGCTGGTTCGCTTGTTCCCTGAACGGGCCTACGTCATCACCGACACCGCGGTGCCCCTTTCCCGCTTGCCTTCGCTCGTCGTCTACGCCCAGACGCTCATGGACGAGCTGGGTCTCGTGGGGTCGATCCTAGGGCACGTCGGGGACGGCAACTTCCACACCATCGTCGCCGTCACCGACGAGAATTACCACCTGGCCGAGACCTACAGCACTCGTCTGGTCAAACGGGCGCTGGAACTCGGCGGCACCGCCACCGGGGAGCACGGCGTGGGGATTCGCAAGAAAAAGTTCATGGCCATCGAGCACGCCGAGGCCCTGGACTGGATGCGAAAGCTCAAAGAGGCCTTCGACCCGCAGGGATTGCTCAATCCTGGCAAGGTCATCCCCTAGGGCGCTGTTTCATCCGGCCTTCACCGGGGGGTGGTTCAATGGGGGTGCGCATGAGACGTCCGTTTGGATTCCAATACCGTTTCTTCCGACCCCGGGGCCTTTGGGCCTGGCTCGTCGTCGTCGCCGCCTCGTTGCTGGGGCTGGTGGTGGCGCTCTGGCTCCTTGCCACGGTGATGATTCTCGCCGGGGCGGCGCTGGCTTTTGCTTCCGTGTACGCCCTTTGGCTGCGATTCAAGCTGAGAAAACGCCGCTTGCCCCCCTATCGCTAGCGACCTCCCTTTGCCGGCAGGGCCCGCCTGAAGCGGGCCCGCTTTTTCGATCCGGGGGCTGGTCGGGATACGGCGCGGCGCCGGCGCTTAAAGGCCGCCGGCGCCTGCCCGTCGAGAGCGGATGAGGGCGATCAGCCCGCCGAGGACGGTGCTGGCGAGGGCCATCTGCCAGGTGAGCCCCTGGCGCTGGGTGAGGAAATCGAGCTGATAGCCGAGGAGGTAGCCACCAGCCAGCATGAGCAGGACGCCGCCGATGGGTTCCAGATAGACTCCCGCCCGGCGCAGCGCTTTCAGGAGTTCTTCCTTCCCCAGGCCGGCGAGCACGCCGACGATGACCAACACCGAGGCCATCCCCGCGCCGTAGCCGAGCAGGGCCACAAGGCCCGAGGCAGCGCCCTGAGCAAAGGCGATGCCGACGATGGCCAAAAAGACCGGAAGCGTGCACCCGAGACTCGCGAGCCCGTAGGCGACCCCGAAAAGATAGAACTCACCGACCCCCTCGCCTCTGGGTGCGCGGGTCGCCAGATTCAGGCCGATTCCGCGGCCGAGAACCGTCGCCAGCCCGAGACCGATCAAAATCACTGAAAGCCCCAGGTTGACATAAGGGATGTAGCTCCCAAGCGCGGTGCCGAGGAGCGAGAGCACGAAGCCGATGACCGCGAAGGTGCTAAAGGCCCCAAGACCGAGGAGCAACCCCAGCCAAAAGCCCCCCCAGACCCCGCTCTTTCCCTTGGCCAGGAAACGGCCCAGCGTTGCTGGCAGTAGCGCGAAGCCGCAGGGGTTGAGGGTGGCGAAGGCGCCGGCGGTGAGGGCGTAGGCCAGGAGGTTCACGGCCCGACCCCCACCTCGGCGAACACCCGCGCCCAGGTCCGGTAATCGGCGGGGGAGAGGCTCTTGAAGCGAATGACGCCTGTGGCGTCGATCAGGTATTTGGTGTCGAGGGCTTGAACCCGGTAGTCGAGGGTCATCTGGCCGGGATCTTTGGCGAAGTACCAGCGGCTGGGAAAGCCGTAGCGATCGCGATAGGCTCGCACATCATCCTCGGTCTCGTTGGGATCGACGAAGACGACGAGGACGTTAAAGCGCGGGCCCGCATCGGCTTCGAAACGCTGGAGCTCGCGCAGCCCCTGGACGCAAGGGGTGCACCAGGTGGCGGTAAAGAAGATCAACCCCGGTTTGCCGTCGGTGAGCGTGGGAAGATCGATGGGTCGGTTCCAGGCGTCGGTGAGCTGGAAGGGGGGTGGGCGGTCGCCCACCTCGAGGCCAATTCGACCGTTCGCCTGTTGAGTTTGGCGCGACCATACCCAGAACGAAACCGCCAAAAGCCCTAAAATCGCGACGATCAGCACCTTGCCCTTCATGCCGCCTCCTTTCGCCGGTAACGACGCTCATGCGCAGCACGAGAGCTGGTGCACGTCGGTGTCGAGCGCCTGGGCGACGAGTCGTACCCCTTCGGCGAGGGTGAGGTAGGGATGGAAGGTGTCGATGAGGTCGCGGTAGTTGAGTTCGTATTTGACGGCCACGATGCCTTCCTGCAAAACGTCGCCGGCTTCCGGTGCCAGGACGTGCAGGCCCAGCACGGTGCCTTCGGCGTCGACCACGATCTTGAAAAGCCCCCGGGTATCGAAGGCCGCGAGCGCCCGGGGCAGGTCGCTGAGCTCGAGGACCGCGCTCCGCACCCCTTCACCGTAGCGTTCTCTCGCCTCCCTTTCGGTCAGGCCTACCGCGGCCAGGGCCGGATCGGTGAACGTGACCCTGGGGAGCGCGTTGAGGTCGAGGGGTTCGGTGGCGCCGAGGGCGTTTTTGGCCGCGATCCTGCCTGACTGGGCGGCCACGTAGACGAACTGGGGCAGACCGGCCACGTCGCCAGCGGCGAAGATGCGCGGGTTGGTGGTGGCGAGGCGTTCGTCGACCTTGATGGCTCCCGAGGCCTCGAGGGCGACGCCCGCCTCTTCGAGCCCGAGGCCCGCGGTTCGTGGCCTGCGGCCGGTGGCGACGAGCACTCTCTCGGCTTCAAAAACCCCGGCCTCGGTATGGACGCGGTAGCCTCCGTTTCGCTCGACGCCGCTCACCCGGGCCGAGGTAAGAATCTCGATGCCCTCTTCTTTCAGATAGTGGGAGAGGCGTTCGGTCAGGGCCTCGTCCTCGGCGGGTAGGATGCGAGGCATGGCCTCGATCACCGTGACCCGGCTCCCCATGCGAGCGAACGCCTGGGCCAGCTCGAGGCCGATGGGACCGCCCCCGATCACCACCAGGCTCTCGGGCAGCGATTTGGCGGCCACGGCATCCAGGTAGGTCCAGGGCTTGCTCTCCGCGAGGCCGGGAATCGGTGGGAGAACGGGGTCGGCGCCGGTAGCGACGAGAAAGGCCCGGGCCCGGATGGGTTTGTCCCCGACGACGAGCGTTTCCGCGTCGGTAAACTGCGCGTGGCCGTGAAGGATCTCCACGCCTGCGGCCTCGAGGACGTCCTGGTACTTGGCCTTACGCAGGCCCGCCACCAGGTCGTCTTTCTGCCGCATCACCTCGGCAAAGTCCAGCGCCGCGCCTTGCGAACTGACGCCGGGAAACCGGGGGTGCTCGGCGAGGTGCTTGGCTTCGGCGGCGCGCAGGAGGGCCTTTGAGGGTACGCACCCTACGTTGACGCAGGTCCCGCCCAAGACACCACCTTCAATGAGCGCAACCCGGGCTCCCCTTCCCCGGGCCTCGAGGGATGCGGCGACACCGGCCGATCCGCTCCCCACAATCACCAGGTCAAAGGTGCGTGCTTCGAAGTTCATGCCACCTCCTTAGGTATCGCCCTGTAGCCAGCTGCTTCTACGGATTTGGCCAGCGCGGCGAGATCGGCTTCCCCTTCAACCACGGCTTCCTTTTTCAGGTAATTGACCTTGGCCCGTACGACGCCAGGCACGCTCTTGAGCGCCTCTTCAACGGTGCGGGCGCAGTGGGTGCAGGTCATTCCTTCGATCTTCAGTTTCATCGTCCACCTCCTGGCCTCAGCCTAGGGGGTGGACATAGGTCCAAGGTCAAGGGCTTTTTCGGGGAAACCTCGGGGATAGACGGTGCCGCCGTGGGTTTCGATCCAGGCGCGGACCTCGGGTTCGGCGTTTTCCGGGCACGCGGCGTGGACTTCCCCGGACGATTGCAGGGCCTGGATGAGTGCCAAGTCGTGCCGGGCGGCGCCGACGACGTGGGCCTTGGGTCGCTTAAGGCCCCAGTGGTCGCAGGCGTCGGTGAACGCCCCGACGAGATCGAGCTGCTTAGCCCTGAGGGTGGTTTCCCGCCCCGGGGTGAAGCTGAGGTCGATCTGCAGCCATTCAGGGGGGTGCAGGTAGACTTCTTCCGGTTTTTCGAGCACCCCTGCGAGCTCGGGGCTTTCGTTCAACAGGCTTTCCACCAGACCATCGAAGAGGAGCTCCTGGGTGGCGCGGCGCTGGAGTTTTGCCGCCTCGTCAGCCGGAGAGGCGGTGGCTTTCGGGCCGGGGAGCTGGTCGAGGGCGGATTGGGCGATGAGCCGGATCAGGAAAGGGATGGCCTTTTCAGTGACCTCGCGAGCTTCTTCGGTGTCCTCGGGGGCATTTGGGCGAACGCCGAGGCTGAATTCGTAGCCCGCGAGGTGGTAGGTGAGGCAGCTCCAGCCCAGCTCCATGTCGCAGCACTCGAAAAGACCTCGGCGGGCTTCCTCGAACACCGCCAGCAAACGGGCATCGAGCGCGGCGAAGCGCTGAATCTTCCGGGTCACCGGTCCGGGGATGAAGACCCCGGCGCCGCGATCGTAGGCGATGGCGACTTTCCCCGAGGCGAGGAAGGCGTGACCGAGCGCCTGGAGCAACGTGCCGTAGACTTCGCCGAGCGGCCGGGTGCTGGTGAAGAGCAGGTGGGCATCGGGGTTTTCCTCTGCGAGTTTCCTGATTCGGGCGATCAGGGTATCGGTCATGCGCCCGTCGGTGACCTGACGGTCGACCAGGGCCCGTTCGAGACCGAGCACCCAAACTTCGGGTAACATGAAACCTCCTCAGGGTTCAGTCTACCTTTTTGGTTAGGCGCTCAGGTGAGGGGAGCTGGCGGTTCCAGGTAGACGCAGGTGTTCTTGCCGTCGCAGGCGGGGTCCGGGTGCTGCCTGGCCCAATCCAGGCGGGCTTTGAGATCGTCCCGGAGCTTGGTGAGGGCATCGATCTTGGCCTCGATCTCGGCGACCTTTTCCTCGAGCATGGCCCGCACGTGGGCGCAAGGGGGTTTGCCCTCGGCCATGACCTCCAGCATGCTGGCGATCTCCTCGAGCTGGAAGCCGAGCCCCTGGGCCAGTTTGATAAAGCGCACCCGCTCGACGGCGCTCGCGTCGTAGAGCCGGTAGCCGGCCTCGCTTCTTGCGTGGGGCTTCAACAACCCGATGCGTTCGTAAAAGCGGAGGGCATCCCTGGAAACGCCCGATCGCCTGGCCACTTCGCCGATGGTGAGCATCAAGATCCACCCTACGCCCCCTCGCGGCGGATGACAACGGGACAACTGGGCCTCGGTTTTAAGGGCGTATACTCTATGCCGATGGTGTCGGTTGGTCATGCGTCGCGGTGAGCCCACGCAATGGGCTAGACCGCTTTTGGCTTTGGGAGGCGAGATGGAAAAGTACAACCCACACGCGATCGAGCCCAAGTGGCAGCGATACTGGCAGGAAACCGGCCTGATGAAGGCCAAGGAGGAAGGGAAGAAGTATTACGTCCTGGAGATGTTCCCCTATCCTTCCGGGGACCTCCACATGGGGCACCTGAAGAACTACACCATGGGGGATGCCCTGGCGAGGTTCTTGCGGATGCAGGGGTATTCGGTGCTCCACCCCATGGGTTGGGATGCCTTTGGGCTTCCGGCCGAGAACGCGGCCTTGAAATTCGGTTTGCATCCCCGGGAGTGGACGTATCAGAACATTGAACGGGCCAAGACCTCGCTCAATCTCATGGGCATCCTCTACGACTGGGATCGCGAGGTCACCACCTGCGAGCCCGACTATTACCGCTGGAACCAGTGGTTCTTCATCAAGATGTACGAGCGCGGCCTGGTCTACCGGGCCAAGGCCGAAGTGAACTGGTGCCCCAAGTGCCAGACCGTGCTCGCGAATGAGCAGGTTATTGACGGTCGGTGCTGGCGTCACGAGGACACGCTGGTTGAGAAAAAGGAGCTCGAGCAGTGGTACCTGCGGATTACCGCCTACGCCGAGCGTTTGCTCCGGGATCTCGACAAGCTCGAGCGCTGGCCCGAACGGGTCAAGGCCATGCAGCGGGCCTGGATCGGCAGGAGCGAAGGCGCTGAGATCGACTTTAAGGTCAAGGACCACCCGGGCAAGGCGATTCGCGTCTTCACCACCCGCCCCGACACCCTCTTCGGTGCCACCTTCATGGTCCTGGCCCCCGAACACCCCCTGGTGACCGAGATCACCTCGCCCGACCGGGCGGAGGCGGTGCGGGCATACATTGAGGCCACCCGCAAAAAGAGCGAGATCGAACGACAGGTCGAGGACCGGGAGAAAACCGGGGTCTTTACCGGCGCCTACGCGATCAACCCCGCCACCCAGGAAGCCATTCCCATCTACATCGCCGACTACGTACTCATGGGCTACGGCACCGGTGCGATCATGGCCGTACCCGCCCACGACCAGCGCGACTTCGAGTTCGCCAAGAAATACGACCTGCCGATTCGCCTCGTGATCCGGCCGGAATCCGGCGAGCTCGCCGAGCCCCTCACCAAGGCCTTTGAGGGTGCGGGGGTCATGGTCAACTCGGGCCAGTTCGACGGCCTGCCTTCGGAAGAGGGCAAGAAGAAGGTCATCGCCTGGCTCGAAGCCGAGGGGATCGGCAAGGGCACGGTGAACTACCGCTTGCGCGATTGGCTCATCTCCCGCCAGCGTTACTGGGGGACCCCTATTCCCATGGTCCACTGCGAGCGCTGCGGCGTGGTCCCGGTGCCTGAAGAAGAACTCCCGGTAAGGTTGCCGGAGATCAAGGACGTCGAGCAGATCCGGCCGAAGGGGAAGAGCCCGCTCGAGGCCCACCCCGAGTTCATCGAAACCACCTGCCCGAAATGCGGTGGTCCCGCCCGGCGCGACCCGGACACCATGGACACCTTCGTCGATTCTTCCTGGTACTACCTCCGCTATGCCGATCCGAAGAACGCCAGGCTGCCCTTTTCCCGCCAGCAGGCGGACTTTTGGATGCCAGTCGACCAGTACATCGGCGGCATCGAGCACGCGGTGCTCCACCTCCTCTACTCGCGCTTTTTCACCAAGGTGCTCTACGACATGGGCCTGGTGGGGGTGGACGAGCCCTTCGAGGGCCTTTTTACCCAGGGGATGGTCCTTGGTTGGACCGATTACGGCCCGGTTGAGGTCGAGGGCGAGCGGGTGGTGCTCTCCGAAGAAGCCCGGCTCCGGCTTGAGCTCGAGGTCCGCGAGCTTTCCCTGGACACGCTCAAAAAGATGGGCGCGGAGCTTAAGCCCGGGGAAGATGGCAAGATGCACTTTTGGAAGCCCGCGGTGATGAGCAAGTCGCTGGGCAACGGGGTGATGGTCGGGCCCTTCGTCAAGGAGCAGGGCGCCGACATCGCCCGCGTTACCATCCTCTTCGCCGCGCCCCCGGAGAGTGACATGGTCTGGACCGAGGAGGGCGTGTCCGGGGCTTGGCGCTTTCTCAACCGCGTGTGGCGTCGTTTCCAGGAAGACCGGAACGAGCTCGCCGAGGTCGCTCCGGATTTCGACCCCGATGGTCTTGAGGCAAAGGAGCGAGAGCTCTGGCGGGCCCTCAACGCGGCGATCAAGAAGGTCACCGAGGACACCCGAGAGTTCCACTTCAACACCGCCATCGCCGCCCTCATGGAGCTTTTGAACGCCCTCTACGATTACAGGAAGACCCGTCCCGTGACCTCGGTTTACAAGAGGGCGCTCATGGACTTCCTGCGCCTCCTCGCCCCCTTTGCCCCCCATATCGCCGAGGAGCTGTGGCGGATCTTCGATGATGCCTCGGTGTTCTTGGCAGGGTGGCCCGAATACGACGAGTCGGCGTTAAAGGTGGATACCGTCGAGATCGTGGTGCAGGTCAACGGTCGCGTCCGCGGCCGTATCCAGGTGTCGGCCGAGGCCAGCCCGGATGAGGTTAAGGCGGCGGCCCGGGCCCACAAGAACGTTCAGCGCTTCCTCGAGGGCAAAGAGATCGTCAAGGAGGTCTACGTTCCGGGCAAGATCCTCAATTTGGTGGTCCGCTCACAATGAGAAAGCGGTCGAGACCCCCGGAAGAGCCCCGGGGGTCTCGGCTTGGTTTTAAGCACCCCGCCGTGGCGAACGCCACGGCGGGGGCCCCGAAGGACGGGTACTGCTGGTTATGGTCGCTCTGGCATGTTGAAAGGCTCATGGGGCTCGCTTAGCCTTTTTTCAAGCCCCAAACCAGTCCGGCGGTAAACCCTCCGGCGAAGGGGGCGTTGTAGGTGAGCACATCGAGGAGCTTTTGCCAAAAACTCTTGAGCGTGGCCTCGTCGAGGAGCGGCTCGACGTCCTTTTGGATTCTGGTCCAGTTGACTTCGATGTAGCCGGCGTAGGCCAGAAGCTGTACGGCGATGAACAGCGCGCCCAGCACCAGCGCCAGGAGCTTCCCCAGCTTCTTGAGGGTGTAGCCGCTCACCAGACCGGCCAGGCCACCGAAGGTGATTTGGCTGATGATGGGGCCGTAGGCATCCATGCCCTCCCATCTTATCGCCAGCGTATGAAAATCCCTTTCGGATTTTCCCCTAGCTCCGATATGCATGCCGGCGCCGTGACGCTTCCCCGGGCTGGAAAGCGCCAGTGAATCGGTGGGAGGCAAAAAAACGCGCCGGGGAGGTTATCCCCGGCCGTTTTCCTCGTGGTGGGCGGTACTGGACTTGAACCAGTGACCTCCCGCGTGTGAGGCGGGCGCTCTGGCCAGCTGAGCTAACCGCCCAAGCAAGCTTGAATTTAGCATTCGGCCCCTTTGATGTCAAGTTTGGCGATGCGCTTGGGGTTTTCTCGCGTCGGGAATGGGGTATTGGGCGGGTGGTAAACTGAGGGGAAAAGCAAAGGAGGTTGGTAGCCATGCGCGGACTGTGGAGAGGTGCGCAGGTGGCGGTGGTGTTCGGCCTTTTGGGCTGGGCCCTGGCTTTCCAGCCCGCCGGGGTGGAGTGCGTGGCCCCGGCCAACCCCGGTGGTGGGTGGGACTTCACTTGCCGGACTGTGGGCAAGCTGCTCTATGACCTCGGCATCGTTCCCCGACCGGTTAAGGTGACCAACATGCCCGGGGGTGGGGGCGGGGTGGCCTTCGCCCACGTGGTGACCAAGCGCAAGGGCGATGCCAATCTCTTGGTTGCGGCCTCGCCGGCGACGACGCTCAGGTTGGCCCAGGGCAAATACGGCGGCTTTTCCGGGGACGACGTCCGCTGGCTCGCGGCGCTCGGCGCCGATTTTGGCGTCATCGCCGTGCGGCCGGATGCGCCCTGGAAAACGCTCGAGGCCCTCATCGCCGATCTGAGAAAGGATCCCAGCGCCATCGCCTTTGGTGGTGGGAGCGCGGTCGGCGGCCAGGATCACATGAAGGTTTTGCTCCTGGCCAAGGCGGCGGGTCTTGATCCCCGGAAGATTAAGTACGTGCCCTTTAGCGGTGGGGGAGAGGCGCTCACTTCCCTGCTCGGTGGCTTTGTGCAGGTCTTTCCCGGCGATGCTTCGGAGACCATCGAGCAGTACAAGGCGGGCAAGGTGAGGATCCTGGCCGTGCTCAGCGAAGCCCGTCTTCCGGCCCTGCCCGAGGTACCGACAGCCAAGGAACTCGGCTACGACGCGGTGTGGGCGGTGTGGCGGGGCTTTTACATGCCCCCGGGCGTTCCAGACGACGCTTACGCGTTCTGGGTCGAGGCGATGAAAAAGGTCGAGGCCTCCCCGGAGTGGGCCAAGATCCGCGCCGGACGCGGTCTTGCCCCCTTCTTTAAGGGTGGGGCAGCGTTCGAGGCCTTTGTCAAGAAACAGGTGGAGGATTTCCGGGAGCTCTCGCGCTCGCTCGGACTCATCAAATAGACGTGCGTGCTGATCGTTTTGTCGGACTCTTCCTGCTGGCGCTCGCGCTTTGGTACGGCCTCGAGGCCAAAGGCCTCGAGGCCGGCTACCTCGCCGACCCGCTCGGCCCCCGGGCCTTTCCGCTCCTGCTTTCGGCGGTACTCCTTGGCCTTTCGCTCTTCATGGTCTTCCGGCCTGCTGCCGGGGTAGGGGTTGGCTTTCCCGCCTGGAAAGGGCAGCTCGCAGTGATCGCGAGTTTCGTTGTTTACAGCGAGCTCCTCCTGCCGCTTGGCTTCGTCCTTGCCACAACGCTGGAAGTGGCGTTTGTGGCCCGATGGCTCGGGGCTTCGTGGGGCAAGGGTGCGGCGGCGGGCTTTGGGTTTTCGCTCGCGCTTTACCTCATCTTCGTCTTTGGGCTTGGGATCCCCCTTCCCCTGGGCCAGTGGTGGCCCGCATAGGAGGCGTCGGTGGACGTTTGGCATCAGCTCGCGGGCGGCTTCGCGGTTGCCCTTTTGCCGCTGAACCTGGCCCTGGCTTTCGCCGGTGCGTTTCTGGGAACCCTCATCGGAGCGTTGCCCGGCATCGGTCCGGTCAACGGGGTGGCTATTTTGATCCCCATCGCCTATGCCCTCAAACTGCCGCCGGAATCGGCGCTCATTTTGCTGGCCGGCGTGTATTACGGCGCCGAGTACGGCGGGCGTATCTCGAGCATTCTCCTCAACGTCCCCGGGGACGCGGGCGCGGTGATCACCACCCTCGACGGCTATCCGATGGCGCAAAGGGGACGCGCGGGTGAGGCGCTGGCGCTCTCGGCGCTTTCCTCGTTTATCGGGGGCACGCTTTCGGTCATTGGCCTGACGCTCTTTGCACCGGCGCTGGCCGGGTGGGCGATCCGATTCGGCCCTGCAGAGTACTTCGCCCTCATGGTCTTCGCCTTTACCACCCTTGCCAGCCTGGCGGGAAAAGATCCGGTCAAGGCGCTGATCTCCAGCGTTTTCGGGTTGATGCTCGCCACCGTGGGCCTCGATCCCGGGAGCGGGCTTCCCCGCTTCACGTTTGGCGAGCTCAAGCTCTACGACGGCATCGACTTTCTCGTGGTCGCCATCGGCCTTTTCGCCATCAGCGAGGTTCTGGTGTTGATGGAGCAAAGCTTCCTTGGCTCGGCGAGGCAAATGCGTGTGACCTCGACGCGGGTGTCGCTCATGGTCTTTCTCAGTACGCTCTGGACCATTTTGCGCGGTTCTGTGATCGGGTTCTTCATCGGTGTGCTGCCCGGGGCCGGGGCCTCGATCGCGAGCGCCGTGGCCTACACCACGGAAAAAAGGCTGGTTGACCGGGAGGGAACATTCGGGCAGGGGGATCCCCGCGGCGTCGCTGCCCCCGAGGCGGCCAACAACGCCGCCGCCGGCGGGGCCATGGTACCCATGCTCACCCTCGGCGTACCGGGAAGCGGAACCACGGCGGTGCTCCTTGGGGCCTTGATGATGTTCAACGTCACTCCCGGTCCGATGATCTTTCAGCAGAGGCCCGAGGTGGTCTGGGGGCTGATCGCCTCGATGTACATCGGGAACCTCATGCTCCTGGTCCTGAACCTGCCCCTGGTTGGGGTGTTCGCGCGCATCCTCACCGTGCCGCGCTGGTTTTTGATTCCGGCCATCGTGACATTAAGTTTCGTCGGAGTGTACGCGGTCAACAACAGTGCTTTTGATCTCCTCTTCATGACCGGGATCGGGGTGTGGGGCTATTTGATGCGGAAGTTCGGCTTTCCCCTGGCTCCGATGATCCTGGGGCTGGTCCTCGGCCACCTGATGGAGGTCAATCTGCGCCGGGCCCTGGCCATTAGCGGTGGCGATGTCGGGTTCCTCTTCCAAAGCCCAATCTCCTTGGCCCTTTGGCTGCTTTCCGCCTTGAGTCTTTTCCTACCCTTCCTCGTTGTGCGCTTCGGGCGCGGGCGGGCATAGGCCCGCGCTTTTATGATGGGCGCATGCGAGCGCTTACGTGGTTCGTTTTTCCGCTGCTCTTGCTTTCGCTGGCCCAATCGCCGGCGGATGTCGCCCGCCAGGCGGTCACCGAGTGGCTTTCGGGGAAACTGAGTGCAAACCCCTATGAAGCGCTGGGCCAATCTCCCGAACGGGCGCTGGAGATTCTTGAGAAGGCGATGGCCTTTCCACCACCGCCGCCGGGCCTCGAGGTCAACCTCGAGGCTCCCGAGGTCGAGCCCCGCGCTGACGGCGCGGTGGTCAAGTTCCCCGCCGCCTGGGACGACCACGGCGGCTCGGTGGTCGTTGAGGTGCGGGGCGACGAGGCTCGGAGTATCTTTTGGCGTCCCGATGGGGGCTTGTTGCCGAAGTGGCTCGTCACGCCCTGGATGGGCCCGCTCTTTTTGCTCCTCAGCCTGACCTTCGTCCTTTCCCTTACCCGAGGCCGGTTGCGGGGATGGTGGCGGGCGCTGGTTTTTGAGCTTTCGAACCGGCGGCGACTCTTTTTCTTTACCAACGCCGTCCTTTTTAGCGCCTTCATTCTGGGGGCACTCGGAGCCTACGGCGATCCTAAGGTGGCCTTGCTCGTGCAGCGGCTCGTGGGCGGGGCGCTGAACCAGATCGGGCTTGATCGCGCGGTCGAGTACGGGCCGCTGACGCTGGCGGCTGTGATCTTTTACTGGAACTTCACCCGGGGCCTGATCCTGACCACGCTGAGCCCGGCGCTGCTTTTTGGCATTCCGGCGTTGGTGTTGAACCTGGCTCGCTACTACGTCCTGGGAATTGCCCTCTCGCCCGCGGTCATTCCCTGGGAGCGTTTTTTGCTGCACCTGCCGGTGATCCTTCTCGAGCTCGGCGGGTACAACGCGGTGGTCTTCGGCGGCCTCGGGCTACTCGGCGACGTCCTCGCGGGGAAGGGGTACCGCCAGGGGCTTTGGGTATTGCTCCGGAGCTTCGTGCTGGGGGCGGTGTTGCTCCTATTTGCCGCTTGGTATGAAGCGTTCGAGGTGATGCCTTGAAGGTTGCGATCTTTGGCGCGGGTGCGTGGGGTACGGCGTTGGCCGTGGTGCTCGGTGCCAAGGGGGTGCCGGTCGGTCTTTGGGCGCGGCGGGAAAGCCAGGCCCAGGCGCTGAGGCGGCTCCGGGAGAACCGCGATCGCCTGCCCGGGGTCGTGCTTCCGCCCTACGTTCAACCCACGGCCGATCCCGAAGAAGCCCTCAAGGGGGCGGCGTTTGCCGTGGTGGCGCTGCCCTCGAGGGCCCTCCCCGAAGTCCTGGCGCAGCTGCCAAAGGCACCCGCCTACGTCAGCACCACCAAGGGGTTGTGGTTCGAGGGGGCACACCTGGCCCGCCCCAGCGAGGTGATCACCAAGATCACCGGCGTTGCTCGGGTCGCGGCCCTCTCCGGGCCCAACCACGCCGAGGAGGTGGGCCGCCTCCTCCCCGCCGCGGCGGTGGTGGCGAGCGAGGACCCCGCTTTGGCGCGGGCGGTGCAGGAAGTTTTTTCGGGACCGATCTTCCGGGTGTATACGAGTCGCGATCTGGTCGGCGTCGAGCTCGGGGGCGCGCTCAAGAACGTGATCGCCTTGGCGGCAGGTATGGTCGATGGTCTGGCCCTCGGCGACAACGCCAAGGCCGCGCTTTTAACTCGAGGCCTGGCGGAGATCATTCGTTTTGGGGCGGCCTTTGGGGCCCGAAGCGAGACCTTTTACGGCCTTTCGGGGCTCGGGGATTTGGTGGCTACCGCGACCAGCCGCCACTCGAGGAACCGCTGGGCCGGCGAGCGTATTGTTTTAGGCCAGGGCATCGAAGGGAAGACCGTCGAAGGTTTGGGGACGGTGCGCGCGGTTTTCGCCTGGGCCGAGGCCACCGGCACCGACTTGCCCATCGTGCGCGCGGTTTACCGGGTGGCGGTGGAGGGCGCCGACCCGGCCTCGATCCTGATGGAACTCATGCAGCGCGAGCCGAAGCCCGAGGCGATCTAAGCGCTGGCTTTGGGGTCGTTCGGCTCAGGTCTGGGAGTCCGCCGAGGCCGGGCCGTTCGGGGCCTTCTCACCAATCCGGCGCTCCTTCCCCCGCCACAGACGCCTCAGGTTTTCGCGGTGGGTGAAGAAGATCAGGGCAGCCAGGATCACCAGCGTGGCTACCTCCCACGAAGGGCGCGAAAGGGCCAGGGCGAGGGCCACGGCCCCGACCGATCCGGTGAGGCTGCCGGCGGAAACATAGCGGGTGAGGAGGATCACGGTGATGCCTAAAAGTGCGGCGTAGAGCGCGACCTCGGGGTCGAGGAAGAAGACCGTTCCCAGGCTGGTCGCGACACCCTTGCCGCCGGAAAAACGCAGGGTGACGGGAAAGTTGTGCCCGAGGACTGCGGCCACCGCGACGCCGCCGAGCAGGGGGCCCTCGATGCCGACCGCCCGTGCGATCCATACCGCGATGCCGCCCTTGAAGACGTCGAAGAGGGCCACGATGATGGCCGGGAACCAGCCGAGGGTCCGCTGGACGTTGGTGGCGCCGATGTTCCCCGAGCCGACTTTTTGGATGTCGACGCCGTAGAGCCTTCCGATGATGGCGCCAGCGGGCACCGAGCCAAAGAGATAGGCGAGAAGGAGAACGATGAGCGTGATCAGGTTCAACTCCATCTCTGCGATTTTACGATGCTTTAGCTCGAGGCCGAGGTGTAGTAGCGAAGGGCGAACCGCCAAAAGGCACGGCTGGCAAAAAGCGCGATGGCGGCCACGCCAAAGGCGAGGAGGAGGGCGGCGGGGCTTTGACGGGAGAGGGCGAGTTCGGCGGGGACCGTGGTCATGAAATAGATGGGCAGCACGTAGGTCATGAAGATGCGGAACGGTCGCTGATAAGCGCTCACCGGGTACTGGCCGGTCCAGACCAGGGCGTTGAGGAAGAAGACGACGTTGAAGACCTTTACGAACCAGATCGCCGTGGAGGCGAAAAGGAAGCCGATGGCGTAGGCCAGGGCCAGGCTGGCGATGGCGGCGGCGGCGAGCAAGAGCCAGCCAAGGACGGGCAGGTGCACGCTGAGGCCGGCGTAGATCACGATGATGAGGCCGGATGCGAAGAAGGGCACGCCGACGACCGAGAAGTATTGGGTGGTAATCCAGAGCTGGCTGTCGACAGGTTTGAGCAGCACGAAGTCCAGGGTGCCCTTTTGTACGTGTTCGGAGATCCGTCGCAGGTTGGGGTTTAAAACGCCGATGAAGAAGGCGTCGACCAGCGTGGCCATGCCCAAGACGAGGAGCGCTTCCTGCCAGCGCCAACCCCCGAAGCTGAAGCCGGTGGTGTAGAAGAGGTAGACGCCGAAGAGCTTGCCTACGGCCTCGAGGACCGCCTCGATGGTCGCCATGACGAAGTTGGCCCGGTACTCCATTTGGCTGGCCAGCGCTGCCGACCAGAAGGTGAGGATCAGCTTCAGCGGACGCATCTCAGGCCCCCATGGCGCTGTAGTGTTTGAGCCCGAGTCGCCAGAGGCCGCGCGAGACGAGGTAGAAGAGGAGAGTCCAGCCCAAAAGGATCACCAGCGGCCAGCCGGCGGCGACGGGCATGCCCGACCAGAGCGCGCTCGGCAGGTAGACGAGGTAGGGAAAGGGCGTCCATGCCAGAACTTTTTGCACTGTCTCCGGATAGAGGGAGAGGGGAGCGAGCATGCCGGAGAAGAAGGTGATGAGTACGTTCCAGACTTCGGAGAGCTCGACCGCGTCTTCAAACCAAAGCGCCAGCAATCCGAGAATGTAGCTGGCGAAGAAGTTGGTCAAGAACGCGAGCGCCACCGCCACCAGCCCGAGCAGCGCCCGTTCCCAGCCCGGCCAGGTGAGCGTGCCGGGGTAGAGGAGGGTAAAGACGATGAAGATCGGGACCATCAGCGGCACCCGGACGCCGCGTTCGGCCACGTGGTCGGCGAGATGGTGCCAGAGTGGGTCGAGCGGTTGCAAGAGGCGGAAGGAGAGCGTGCCGGTGCGAATGGATTCGCTCAGGTTCCAGCTGACCCAGACCAGCGAGAGCTGACGGGTGAGGAAGACGAAAAAGAAATAGCGGGCGTACTGGTCGGTCGAGATCTCGGTATAGCCCTGGCCGGCGGCCTCCATCCAGACCGCCATGAAGAAAAAGGGGGTGATGCCGGAAAGGAGCCAGAAGAGGATTTCGCCGCGGTACTCGAGCATGTAGGCGTGGTAGGTGGAAAGGAGCACCGCGGCTTTTTTCAGGAGCCACCTCACGCCACCCTCCCGGCGGTGAACACTTTGGCGATCACATCCTCGACCGGGGGTTCGCTCACGGTCAGGTCGCGAACCGGAAATTCTGCCAACAGGTTGCGGACGGTCTCGGTCAGCTTTTCCCGGCGAACGAGCAGGCGGGCCTTTTGGCCCTCGAGGGCTTCGACCTCGCCGTAGGCGGCGAGGGCGTCTCGCGAAATCTGCGCGTCGAACTCCAGGCTTACTTCGCGGTAGGGGGCAAAGCGGGCGACCAGAAGGCGGAGGGGCCCGTCGAAGATGAGCTCGCCGTGGTGGATGACGAGCACCCGTTCGGCGAGGGCGGCGATGTCGGCCATGTAGTGGCTGGTGAGCAAAATCGTGGCCCGGTGCTGGCTCCGGTAGGCCTTTAAGAAGGCCCGCACCGAGACCTGGGCGTTGACGTCGAGGCCGAGGGTGGGCTCGTCGAGGAAGAGGAGTTTCGGGTGGTGAAGGAGCGCCGCCATCAGCTCGGCCTTCATCCGCTGCCCCAGCGAGAGCTTACGCACAGGCTGCTTCAGGACCTCTTCCAAATCGAGCATCTCGGCGAAGGCGCCGATCCGCCGCCTGGCCTCGGCATCGGGAATTTCGTAGACCGCGGCGTTGATCTTTAACGAATCGAGGACCGGCAGGTCCCAGATGAGTTGCTGTTTGTTGCCCATGACCAGGGTGATTTTTTTGAGGAACTCAGGCCGCCGCTCGAAAGGCACGTGCCCCAGCACCTTCACCTGGCCCGCACTCGGGTAAATGAGGCCGGTGAGCATCTTGAGGGTGGTGGTTTTGCCCGCCCCGTTCGGCCCCAAAAAGCCGACCACTTCCCCTTCCCCGATGTCGAAGCTGACGTTTTTGACGGCCTCGATTCGCTTGTAACGACGGCGGAAGAAGTGCCTGAGCGTCCCCGCGAGCCCGGGGTCCTTAACGGCGACGAGGTACGTTTTCCCGAGCCACTTGGCGCTGATGGCCTCCATCGGTTCTCCTCGATCGTAATGCTGCGCTTCGCTTTGGCCACCTAGCGGCCCGAGGGTTCCCGGAAAGGCCGGCCGTAGGGGAGCACCCGGGATTTCGGAAAGGCCGCCTTGAGCAGCCGGGCCAGGTGTTCGGCGGCGCAGGGAAAAAGGCCCCCGCACCCGCTGACGTAGACGAAGAGCTCGTGAGGGGGTCTCGGGGACTGGGTGTAGGCCAGGCAGCTCATGTATTCGGGAAAGGCCTCGAGGAACACCTCGAACACCGCCCGCATGCGCGGTCCCGCCGGCGGCAACGTCCGGCCCGAAGGGTGGGGGCGGATCCAAAACGTCCGCACCACGAGCCGGTTCATCCTTTTCCCCTCGCGTCCCAACGCGTTTCCTCCACCCCCATCGCCTGATTGACCGTTCTGGCCAGAACAAAGAGGAGGTCGGAAAGGCGGTTGAGGTAGCGGATGGCTTCCGGGTTGACTTCAGCCTTCTTTCCGGCGGCGACGGCCTCCCGTTCTGCGCGGCGGACGACGGCCCGGGCCACGTGGATGGCGGCGGCGGCGCTGGTCCCGCTCGGGAGCACAAAGTGCCGGAGCGCCGGGAGCCCGGCTTCCAGGCGATCGATCGCCGCCTCCACTTCGCTGATATCGTCAGGTTCGATCCGACGGACGTAGCGCTCTGCCGGGCTGCCGGGCTGCGTGGCCAGATCGGCCCCGAGTTCAAAAAGCGTGTGCTGAATCTGGCTCAAAAGGGCATCGAGGTCCCCCAGGGTTTCGGGCAATAGACTTCGCGCCAGACCAAGGAAGCTGTTGGCCTCGTCGACGCTGCCGTAAGCGGCGACGCGGGGGTCGTCCTTGGAAACCCGCTCGCCGCCGACGAGTGAAGTCGTTCCCTGGTCTCCCGTTCGCGTGTAGATCGGCATCTTGCTATCAATCTACACCAGCGCCGGGCGCTCCCAAGACGCGGAGGCGCCCGCTTTTTTTGGCGGGCGCCTAGGAGGGAGGGATTCATGGATCATCCGGGCGCGGCTGATTACAGACTAGGCGAGTCCCGAGAGGACAGGTGTCCCGCAGTAGACTGCTCCTATGCGCCCCACCTGGCTGGAGATCGACCTGGGGAGGCTTGCGGCGAACTACCGCGTTTTGGCGAAGCGGATTTCCCCGAAAACCCGGATCATCGCCGTGGTCAAGGCGAACGCCTATGGCCACGGGGCGGCGATTGTGGCCAAAACGCTCCTCGAGGCCGGCGCGGCTCGCCTGGCCGTGGCCACGGCGGCAGAAGGCGCCGAGCTGCGAAAAGCGGGTATCCGAGCACCGATCCACCTGCTGGGGAGCCTTCACCCCGCTGAGGCCGAAGATGCCCTCGAGGCAAACCTCATCCCCACGGTGGTGACCCTCGAGGCTGCGCGGGCCCTGGCCAGGCTGCGGCCGGGGGCCACCGTGCACGTTAAGGTCGACACCGGCATGGGGCGGGTTGGGG